>CAZSSU010000055.1:0-10500 GCA_964609415.1 uncultured Christensenella sp. | reverse complement strand
AGTGCTCCTCAATAAGCAGCGTATCGGGGACATTGACCAGACTGCCGTGACTGCAACGGTTTCGCTTATTCCCCAGGAGCCCCACTTGTTTCATTTGTCGCTCAAAGAGAATATCCTATTGGACAGACATTTACCGGAAGACGCCTATCAAGATATAATCAGGCAGATGAACTTGACAGAATTGGATGCCCGCTTCTGCAATGATTCGTTCGACCAGAGCAGCATTGATGAATTGTCAGGGGGTGAAAAACAGCGGATTTGCCTAGCAAGAGCGCTGGTGAGCCCGGCTCAAGTTTATTTACTTGATGAGTCCACTGCCTCATTAGATAAAGAAAATGAAGACCTGATTATACGTTTTTTTCTTAATCTTGATCAAACAGTGGTCGTTGTTTCACATCGTCCAAGGGATGAGTGGAGTTATTTGTGGACAGGTATTTTTACATTTCAAGATGGTAGCTTATTGAAACGATAATAAAAGAACTAACAACCGAACCTGCTCCTGTTTTCAAAAAACGATACAAATACAAAACCAAGCAGTATTACGGATCAATATTTGATAGAATAACAAAACTCTGAAGGGTTTGGGGATTTCACAAATGAAATCCCCAAGTGTTATCCCTACATCAAGGAGGTTCCATGAAAACCATCACCATCGGCTTTCTGGGCTGTGGCGGCATTGGCTGCGGCGTGTGGCAACTGCTGGAGCAGATGAAAGGGGAGATTGCCCACCGGGAGGGCTTGGAAATCCGTGTGAAACGCGTGTTGGTGCGGGATTTGGGGAAGAAGCGGGAAGTGGATATCCCAAGGGAGCTGATGACAAGCGACGCCCGCCTGGTGATTGAAGACCCTGAGATCAGCGTGCTGCTTGAGTTTATGGGGGGCGAGCAGCCAGCGCTTGATTATCTGTGCCAGGCGCTAGAGATGGGGAAGACGGTGGTGACAGCCAATAAGATGGCGGTGGCCCTGGGCTGGCATCGTCTGTTTGCGGCGGCTCAGGCGGGGTACACGGGGCTGTATTTTGAGGCGGCGGTGTGTGCTGCGATTCCGATTATCCGCACGCTGACCAGTTCCCTCCAGGGGAACCGGGTGGATACCCTGATGGGCATTGTGAATGGGACCACCAACTATATTCTAAGCCAGATGGATGAAAGCGGCCGCAGTTATCAAGAGGTGCTGTCAGAAGCCCAGGCCCTGGGGCTGGCCGAGCCTGACCCGGCGAGTGATGTGGATGGCTTTGACGCGGCGTATAAACTGTCGGTGTTAAGTTCCCTGGCATTCCATGCCCGGGTGCCCTATGAGGCCATCCACCGGGAGGGCATTGGCCAGGTGGCATTGGCGGATGTGGCATTCGCCAAGGAATTGGGCTATACGCTGAAGCTGCTGGCAATTGCCAAGCGCGCAGGTGACAGCGTGGATGTGCGGGTGCATCCCACGCTGGTGCCCTCAAAACATCCCTTAGCCAGCGTGCATGGGGCGTTTAACGCGGTATTCCTGCATGGGAGTGCGGCTGGCGACATGATGCTTTATGGTCGGGGTGCTGGGAGCGCGCCAACGGCGGGTGCCGTGGTGAGTGACCTGCTCTTTGCGGCCAAGCAGGAGCGCCACAGCATCCCCAGCTTTGAACACAGGGCGAATCTTCCGCCCAGCCTGCGGCTGGAGGACAACTGGCGCTGTGCCTATTATTTGCGCTTTGAAGCGCTCAACCAGCCAGGTGTCCTGGGGCATATCGCCACCCGTTTGGGCGAGCATCAGGTGAGCATCGAGGCGGTGGTGCAGCGTCACACCGAAGGCAATGAGCGCGTGCCCATTGTGATCCTCACCCACCAGGCTCGGGAAAAGGACCTGCGGGCAGCGCTCAAAGCCCTTGACCCGGCGGTGGCCAGGGTGCAGGGCATGCTGAGGATTGAGGGGCAAAGCAGATAGTCTATATGCTATCTTTTGATAAAGAGAGGCATACCATACTCGTCAACACCATGGTCAACAAATCCGATTGACTGCCAAAATCTGATGGCGTTATCTTTCACGCTGTTAAGCTCGTAGTAGATCGCGCCATCTGCTTGTGTATGCCGCTGTAAGGCATCAAAGCATCGGTGCCCGGTTCCATTGCCTCTGAATTCCGGGAACACCCAAAAGTCCAGAATAAAGCATTTGCCATCTTCACTTTGATAGGTGCAGTAGGAAGCCGCGCCTATCCTGGTTCCATTTCTGACAAAATACACCATATGCTGCTTGTCAGAATCACGAAGCATATGGTTTATCAGCGCATCACGGTATTCATGCCCTGAAAAGTAGTCAACGTCCTCTTCATCGGAGATAATGTCATCATCCACCAGATAGTTGATGTGCATAGTCCAAAATTCGTCGATTCTCTCTATAGGGATGTGCTCAATTTCGATCATTCATGTCATCCTTTTTCCAGAGCTAATCCTCAAGTGCGCTTGGCCCCACATACGCCACCTCCCGCAGTGCCTCCACCCGCTTGTCACCGATGCCTTTGATGACCTTCAGGTCTTCCACAAAGCTGAAAGGGCGCACCTCGCGCTGGGCGATGATGGCATCTGCCAGGCTGGCGCTGATGCCAGGGAGGGTTATGAGTTCTTCCTGGGTGGCGGCGTTCAGGTTGAGGCCCTGGGGATTGCCGGAGAGGGGCTGGGCAACAGCCTGGGGAAGTGGCATGGTAGCCGCTTTAAATCGGTGCAGCTGATTGACCTTTAGCTGTTCAGACGCTATTGAAATGAGCACATAGCCTGCCAGCAAAAGGCAAGCGGCCAGCATCATGAGGCCGGCCGCTTTTCGGGCATTCTTCACAGGGCTTTGCGCACTTTCTGGCCCTGTGCGGTGTCTTCCACCACATAGCCCAGCTCGATTAGTTGCTGGCGCAGGGCGTCGCTCTGCGCCCAGTTTTTGTCCTTCCGGGCCTGGACGCGGGCATCGGCCAATTGGCGCACTTCCTCGGGCAGCTCACCCTGCTTCTTTTTGAGCAAGCCCAGCAGGTCGGTGGCCTCGTGCAAGCTGTCCCAGGCGGCCTGGACGGCTGCCCTGGCGCTTGATTCGTTCAGGCTGGTGTTGACATTGTAAACCAGTTCAAACAGGGCGCCCATGGCCTCGGCACTGTTCAGGTCATCAGCCATGG
This sequence comes from uncultured Christensenella sp., assembly GCA_964609415.1. Classification (GTDB taxonomy): domain Bacteria; phylum Bacillota; class Clostridia; order Christensenellales; family Aristaeellaceae; genus UBA6115. The sequence goes on along the minus strand of CAZSSU010000055.1, from coordinate 7,367 downwards.
CCGCGTCAAAGCGGGCCAGGCAATCTTTTGCCCCTTGAATGAAGGCTTCATCAGCAGCGCTTAATGGCTTGTCCTGGGCCTTATCCATCAGGAAAGCCAGATGGTCCCGGGCGGTGTAGAGGCGGGTGAGGGAGGCGTGAGCCTGCTCCATCATTTCCCGGCTGAAGTTCAGCGGGCTTCTGTAATGGGCGGAGAGCATGAACATGCGCACATCCTCAGCGTCATACTCCTTGAGAATATCCCGCACGGTAAAGAAATTGCCCAGGGATTTTGACATTTTTTGGCTGTCGATGTTCAGAAAGCCATTGTGCATCCAGTATCGCACAAAGGGATGGCCCGTGGCGCCCTCGCTCTGGGCAACCTCATTTTCGTGGTGGGGGAAGATCAGGTCCTGACCGCCGCAGTGGATGTCGATGGTGTCGCCCAGATATTCCATGCTCATGGCGCTGCACTCAATGTGCCAGCCGGGGCGGCCTTTTCCCCAGGGACTCTCCCAGCTGGGTTCGCCGGGCTTTTCGGCCTTCCACAGGGCGAAATCAATGGGGGAGCGCTTGTCTTCATCTACGCTGACGCGGGCGCCCTCCTCTAACTCCTCCATGTCCTGGCCGGACAGCTTGCCATATTCAGGGAATGCTGCCGTGCTGTAGTACACATCCCCATCCTGCTCATAAGCCAGGCCTTTTTCAATCAGCTCTTCAATGATGTGGATGATCTGGGGAATATGCTCGGTGGCCCGGGGGTGCACATCAGCGGCTTCCACGCCCAGGGCCTGGGCATCTTTAAAATATTCCGCGATAAAATGGTCGCCCAGCGCTTTGACGCTGATGCCCTCGCGGTTTGCGCGCTGGATCATCTTGTCGTCAATGTCGGTGAAGTTCTGCACAAAAGTGACCTCATAGCCCTGTCGCTTGAGCACACGGCGCAAAAGGTCAAACATGATGAAGGGGCGGGCGTTGCCAATGTGGAAGTAATCATACACCGTGGGGCCGCAGCAATAGACCCCGGCCTTCCCTTCCTTCAGAGGAACGAAATCCTCCTTTTTCCTGGTTTGGCTGTTATAAATGCGCATACACTTCATCCTTTCTAAACGAAGGGGCAGCTGTCTCTGTCAGAGACGGCTGCCTGCCGTGGTTCCACTCTGGTGGGAAAGCGATGGGCCCTCCCGCTCAAAGGCCTTAACGCGGCCACACGGACAGCCCTAAATGCTTTCAGGCCATCTGCTCCCGGGGGCACTGCCTGGCTGCGGTGCAGGCGCGCTTCCAGCCTTGGCGCACCCTCTCTTGGCATCTCTTCTCAGGCGTTTTTCCCGTTCATCGCAGGCTTATCATAGCGGAGAGCAATTTTCCTGTCAAGCAGTGGGTTGGGGGAGAGGATCAGCTCCTCCTGGGCGTTGATGGCAGGCTCCCGCCGGCTGACCCGCTCGTAATGGTTGCCCTCCACCAGGTGCCAGGCTTTGCGGTTGTCCATAAAGCCCAGTTCCAGAATATCAATGATCTGGCTGGCGATTTTCTTGTCTTTTACAGGGGCTGTCAATTCCACCCGCTTGTTCAGGTTCCGGGGCATCATATCAGCAGAGGACAGGAAAACCTCCTGATCCCCGGCGTTTTCAAACACATAGACGCGGGGATGCTCCAAAAAGCGGCCTACGGTGCTATATATTTCCAGGTTTTCATGCTCCCGGTAGCGGAGGGTGCAGATGCCCCGGATCATCATGCGCACTTTCACGCCGGCATCAGCGGCGGTGAGGATGGCAGTGATCATCTCCGGGTCACAAAAGGAGTTCATCTTCATCATGATGCCGGAGGGGAGGCCCCGCTTGGCATTGGCCTCCTCCCTCCTCACGCGCATGAGGATTTCTTGCCGGAGGGAATAGGGGGAGGCGATCAGCTCCCGCATGGGGTAGGTGTAGTTATAGCCGGTGATGAGGTTGAAAAAGGCCCCTGCATCCTCGCCCATCTGCCGGTCACAGGTCATGATGCCCATGTCGGTATATATTTTGGCGGTGACGTCGTTATAGTTGCCGGTGCCCACATGCACATAATAGCGCAGGCCATCGGGCTCCCGGCGTACCACCAGGGTCACCTTGGAGTGGGTTTTCCAGCGGGGCACGCCGTAAAGCACATGGCAGCCCGCTTTTTCCAGGGCTTTGCTCCAGGCGATGTTGTGCTCCTCGTCAAAGCGGGCACGCACTTCGATGAGCACCGTCACCTGCTTGCCGTTTTGCGCGGCGCGGGCTAAGGCGTCAATGAGCGGGCTGTGGGAAGAAACCCGGTATAAGGTTTGCTTAATGGCCAGCACATTGGGGTCTGCCGCCGCTTCTGACACCAGACGCACCACTGGGTCAAAGCTGTCATAGGGATGATGGAAAAACAGATCCCCGCCCCGGATGGTACGGAAGATGGACTCCTTGGCCAGCAGCCTGGGGTGCACCCGGGGCGTATATGGGGTATAACGCAGCGCATCAAATCCAGGGAGGGAACAGAGCTGGCGCATGAAAAAGCGCAAGTCCAGCGGCCCATCCACCCGGATGGTGGCACTTTCAGGCACCTCCAGGTGTTTTTGCAGCGTGTCCAGCAGCTTTTTATTGGCCCGGGCAGGCACCTCCAGCCGCACAATTTTGCCGTAGGAGCGGCGCTTCACATTTTTGCTCATCTCGGCCAGCAGGTTATCCATATCATCCAGGTTGATGAGGAAATCCGTGTTGCGGGTGATGCGCAAGGGCATCTGGGCCAGGGGTGTCTGATGGATGAAGAGGGCAGGCAGGAACATCATGATGACCTCTTCCAGCAGAATTCCCCGTGAAATGCCCCCGCCCATGGGCAGGGTGACCACGCGCTTGAGTGTCCGGGGCACTGGCACCAGGGCCAGCTGGGGCAAGCCGCCCTTGTCAGACTGGAGCAGGACAGCGATGTAAATGGCTTTGGCGGTGAGGATGGGGAAGGGCTGCTGAAGGTTGATGGTGCGGGGGGTGAGGATGGGCAGCACCTCAGAAGAGAAATACTGCTGCAGCCAAATTCGCTGCTCCCGGCTGAGTTCCTCCGGGGAGAGCAGCCACAAGCCCTCCCGGCGCAAGGCGGGGAGCATATCGTGGTTTAAGGTGTGATATTGGCGTTTAACCTGGCTGTGAACGGCCTTGCGGATCAGCTTCAACTGCACCGCTGGGATGAGGCCAGCCGGGTCCGGGCGCTTGATTCCCGCATCGATTTTACGCTCAAGCTTCCCTACCCGCACCATAAAAAACTCATCCAGGTTGCTGGAGACAATGGACAGGAACTTAGCCCGCTCAAGGAGGGGGTTATCCTTGTTCATGCCCTCTGAAAGCACGCGGGCGTTGAAATGAAGCCAGCTTAATTCCCGGTTGTAAAATAACGCTTTATACTGCAAAGGGCGCCTCCTATCGGCTCAGACGCCGTGTCAGGCGGATGAGGGTGGCGGTGGGACGGTTGAAAAACCGGAGGGGGAAGGGGTAATAGCTGGAAACCCCCAGGCCAGGGCTGATGTATACGGCCTGGCCTTTGTAGACGGTGAGTCCGGTGAAACCCTCATCCCCAGGAAACCAGCCGCCCCGGCCATCGCCCTGGGGCGGGATGTAGACCGGCCCAAGGAAGGGCAGGCGGATTTGACCGCCGTTGAACTGCCCACTCAGGTACACCTGGGGCAGGATGGCCCCGCTGGCCTCCGCCCCCTGGCGCAGCTCGCTTAATAGCGCTGCATCCGGCGCGTGATGCCTGAGGGCAATCACGGTGTCCCCGGCTTTCATGTGGGCTTTGGCGCTGATGGCCACTTCCACCATTTTCTGCTGGTATTCCGCCAGGCGCAGCTGTGCGCCGTTCTCCGGGGAATAGGGATTTTCTGAGGCTTTGAGGCGGGTGACCCGGTCGCTGTAAGCGCTTCTGGCGCTCTCCAAATCCAGCTCAAACAAGTCAGCCGGCCAGAACCACAGCCGCTCCCCTTCCACCTCCAGCAACTGGGGCTTGCTCAGGTAAACAGCGCCTTTGGCCTGGGCCTGGCGGATATAAGGGGCCAGCACCTCGCTGTCCCCATGGGGGCTTGAAATCAAGGGAGGCGGGTCCCCGGCGCCTGCTATCAAAAACACTGGCACCTTGCCGCCAATCATGTCAAGGATGGCAAGCAATGGGCCTGCGTTGCCGGTTTTGCCCACCATGTCCCCGGTCAGGCAAACAGCCTGATAGCTTTCCAGCGCCAGGGCTTTTTTCAGATGCTCATGGTCTTTGCCCAGGGTGGCGGCGTTCAGGTCGCTCAGATGCAGGATGGTGTAGCCCTCCAGCTTCCGGGGCAATTCCGGCAGGGTGATGGGCTGCACAGCCAGTTTTACAAAGCGGTTGGCCAGGCTGTTGATGCCCACCAGCATACCCAGGGCAATCAAAAACAGAAAGATGACCGTCAGGCAGCCATAACGCTTTTTGCGGCGTCTGGGGGCGAAGATGCTTTGCTGGCGGGCCATATTACCTCATCATGATGGGGTCATCAGGCAGCGCCGGGCCCGGGCTTTCCAGGTCATCCGGGTAATCCAGCTTATATTTATCTGCAAATATCTGGTATTTCTGCTGGAAGCCCTTGGCGGCTTCCCCCTGTGCGAGGGAGCGCACATACTCATGGGCATCCACGCTGCCGTGGCGCTCAATCTCCACCACGCTGGCGGCAATGTTGGAGCAATGGTCACTGACTCGTTCCAGGTTGGTAAGCAGATCTGACAGCACAAAGCCCAGTTCAATGGTGCAAAAGCCGGTTTTCAGCCGGTCGATGTGGGCGGCCTTGATGCTGCTGCGCAGCCCATCCACCACCTGCTCCAGCGGCTCCACCTGCTCGGCCAGAGCCAGGTCATTGTTGATAAAGGACGATACGGTTATTTTGAGGCAGTCGGCTACAGCCTCCCGCATGACGCCGGTTTCATACTGGGCGGCGGGGGAGAATTGGATGCGCTTGGCGTGAATTTCGTCCGCCACCTCCATCAGGTTCACCGCATGGTCGCTGATACGCTCAAAGTCGCCGATGATGTGCAGCAGCATGGACACCGCCTGGCCGTCCCGGTCAGACAGCTTGTGGGTGCCGATTTTCACCAGATACTCGCCCAGCTTGTCCTCATACAGGTCAATCTGGTTTTCCGCTTCGGTGATGGACTCGGCTTTCTTGACATCAAAGCTGTCCAGCAGGCTCATGGCATCCAGGAAGGCATCCTGGGCCAGCACGGCCATTTCGTTGGTGAGCTTGCGGCACTGTGAGACGGCGATGGAGGGGGTGGCCAATAGCCTTTCATCCAGCACCTCAAAGCGCTCACCCCGTTTGTCACCCCTCACCACACGGATGGCCAACTGCTCCAGCTGCCCGATGAAGGGGAAAAGCACAGTCACGGTAAACACATTGAACACGGTATGGATAATGGCAATGCCCAGAGCGGTGGCTGTCTGGTCGACAAAACTGAACTGGAAAATCCAGCTGAGCAGGTAAAACAGCGGCAGGAAGAGCAGGGTACCGATGAGGTTAAAGGACAGGTGAACCGCGGCCACGCGCTTGGCGTTGGTGTTGGCGCCAATGGAGGAGATGATAGCCGTCACACAGGTGCCGATGTTCTGGCCCATGATGATGGGGATGGCGGAGGCAAAACTGATAACCCCGGTGTTAGCCAGCGCCTGCAAAATACCGACGGAAGCGGAGGAGCTTTGTAAAATGGCAGTGACAATGGCACCTACTGCCACGCCGAAGACGGGATTGGAAAACAGGGTGATGAGGCTGATGAAGCCCTGGTCCTGGGAGAGCCCGCTGACCGAGTCTGACATGGTATCCATGCCAAACATCAGGATAGCAAAGCCGATTAGAATGCCGGCCAGGTCTTTTTTACGCTTCGAGAAAAACAACATCACAATGCCGGCAAAGGCCAGAAGCGGGGAAAAGGTGCTGGGCTTAAAGAGGGAAACCCAGAAGTTGCTGCTCTGGATGCCGGATAGGGAGAGGATCCAGGCGGTGATGGTGGTGCCGATGTTGGCGCCCATCACCACGCTGATGGCTTGTCTTAGCACCATGATGCCGGAGTTAACAAAGCCCACGATCATGACGGTGGTGGCTGAGGATGACTGGATGATGGCGGTGACGCCAGCCCCCAGGATGACCCCCTTGATGGGGCTGCTGGTGAGTTGCTCCAGGATAGGCTTTAAACGCGCACCGGCGCGTTTTTCCAGGGATTCTCCCATGAGCTGCATGCCAAAAAGAAAGAAGGCCAGCCCGCCCATCAGCGAAAACACATTATAAATACTCAAAACGTTTTGCCCCCTTAATCATCCTGCCAGAATTGACAACAAAAAATGGCGCATTCATCAGTGCATAGTTTATAGACGAAGGCATGAATTGTCAATCATTGCGCGGGGATAAGACCATGAGCGATTACAGTAGGATGGATAAACTGTCCGCCCGCCCCGTCCCGTTGCGCCAGATAGTTCCATATGTTATACTGTGCATAGAGATTCAAACCGTGATCCGTTGCCTTTTTATCTTCTCTTGAAGGGAGGAATCAACTTGCGCTATCAGCCTTTGGGGGACGCGCAGCGGCAGGAGTTCCATCAAGGGTCTTGTCGTCATGCCTACCGCATGTTTGGCGCCCACCCCGTCTGGCAGGAAGAGGACTGCTGGCATTTCACTGTCTGGGCGCCCAATGCCCAGCAGGTGAGTGTGACTGGCGAGTTCTGTTTCTGGGACTATACCAAGTACCCCATGGAAAAGCAGTTCGATGGCACCTGGGAGCTTCGCCTGCCTGAGGTGCTCTTCACCCCGGAAGCCGATCCCCGGCGCTTCAATTACGAAGGCGCCCGGGAAAAGCTGCGCAGCTACAAGTACGCCGTCAAAGGGGCCGACGGCCAGTGGCATCTGAAGGCGGACCCCTATGCCTTTGCCAGCGAACTCCGGCCCAACACCGCCAGCCTCCTGTATGACCTGGAGGGCTATGCCTGGAATGATGAGGCCTGGATGGAGCGGCGCAAGCGCTGGAACCCATATGCCAGCCCCATCAATATTTATGAGCTGCATCTGGGCTCCTGGCGGCGGGGAGAAAACGGCCGCATGCTCAGCTATGATGAAATTGCTGATCAGCTGATCCCATATATTGAGGAAATGGGCTACACCCATGTGGAGCTGCTTCCGGTGATGGAGCACCCGCTGGATATGTCCTGGGGCTACCAGGTAACCGGGTTTTACGCGCCCACCGCGCGCTATGGTACCCCCAAGGGCTTCATGGCCTTTGTGGACCGGATGCACCAGGCGGGCATTGGCGTGATCCTGGATTGGGTGCCTGCCCACTTCCCCCGGGATGAGGTGGGGCTGAGGCACTTTGACGGTACCCCCTGTTATGAGCACGC
>CAZSSU010000054.1:0-10502 GCA_964609415.1 uncultured Christensenella sp. | reverse complement strand
CAAAGACGGTGGAGATGATGATGGCAATCAGCCGCACCCGGTTCACGTTGATGCCAGCGGCGTTGGCCACCGTGCGGCTTTGCCCCACGGCCCTGAACTGCTGGCCCAGGCGGGTTTTCATGATGCCGGCGTTAAACAGGCACAGAAGCCCCACCAGGATGAAGGTGACCACCGGCACATGCACATTGGCAAAGTGCGGCCGCACAAAGGGCAGCAGATAGACGCCCACCGAGAGGAGGGCCAGGCCCGCCAGGGTGATGAAGCGCTTCTGGCTCATGCGCTTGGTCAGGAAGAGGAAGAGCCCCGCCACCACAATCAGGCCGCTGACAATGTACAGCGCCGTGCTGAAATGGATGCGCAGCACGCTGTCCACAGCGCCCTGGAGCTGGTTAATGGTCAGGTCCAGCGTGTTTCTCACACCGGTGGCGCCCACGATGGTCACCTTGGTGTTCAGCGGGATAATCATGCCAAACACAAACAGGAACAGCAGCTGATAAGCGCCGTTGGCGAAGTAGCCCAGGATGAGGGAGCCAATGGTTTCCTGCCCCTTCATTTTGTTGAGCAAAGAGCCAATCAGGAAGCCGAACAGGCCCGCCAGGGGCACGGTGATCAGCGCTGAGACCAGGATGCCAGTGATGCCGGTGATGGACCAGTTGATGGCCAGCAGCATGCCCACCTGGGCTGCCATGGCACCGATGGTGATGGCAAAGTTAATGCCCATGCCGGTGATGATGGGAATGATCAGCGACAGCACGATGAAGAGGTTCCTCACCATGCGGCTCATGATCTGGAAGAGGATATCGTTCATGGGCCGGCCGGAGATAATGATGAAGGCCACCGAAAGGATGAGGAAGACATAGGTCACCACATATTCCTTCAGGTGTTTTCCAATGTTGATGCCGGGGCGGTTTAACTCACTCACGTCCCTTACCTCCCGCCTGTGTCAGGGCATACAGGATGATGCCGTTGGAAATCAGAATGCGAATCACTTCGCTCAGCCCGCTCACATCGATCATGGCGTTGGCCACCTGGATGCCCATGGCCAGCACCCCCTGGAAGAGGAAGGTGCCCAGAATCACATGGAAAACCTTGGCCTTGGTGATGGTGGCGCCGCCGATGAGGATGCCGCTGGCCGCGATGAAGCCCATCTGCTGGGGCCCCATGTACAGCGACATGAAGCCAAAGCTCTGGGAATAGACGATGATGCCCACGCTGGCAATCACGGTGGACAGCGTGGTGCCAATCAGGCGCATATGGTCCACGTTGATGCCGGAGGCCTTGGCAAACGCCGGGTTGCTGCCGGCGGCGATCATGGCCACGCCTTTGCGGGAACGTTCAAACAGGTACATGATGAGGCAGCACAGCAGAAGGAAAAGCAGCAGCCCCGTGGGCACCGAAATCCCCATCACCTCAAAGCGCAGGAAGTTATCCAGCAGCCCGCCGATATTGCCCGACATGTTGTGCATGACGCGCAGGCCGCTGCCCAGCGCCCAGGTCAGCTTGGAGTTCCGGAAGGGCAGCAGCATCCAGAAGATGCAGAAGAGGGAGACATAGCTGAAGCCCACATAGGTGGATACCGTCATCTCGCTCCCCTTGATGCGGTTAAGCAGCAGGCCATAGCCATAGCCCACGGGGATGGCCAGCAATATGCCAAGGCCAATGGCGAAAGCCAATGCGCCCCAGCCGGTCATGTTCATTTCAAGGGCGATAACAGTGGACAGGAGGCCTGAGATAATGCCGATGGGCATACCCATGTTCAGGCTGATGCCCGACTGGATGCCCGGCAGCATGGCCAGCACCAGCACCCCATACATGCCCAGGCGCTGGAGGATGTTGGTGATCATGTTGGGCACGCTGATGTCATACAGCCCCGCCAGCACAATCAGCAGCAGGAAGAACAGCAGGATAATGAACCTGGGCGTTCCCAGGCGCTTCACCACCGGCTTGAAGTAGAGAATGGACAGCCCCAGCACCAATACGCCAAAGGCCATGTACAGCAGGTTCTCCGCCTCGCGCACCATGCGCATAAACAGGGGATCCTGCCCGGTGAGGACGCTGTCGGCGCCCGCCTTTAGCGAGCGGTCGTAGATGGTTTCAAAGTTGTCACCCTTGGCCCTGACCGCGTCGCGCACCTGCTCCCGGGCCTCGGCCAAAAGCTCTGGCGTCAATTGGGGGTGCAGGAGGGATATTTCGTGCAGCAGGGCATCCACCTGGGGCATGAGCGCTTCCCGCTGGGCCACAAGCGCGGCGGAGGGTTCAAAGCCCGTCAGGTCGTTGATGATCGGGCGGATGGCGTCATCGGTGATGGGCGCTTCCAGCGCCACATCCTCGCCCTCTGCAGGGGCTGATTCCTCAGCCACTTCCACCTGGGGCGCTGCCTGCCCTTTGGCAGCCAGGAAAGCCTTTTCTTCCAGGTCAAGGGCTTCATAATAGCCCTGCAGTTTCTCATCAACCGCCAGGATGGCCGCCTCATAGGCGGGGGAGGTTTTGCCAAAGCCCTGGCTCAACTGGGCCAGCGCCTCTTCCCGGGCCAGCACTTCCTGCTGGGCCACATAATCACGCCGCTGGTTGCGGCTGTATTTTTCCGCCTGGGCGAAGTCATAGGCCTTGTTGCTGGCCTCTTTCACATACTGCTCCACCAGGGGCTGATGGGCGGCAGACATCACGGAATAGCTGCGCATTTTGTCCAGGGTCTTGAAGGTTGCCGCCTGGTTGCGCGCCAACAGACCCCAGACACCTGCCACCAGCAGCACCAGGGCTGCCAGGAAACAGATGCCCGCGATGATCTTTTGGCTGATTGCGGTGGTTTTCATGCGCTTTCCCCCTTCACGTCAATGCCGCTCATGGCCAGGCCAAAGTCCTCATTGCTGGCGGAGGGCTTGAGGATAGCGGACACCTTGCCTTCGGTGACGATGGCAATGCGGTCGCAGATGCTCTTTAGCTCCAAAAGCTCTGAGGAAATCATGACGATGGTCAGGTTCAGTTCCCGGTTAAGGCGCAGCAGGGTATCAATCACCAGCTTTTTAGCGCCGATGTCAATGCCCCGGGTGGGCTCTGACACAAAGAGGAAGCGGGGGTTTAGTGCCAGCGCCCGGGCGATGCACACCTTCTGCTGGTTGCCGCCAGACAAGGTGCCCACCGGCTGCAGGGAAGAGGTGGCACGCACATCCAGCTCCTCCATCATCTCTTTGGCTTTCTGGCGAATCTGACCCACATTTTTAAGCCGCAGAGGGGCCGGGCCCACATAGTCCCCATTGATCTGCATGGCGGAGAAGACGATGTTATCCTCAATGCTCTGATCCAGCAGCAGCCCCACGCCACGCCGGTCCTCAGACACCATGGCAAGCCCGCGCTTAAGGCTCGCCCGGGGATTATTGAGTGGCAGGGTCTCGCCAAAAAGCTTAACGATGCCTTCAGCCGGGTAGATGCCCATCACGCCGTTGGGGATGCCGATTTTGCCCTGGCCGGCCAAGCCGCCGATGCCCAGGATTTCCCCTTCATACACGCTCAAATCCAGGCCCCGCACCGCCTCACCCGGCATATCCACATGCAGGTCCTTGATTTCCATGGCCAGGGGGCTGTTTTCAGGGAAATCACGGGAATTGTCATTCACCGCCTCCGCCCCTTCCCGGCCCACCATGAGGGCAGCCAGTTCAGACAGGGAGGTCTTCCCGGTTTCCCGGTAGGCGGCCAGCTTGCCATCCCGCAGCACGGTGACGCTGTTGGAAGCCTTCATCACCTCCGCCAGGCGGTGGGTGATAAAAATGATGCCGATGCCTTCATCCGCCAGCGCCTGCATGACGCTGATGAGGATGTCGGCCTCAGACTCGGTGAGCACGGCCGTCGGCTCGTCAAACACCAGCAGCTTGATGCCGGATTTGTCAATCTCCCGGGCGATCTCCACAAACTGCATATAGCCCACCGGCAAATTCCGGATTTTCTCGGCCTCGGAAATGGCGATGCCGATCTTGTCCAGCGCCTGGCGGGCATCTTCTTTCATGTGTTCTGTGTCCAGCGTCTCCAGGTCGCGGCCCAGAAGCCGGCTGGCCAGGCTGGGGCGGGAAAGCTCCCGGTTGAGCTTGATGTTTTCCGTCACGGAAAACCCGGGAATCAGCATGAACTCCTGATGGACCATGCCGATGCCATGCTCAATCGCCTGGTGGGGGGATTTGATATGCACCACATCCCCGTCAATGAGCACATCCCCCTGGTAGCCGCCGGTTTCAGTGATCACCGGCATGCCAAACAGGATGTTCATGAGGGTGGATTTGCCTGCACCATTTTCGCCCAGCAGAGCGTGGATTTCCCCCCGCTTCACCCGGAGGCTGACATCTTTCAGAACCTGATTGTCCCCGTATAGCTTGCCAATTTGGTTCATTTCCAGCACATAATCGCTGATAGGAATCACCCCTGTCCGCCAAAGGCTGTGCCCTGGCTTTATCAAAGAAATCGCCAGCAATCTGGCGTATGTTGTTGGCGTGTTACGCCCATTATTAAAGGCTTAAAGAGAAAACCCGGTCCCGCGCCTTGGCACGGGACCGGGGCAATGGATTAGTCTACGAATTTGGAGAAGTCAACGCGGTCGAAGTAAAGCATGAAGTAGGTGGGATAGCTCTTGCCATCGCCGTCTTCATAGTTGGAAATCTGCACATCATAGCCGGTGGCGGTATCAAGAGCAGCCTTCACATCGGCATAAGCGCCCTTCTCGGTGTACTTGCCATTGATCCAGTTGGTGGCATACTCATAAGCACCGGTAATCATGGAGTAGTTGACGGGGGCCGGCCAGGTGGAGAAGCGCTCCAGGGCGTCATGCTCCTTCAGGATCGCGGCAGCCTTCTTGATGTAGGCATCGATGTCACCCCAGTCGGACTCTTCCACCGCAACGCCCAGGGATGCCGGGAAGGCATGGAAGGGGCTGGGGCAGCAGGGCAGGGGATAATAGGCATTGGGCTCCTTGAGGACGGCCGCCTGCAGGGCTTCCTGCATGCCGCAGTTGGTGGTGAAGAACGCAACCTTCTTGCCTTCGAACTCCTTCATGACCTTCGGAACGTCTTCCAGGATGAAGTTCTGGGCGCCGGACATGCCAGCGTCGCCGGTGGGATCGGGCGCGTCACGGTCGACCAGCTCGATGCCCAGGCGGGCGGTTTCTTCAATCAGGATGTTGTGGCGGGCAACGATGGTCTCCATGCCCATGTGGCGGGCGAAGGAGTAGTGAATCAGCACATCAGCGCCCCATTCCTTGGCGGTCTGGGCGATCTGAACGCCGCCGTTGATTTCGTCAACGCCCATCACGAAGTCAGCGATGCTGGTGATGGTCTGGGGATCTTCCTGGGGAACGCCGGCGATGAGTAGAATGTCATCCCGCTTCAGGTCATTTTTGATCTGGGTGAAAGCGGCGGCAGCGCCCGGCACAGCCTGGCACATGATGATGGCTTTCACTTCGGGATCAGCCGCAAACGCAAGCAGCTTGCCAATGGTGGTTTCCATTTCGGCGGCGAAGCGGTCCGGATAGGTGTCGGTGATGACGATGTCCGGATACTTGGCTTTGAGCATTTCCGCAGCACGGTACTCTTCTTCACCCTGGCTGACGGTTCCGGTCATGATCGCGATTTTGTACTTGGGGGCTTCGGCGACCGCGGGCGCCATCACACCAAGCAGCAGGGAGAGGGCCAGAAACAATACGAGCAGTTTCCGCATGGAGATCCTCCTTTTTATTGCCTATAGGCTTTTACACGGGAAAAGAACAAAATATAAACTTCCCTATGTATTGGAACTTATCATGACACGAAAACCGTCATGCTGTCAAGATAAATATGATCGATCTTGTCCTTTCCGACAAATTGAAGCCCATAAAACCCAGGCGCCCTCAGTCTTTATCTTGAAGAAAATCCAGGCGCATGGTATGATTTGATGGATATCATGCGTAAACGCAGAAGGAAGGAACCACTCATGAAAAAATTCTGGGATGAATTCAAAGCTTTTGCCATCAAGGGCAATGTGATCGACCTGGCCGTGGCCGTGGTCATCGGCGGTGCTTTCGGCAAAATCGTAAGCTCCCTGGTGAACGATCTGCTGATGCCCGTCCTCACCCTGCTGACCGGCGGGCGCAACGTGTCCGGCCTGTTCCTGCAGCTGGGCGGCGGCGACACCGTCTATTCCTCCATTGACGCCGCCAAGGAAGCGGGCGTTTCCACCCTTAACTACGGCATGTTCATCCAGACCGTGATTGACTTTTTCCTCATCGCCCTGGGCATCTTCCTGTTTGTGAAGCTGATGAACTCCTTTAAGAAAAAGGAAGAAGCTGCCCCCGCCCCCGTGGTGCGCAAGTGCGCCTTCTGCTTTGAGCCCGTGGCCGACGACGCCACCCGCTGCCCCCACTGCACCAGCGACATCACAGGGAAATAAATGGCATTCAAGCACTTTATCTGGGATTTTGACGGCACGCTCTACGATACCTACCAGAGCATTGTAGCCTCCGTGGCCCTGGGCCTGGACGAGATGGGCATCCCCCATCCGGACAGCGAGGGCTTGACGCGGCTGGCCAAAACCACCCTGCGCCAGGCCTGTGAGCAACTGGCCGGGGAGGACAGGGCCGAGGAATTGCTGGGCCGCTACTTTGTCCACGCCGGTGAAAAGGGCATCCAGGATTTTGTGCCCTACCCCGGCTGCCGGGAAGCCCTTGAGATGGTGGTTGACGCCGGCGGCGATAACTACCTATACACCCACCGCAACCACCAGGCCGTGGAAGCCCTGGAGCGGGATGGGCTCAGCCCCCTGTTCAAGGATTTCATCACCTGGGAGGCCGGCTTCCCCGACAAGCCCGCCCCCGACGCCCTGCTGTGGCTGTGCCAGCAGCATGGGCTTGACCCCCTGGAATGCGTGATGGTGGGCGACCGGGATATCGATTTAAACGCCGCGAAAAACGCCGGCATGGCCAGCGCCCTCTTCGACCCGGATGGCTATCTGCCGTCTGATAGCGCTGAAAAAGCCTATGCCAGGCTGACCGAGCTCACAGACAGGCTACTCAAAAAAGCGGAATAAACAAATATTTAAAATGGGCTGACGCACAAACGCGTCAGCCCATTTTTGATGTCCCTTATCATTCAGGCGGCAGCCGCCTCCGGCTTCAGCTCGCAGGCGCAGAGCCGGTCCTCCCTGGGCACATGCAGGGCGCGCATGGCGTTGAGGATGGCAATCACCGCCACGCCCACATCCGCCAGGACTGCCATCCACAGGCTGGACAGCCCCAGGACGCTGAGCACCAGCACCAGCAGCTTCACACCAATGGCAAACACGGCGTTTTGCTTGGCAATGCCCACGGTGCGCCTGGCGATGCGCAGGGCAGCGGCCATTTTGCAGGGGTCGTCATTCATGATGACGATGTCAGCCGCCTCAATGGCGGCGTCTGTGCCCAGTGCCCCCATGGCAAAGCCCACATCCGCCCGGGCCAGCACCGGGGCATCATTCACCCCGTCCCCTGCGAACACCAGGCTGCCCCGGCGGCCAGGCTGCGCCAGCAGCTCTTCCACCTTCAGCACCTTATCCTGGGGCAGAAGGCCTGTGTGCACCTGGGTGATGGAAAGCCCCGCCGCCGCGGCGCGCCCGGCCTGCTCACTGTCGCCGGTGAGCATCACCAGGTTTTCCACGCCTTCCGCCCGCAGTTTTTCAAGCGCCTGCCGGGCACAGGGCTTCACCAGGTCAGAAATCACCAGGTAGCCCAGATAGTCCCCGTCTGCCGCCAGGTGCACCAGGGTGCCGTTCTCCCGGGTATCAGGCACTGTGATGCCCCGCTCCATCAGCATCCGGGCGTTGCCGGCCAGCACCTCCTGGCCCTGAACCTGGGCCATCACCCCGCCGCCGGGCAGCTCTTTCACTTCGCCCGCCGCTTCCTCCAGGCTGTCGCCCCAGGCCCGGCGGATGGACTGGGCAATGGGGTGGTTGGAATGGCGCTCCGCCAGCGCCGCCAGGCGCAGCAGCGCCCGCTCATCCCCCATCACGGGCACCACCTTTTCCACGGTGAAGGTGCCCTGGGTGAGGGTGCCGGTTTTGTCAAACACAAAGGTGGAGGCCTGGGCCAGGGTTTCCAGGTAGTTGGCGCCTTTCACCAGCACGCCCGCCCTTGAAGCGCCGCCAATCCCCGCGAAAAAGGACAGGGGAATGGAAATCACCAGCGCGCAGGGGCAGGACACCACCAGGAAGTTCAGCGCCCGGTACACCCAGTCCTGAAGGCTGGCGCCGGGGATCACCAGGGGCGGCACAAAGGCCAGCAGCAGCGCCAGAATCACCACCACCGGGGTATACACCGCTGAAAAACGGGTGATGAAGGCCTCCTGCCGGGATTTTTTATCGGTGGCGTTTTCCACCATCTCCAGAATCCGGCTGACGGTGGACTGGCTGTGGTCCCTGATTACCCGCACGGTGATAAGGCCAGTCAGGTTCACACAGCCGCTTAAAATCTCATCCCCCGGCCCCGCTTCTCGGGGCAGGGCTTCGCCGGTGAGGGCGGCGGTGTCCAGCTGGGTCAGGCCGCTGATGATTTCACCGTCCAGGGCCACCCGCTCGCCCGGGCGCAGCAGCATGGTGTCCCCCACGCTGACCTCCTCAGGCGGCAGGACAAGCTCCACCCCATCCCGCAGAATCCGGGCGCTCTCAGGCCGCAGGTCCATGGCCTGGGCGATGGCACGGCGGGAACGGTCCACCGCGTAGTCCTGGAAGAACTCGCCCACCTGGTAGAAGATCATCACAGCGGCGGCCTCGGTGTATTCGCCAATGGCCAGGGCGCCCACCGTAGCCAGGGCCATGAGGAAATGCTCGTCAAATACGCGCCCCCGCAGGATGTTGCGGATGGCCCGGTACAAGACATCATAGCCTGCCATCACATAGCCCAGGATGGCCAGCGCGTCAGGCATAAAGCCCGGTGTTTTCACGATAAAACTGGCGATGACCAGAAGAATCGCCAGGGGGATGCGAATCAGGATGCTCATTTTTCAATGACCAGGCTGGCCCCATCCTCTTCACGGCGCAGGATGCGGTCGGCCTCCGTGGCCAGCTCGGGGAAGCGCTCAGGCGCCGCTTCCAGGGTGATCTTTTTGGTCAACGCGTTCACCCGGGCATATATCACCCCGGGCAGCGCCGCGATTTTCTTTTCCACCCGGGCGGCGCAGGCGGCACAAACTTGTCCTTGGATCGGATAGGCTTTGGTCATGGCTGCCTCCTTAACGTTTGAATAAGCGTTCAATTGATGAGCCCATTATAGTTGAGCGTCTGTTCAACTGTCAAGACCGGATGCACATCTTTATTCCGGGGGCATTCTTATGTATAATAGGCGCATCATTGGCTTTCTCGCGGAAAGGAGAAGGGATTGGCGCAAACCTTTGTGGCAAATCCGGCGTTTTTACACCTCAATAGCCCGGAAGGATCCACCCTTTACGGCTGCGACCAGGACTGGTTCCGGGGCTTCTGGCAGCGCAAGGCCGGCTGCGGGCCTTGCACCCTGGCAAACATCATGCTCTACCTGGCCCGGGCGGGCAAGCTGAACAGGCCGCTTGCCGCCAGGGACGCCCAGGGCATGCTGCCCATCATGGAAGCCATGTGGGAATACGTCACCCCCGGCATCCGGGGGCTCAACTCCACCCAGCGCTTTGTGGACGGCGCCAACCAGGCCCTCTCAAACGCTGGCTGCGCCCTCCAGGCCTCCGCCCTTGATATTAATGAAGGCGCCCTCCCACAGGAGCGCGCCGGCATCATTCATACCATACAGACCGGGCTGTCCCAGGCGCCCGTCGCCTTTATAAGCCTGCTCAAACAGCAATTGGGGGACCTGGAACCCTGGCACTGGGTGACGGTGGCCGGGCTCAGCCCCGCCGGGGACGACGCCCTCCTCCACATCTATGACAACGGCCTCGCCTTTCAATTAAGCCTGAAAGCCTGGCTGGATGCCGGCGGCACAGGCGGCTTTGTGGCCTTTTCTTAATCCGCTTCCAGGGCGTGCTCCACACAGCTTTTCAGCATCATATGCACATGGTCATCGGCGATGGTATAAAACACGTTTTTGCCCTCCCGGCGGTTGGTGACCAGCTTGTTCTCCCGCAGCCGCGCCAGCTGATGACTCACCGCTGAGGTGCTCATGCCCAGGAGGTTGGACAAGTCGCACACGCACAGCTCATGCTTGTCCAGCGCCCAGAGGATTTTAAATCGGGTGCCGTCCCCCATGACCTTGAAAAAGGTGGCGGCATCAGCGAACACCCCTTCGCCCAGCATCTGGCCAGACACCTGGGCCACCGCCTCCTCGTGTACAATGTTGCCCTCGCAGGCGTATGGATTCCGCATGCCGCGCCCTCCCTTCCATCTGATATCCCCATGATACCCCATTTTTTAAAAGTGGCAAACCATTAAACAATCAGAACCGGGCCGAAGCCCGGTTCTAACAAAATATCAGGTTGATGTCTTATGCCTCGTAGTTGCGAAGCTCAGGGGCGTCGCTGTGCATCCGTTTCCAGACA
>CAZSSU010000053.1:0-10505 GCA_964609415.1 uncultured Christensenella sp. | reverse complement strand
GGCTTTTCAAAACAAGGGATACGGACGCAAAATCATCCGGATGACCTTTGACCACTTGTTTTGTGACCCCAGCATCAACGGCAAAATACCCATCCACCGCCTGGTGTGGGACACCAACCTCCAAAACACCCGCGCCCAGCATGTGTATGAATCAATGGGGGCCAGGCGCGTAGGGGTTCGGGAAAACTGCTGGACCGATCAACTGGGACGCACCCAATCAGCGGTTGATTATGAACTGACCCGGGAGATGTATGACGCGCTATACGCCAAAAAAGATAAGGAGGCCTGACATGATTTTATGTGATACCCACGCAGACACCCTCTACCGCATCGCTGAGGGCAGCCCCCATCATCTGGATGTGACCATGGAGCGCATGACGCAGGGCGGTGTGAGCCTGCAGGTGCTGGCCATGTTTGTGGGGGAGGATAATGACCCCGTCAAAATTGAAAAACGCTTTGAAAAGATGCTGGCCGCTTATGAAGACTTGAAAGCCAAAGGCTGGGTTCAGGCCTTTGACCCTGGTGAGGCGGAGGATGGCGTGGTGAAAACCATGCTGTCCATTGAAGGCTGCGAGGTGTTTGCGCCTGGGCTTCACACCATATCCCATTACCGGGAAAAGGGCGTGCGCATGGCGGCCATCACCTGGAATTACGAGAATGCCCTGGGCGTCCCCGCCTGCATGAATGACAACCAGGGGCTTAAACCCTATGGCCTGGAGGCGGTAAAGGAAATGCATAAGCTCAAGATCGCGGTGGATGTATCCCACCTGAACATCGCGGGCTTTTATGACATTCTGAACAAAACCGACGCCCCGCCCCTGGCCTCCCACTCCTGCTGCCGCGCGCTCAGGGATCATCCCAGGAACCTGACAGACCAGCAGTTAAAGGATCTGTTTAAAGCAGGCGGCTATGTGGGGATCAACTTCTATCCCGGCTTTCTGAGCGATGAAGGCAAGCCCTGTGACATCAACACCGTGATTGACCATATAGACCATATGCACCAAATGGGCGGTGAGGGCATGGTGGGCTTTGGCAGTGACTTTGACGGCATCTCCTCCAAGCCTGAGGGGCTTGATAACCCTGCGGATTTCCCCAGGCTGATCAGCGGGTTAAAAGCCAGAGGCTATACGGACAAACAGGTGGAAAACATCGCCGGCCTCAGCCTGCTGGACTATTACAAGCGGATTTGAGTTTGTTTCCTATCCCAGAAGAGGTGTTGCAAAACGCCTCTTTTTTGTGCCAATCTTTCACATGAAAAAACACACATTTGACACAGCTGACGGTTAAAGTATGATCACAGCAAGAAATTGCTGAATCCACCAAAGGAGAACCCTCCGATGAAAAAGACACTTGTGATACTGGTGATGGCGCTTCTAATCGCTCTGCCGGTGTTTGGCCTGGCTGCTGAAACCGCCGCCCCTGTGCAGTACGGCCCCCGCTGGCGCCAGAACACCCCTGCTGTGCCTGCCGATCCCGCCACCCCTGCTGATCCCCAGACAAATTATGTGGACGCCGATAATGACGGCATCTGCGACAACTGCGGCCTGGCCCAGGGCCAGAACCCCGACGCCCCCGGCTTCACCGATGCTGATGGCGATGGCGTATGCGACCACCTGGGTACCGCCATGCAGCGCCGTTTCGCAATGGGCAGCCGTCAGATGATGCGTGGCCGCAGCATGCACAAGCGCGCTGCCAGGCAAGGCCAGCAGATGCCCGGCCGCGGCCTGCAAGGCACCGCCCAGGGGCAAAACTATGTGGACGCTGACAATGATGGCGTATGTGATAATCTGAGCACCGCCCCCATGCTGCAAAAGCAGCAACGCCCCGGACAGGGCACCTTCGGCCCCGCGCAGCGCAATATGCGCCCTGGCCGCAATCGCCGATAATCCCTCTCCAATCAAAGAAGCTGCCGGCTCCCGGCAGCTTCTTTGCTATTTATCCAGAATGGATAGCGCGTACTCCCTGGCTGCCCGCATGGCCCCGGGAAGGGGCAGGGCGCGGATATCGTCAGCGCTGGCCCAGATGCCCCCTGGCACCTCCGCGGCTGCCTTGGCCTGCGCTTCATACAGCCGCATCTGCCACACCCGGTGGGTGAATATGTGCCGGGCCTGGCCCACCTCCTGGAAGCCGGCTGCTTCAATCCCCAGCTTCATCAGGCTTTTTGCTAAATCCTTGGCCTCATCTTCCCCTTCAAGCAAAGGGAACACATAGAGGCCCTTCAGCAGCGCCTGCTGACGCTTCACCACAAGCACGCGGCCTTCATGAAACACAAGCCCCACCGCCACCGGCACTTCCCTGGGCGGTTTTTTTGCGGAGAGCCGGGGCAGCATCTCAGCGATGTCCGCCTTTTCAGCCTCGCAGAATGTAAGCACAGGGCACCTGGCACAATCCGGCGTGCCAGGCACACAAATGGTGGCCCCCAGGTCCATCAGGGCCTGGTTCATGTCCCCCGCCCGGCCTTCAGGCATCATGCGTTTTCCCAAATCGTAGATGCGGCGTTTCACCGAGGGGATGGCGGGATCCTCCTCTACCAGGTTCACCCGGCAGATGACCCGGGTCAGGTTACCGTCTATGGCGGGCACCGCCTCCCCATAGGCGATGCTGGCCACCGCCGCTGCCGTGTAGGGGCCCACGCCGGGCAAGGTCTGCCATGCCTCTGCTGTCTGAGGGAACTGCCCCTGCCTCTCCCCCGCGATGATCTTCGCCGCCTTGTGCAGGTTCCGGGCCCGGCTGTAATAGCCCAGGCCTTCCCATGCCTTGAGCACCGTGGTCTCATCGGCTTCAGCAAGCGCAAAAACGCTGGGAAACCGCTCAATAAAGCGGGTGAAATAGCCCACCACCGTGGTTGTCTGGGTTTGCTGCAGCATGATTTCCGACACCCACACCTGGTAAGGGTCACTCACGCCCCGGAAGGGGAAACTGCGTTTCTCCCGGTCATACCAGGCAAGCAAAGTTTGGCTAAAGTTCATCCGGCCTCCACATTCATCATTCATCTCGCAGGAGTATACCATATGCACGGTTTTTTTGCCGTATCTCCATTGCCACCAATCGGCCAATCCTTTATGATGTTGAACCAATCCCAATCAGAAAGGATGGCTTTTATCAATGAAACGGTTTATCACGCTTCTCCTGGCTGCCTCCCTGCTAATGACCCTGGCGCTGCCCCTGTCAGGCCTGGCTGACAAAGCCAACAACACCTTCATCTATGGCATTGAGGGCGACCCTGGCAACGATGTCAACACCATCTCCACCTCAGGCCGCTTTGACCTGATGACAGAGCGCATGTTCTATAGCCCGCTGTACAGCTATTACGGCCCCGATGACATTTCTTACTTCCTGGCCAAGGATGTGAAGGTGTCTGAAGACGGCATGACCCTCACCGTCACCCTGCGGGATGACGTGGTCTGGTCTGATGGCACCCCCTTCACAGCGGATGATGTGGTGTTCACCTTTGATCACATCATCAAAGCCCCTCATGCCAATGGGCACGACGGCCTGGTGTTCAATGGACAGCCCACCAAGGTGACAGCCCTTGACAAGTACACCGTGGAATTTGTCACCCCGGTTTTTGTGGCCTCGATGCTGGAAAACCTGGCCAATGAGCACTACATCATGCCCAAGCACATTTATGAGGGCGACGAAACCCTGGACAATAACGTGAAAAACCAGACCCCCGTGGGCACCGGGCCTTACACCCTGGCCGAGTACAAGGCGGGGCAATACGTGAAGTTCGCCGCCAACAAGACCTATTTCAAAGGTGAGCCCAAAATCGAGACCGTGTATTTCCAGATTGTAGGGGATAAAAACTCTGCCATGCTGGCGCTGAAAACCGGCCAGATCAACGCCCTGGTGCTGTCAAACGATGTGGCGGAAGACTTTAAAGACACCGCCGTGGATGTAATCGCCTATCCTGAGGACCGGGTGGGCTATGCCTCCTTCATCATGACCAGCGACAAGGTGCAGGACATCAACTTCCGCAAGGCCGTCTTCTATGCCCTGGACCGCCACCAGATGAACCTGGGCGGATACCTGAGCGAGGATTACTTTGTGGATGCTGTTTCCTACCTGCCCTACACCAACCCCTTCTTCACCAAAGACCTGGAAACCTACACCCGCAATGTGGACACCGCCAAGGAATACCTGGCCAAGGCCGAAAATGTGCCTTCCTCCATCTCCATCGCCTATGGCGTGGGCAATATGCAGCAGGAGGTGCAGGCCCTGGTGATGCAGCAGAACCTGAAAGAAGTGGGCATCACAGCTGAAATCGCCCCGGTGGATTCCAATGCCCTGTACGACGGCCTCAGGAAGGGCACCTCGCCTTATGACATCTTCCTGGGCGGCTACATCATGGGGGTTGACCCCGCCTCCTACGCCACGCTGTTTTCAACCGATGCTGCCGCCAACTACAGCCGCATGAGCGAGCCCAAACTGGACGAGCTGTTTAAAGCCGGTGCTGTTGAAACAGACGCCGCCAAGCGCCTGGAAATCTATCAGGAATCCCAGCGCGTGCTGGCTGATGCCGCTGTTCATTACCCCATCGTCACCAACTCCCGCCTCTTGGGCGTGACCCAGGACGTGGGCGGCATTGACGAAGCCCGGCTCATCCCCATCTACACCTTCAATGACATGGGCGAACTATACTTCAAGTGATGTTCCCTTCTCCGGAGCGGTTCACACCGCTCCGGAGGCTTTTGTCCAAAAAAACAAAGGCAGGGGCCGTTTCCTGTTTTTTTCACCAATGTTCAGCCCTGTCCTTGCCCCGGGCATGGTCATCGATTATGATGAAATCATCATAGTTCCCATATAGAAAGGAAGGATCACATGAGGAAACTGTTGCTTCTTTCCCTGGCCATGCTCCTGGTACTGTCCCTGGCTGCCCCGGCCCTGGCTGACAAAACCAACAACACCTTCATCTATGGCATTGAAGGCGACCCCGGCAATGACATCAACACCGTCTCCACCGGCTCCCGCTTTGACCTGATGGCAGAAAGGATGCTGTACAGCCCCCTGTTTGCCTACTTTGGCCCGGACGACATTGACTATTTCCTGGCCAAGGATGTGAAGGTATCAGAAGATGGGATGACCATCACCGTCACCCTCCGGGATGATGTGGTCTGGTCCGACGGCAAGCCCTTTACCTCGGCTGATGTGCTGTTCACCTTTGAACACATCATCAAAGCCCCCTATGCCAACGGCCACGATGGCCTTGTGTTTGGCGGGCAGGCCACCCAGGTGACAGCGCCTGATGATTACACGGTGGTGTTCAAAACCCCCATCTTTGTGGCCTCAATGCTGGAAAACCTAGCCAGCGAGCACTACATCATGCCCAGGCACATCTATGAGGGCGATGAAACCCTTGATAACAATGTGAAAAACCAGACGCCCGTGGGCACCGGCCCCTACACCCTGGCTGAATACAAAGCCGGCCAGTACATGAAGTTTGCCGCCAACAAGACCTATTTCAAAGGCGCGCCGAAGATTGAAACCGTCTTCTTCCAAATCGTGGGGGACCCGAACTCCGCTATGATCGCGCTGAAAACCGGCCAGATCAACGCCCTGGTGCTTTCCAACGACGCGGCGGAAGATTTTAAAACCTCCCCGGTGGATGTGATCGCTTATCCCGAGGACCGGGTGGGCTATGCCTCCTTCATCATGACCAGCGACAAGGTGCAGGACATCAACTTCCGCAAAGCCGTTTTCTATGCCCTTGACAGGCAGCAGATGAACATCGGCGCTTACCTGAGCGAAGAGTTCTTTGTGGAGGCGGTCACCTACCTGCCTTACAGCAACCCCTTCTTCACCAAGGAGCTGGAAACCTATCAGCGCAATGTGGATACCGCCAAGGAATACCTGGCCAAAGCCACGCAGGTGCCTGAATCCATCACCATTGCCTATGGTGTGGGCAACAAGCAGCAGGAAGTGCAAGCCCTGGTCATCCAGCAGAACCTGAAGGAAGCAGGCATCACGGCGGAAGTCGCACCGGTGGATGCCAATGCCCTCTTTGACGGCCTCAGGAAGGGCAGCTCCCCCTATGATATGTTCCTCAGCGGCTATATCATGGGCATCGACCCCTCCTCCTACGCCACCCTGTTTGTAACAGACGGCGCCTCCAACTTCAGCAAAATGGGCGACAGCAAGCTGGACGAGCTGTTCAAAGCCGGCGCTATTGAAACTGATCCCGCCAAACGCAAGGAAATCTATGACGAAAGCCAGCGCGTGCTGGCAGACCTGGCCATCCATTTCCCCATCGTCACCAACTCCCGCCTGCTGGGCGTGACCCAGGATGTGGGCGGATTGGAAGAAGCCCGGCTCATCCCCATCTACACCTTCAACGACATGAGCTACCTCTACTTTAAATAACTGTGCTGTTCCGGGAGGGGGCAAGCCCCCCTCCCGGGCCGTGATGAAGGAGAATTCATGCTTCGCTACGCCATGCGGCGCATTCTGCAGGCGATCCCCCTGATTCTGATTATCGCCGTATTATGCTTTGCCCTGATCCAACTGGCGCCCTATGACGCCATTGACACCCTCACCACCCCTGATATGGACCCGGCGGTGGTTGAGGCCATCAAAGCCCGCAGCGGCCTTGATCAGCCGGCGCATATCCAGTTCTTCAACTGGATTAAGCGCATGGCCTCGGGGGATTTGGGTTATTCCCTGATCAACCACCAAAGCGTGGCGGCAGACCTGGCCGCCCGGCTGCCCAGCACCATCATTCTGGTGCTGCCCAGCTACCTGATTGCCCTGGTGATATCTATCTTCCTGGGGCTGGTGGCCGGTGCCAACCGGGGCCAGCGCATCGACCGGGCCATTGACACCCTCTGCGCCATTGGCATGTCCACCCCCACCTTTTTTGTGGGGATGATTCTGATATACATTTTCGCCTATCAACTGAAAATTCTGCCGGTGCTTGGCATGTACACCCTGGGCGCTCCCCGCACCCTGGGCAACCTTCTGCGCCACATGGTGCTGCCCTGCACGGTTTTAACCTTTGGCTTCCTGCCCGACACCATCCGCTTTGTGCGTTCCTCCACCATCAGCCAGATGAAGGAGGATTATGTGATGGTGCAGCGTGCCTTTGGCGCGTCCAAGTGGCAGGTGCTGTTTCGCCATGTGCTGAAAAACGCCCTCATGCCCATCATCACCCTGGTGGGGATGAGCCTGCCCATGCTGATCACAGGCGCCTTCATCACAGAGTCCATCTTCTCCTGGCCGGGCGTTGGCACCTATTTCCTCCAGGCTATCAAGGCCTTTGATTACCCGGTGATTATGGTCATTCTGCTCTTTTCCTCCATCACCGTCATTCTGGGGAACCTGCTGAGCGACCTGAGCTATGGCCTGGTGGACCCGCGCATCAAGGCGATGAGGTGAGATGATGAAAACCAGACGTTTCAAACAGATCCTGGCGGAGTTTTCCCGCAGCTACGCGATGCGGTTCGCGGTGTTTTTCCTGGTGCTTATCGGCCTTATCTCCATCTTTGCCTTCCTGTCCCCTCACGACCCGGATGCCATCAACATCACCAAAAAGCTGCAAGGCCCCTCCTGGGAGCATCCTTTTGGCACGGATGACCTGGGCCGCGATTACATGACCCGGGTGTTTTACGGCGGGCGGGTATCCCTGACGGTGGGCATCATCGCCATGGTGATCTCCACCGCCATTGGGATGACAGTGGGTGCTGTGGCAGGTTATTTTGGCGGCTGGGTGGATACCATCCTCATGCGCATTGTGGATGTCATTTCCTCCATCCCCTGGATGATTCTGGTGACGGTGGTGAGCATTTTCCTGAAACCCGGCCTTGAAACCATCATCCTGGTGATCGGGTTGTTTACCTGGATGCGCATCGCCAGGCTGGTTAGGGCGGAGACGCTGAGCATCAAGGAACGGGAATATGTCCTGTACGCCAAGGCAATTGACCAGTCCCATCCCTTCACCATCTTCCGACACATCGTGCCGGCGGTGATGCCCACCATAGTGGTGGATGCCATTTCCGGCATCGCCAGCGCCATCATGACTGAGTCATCGCTCAGCTTCCTGGGCCTGGGCGTGCAGCCCCCCATTTCCTCCTGGGGCAGCATGCTCAACAGGGCCCAGTCAGCCCTTGAAAAAGCGCCTTATATGGCGATTATGCCGGGCATCATGATCATCCTCACCGTCTTCTCCTTCAACAAATTGGGCGATTTGATCCGCATTTATGTGGAACCCAAAGCGCTGGACAGGTAATAGATGATGGAAGAAAAAACATTGCTGAACGTCATTAAGCTCAACACCTTCTTCAAGGTACTTGATCAGGAGCTTCACGCTGTCAGGGGCATTGACCTCACCGTTAGGGAGGGGGAAATCCTGGGCATCGTGGGGGAATCCGGGTCAGGCAAATCCGTCACCATGAAATCCATCATCCGCATGCTGCCAAAAACCGCCCGGGTAAACGCTGACAGCGTGGCCTTTGAGGGGGAAGAGCTGCTGAGTAAATCAGAGGAAGACATGCGCCGCTTGCGTGGAAACGCCATCACCATGATCTTTCAAGACCCCATGACCAGCCTGAACCCATTGAAAACCGTGGGTTTCCACATCATGGAGGTGCTGGCGCGCCACCGCGGGCTTAAAGGCCCGGAAGCAAGGGAGGAAGCCCTGGCGCTTCTGAACAAAGTGGGCGTCCCCTCTGCTGAGGAGCGGCTGGACCAGTTCCCCCACGAGTTTTCAGGCGGCATGCGTCAGCGGGTGCTGATCGCCATGGCGCTTGCCTGCAAGCCCAAGCTGCTCATCGCCGATGAGCCCACCACCGCCCTTGACGTCACCATTCAGGCGCAAATTCTCGACCTCATCGCGGAACTACAGCGCTCTGAAAACATGTCTGTGGTGCTGATCACCCATGACCTGGGCGTAGTGGCCAGCCTGTGCCACCGGGTCTGTGTAATGTATGGCGGCATGATCATGGAAGAAGGCAGCATCGAGGAGATTTTCTATCACACCGCCCACCCCTACACCCAGGCCCTGCTGGCCTCCATCCCAGCCCGGGCCCTTGAAAGCGGCAAACGGCTGGAGCCCATCAAGGGCTATGCGCCTTCCCTGATGAACCCGCCGCCCGGCTGTCCTTTCGCGCCGCGCTGCGCCTTTAAACAGGCCCTGTGCGATGACAGGGTGCCTGACATGGTCACCCTATCCCCCACCCACCGGATGCGCTGCATCCTGGCCAAGGAGGCAGACAATGGCTGAAACCCCTTTGATCGAAGTCAAAAACCTGAAGAAGTATTTCAGCGTCCGCGGCTCCTTTGGCGCCAAAAAGCTGGTGCGGGCGGTGGATGATGTAAGCATGGACATCATGAAAGGGGAAACCTTTGGGCTGATCGGTGAATCCGGCTCCGGTAAATCCACCCTGGGCCGCACCATCACCCGGCTGTATGAGCCCACCAGCGGCGAAATCCGCTTCAAAGGCCAGGACACTGCCGCCTTCAAGGGGGAAGCGCTTTCCCGCTACAAGCGCAGCATGCAGATCGTTTTCCAGGATCCCTACTCCTCCCTCAACCCCTCCATGAACGTGATGCAGCTGGTGGCTGAATCCCTCGACCTGATTGAAAAGCTCCCCCGCGACAAGCGGCAGGAGCGGGTGGTCGCCATGCTAAAGGCTGTGGGCTTGGATGAGGATGTGCTGGAAAAATATCCCCATGAGTTTTCCGGCGGCCAGCTGCAGCGGGTGAGCATCGCCAGGGCGCTGATTGTAAACCCTGAGTTCATCCTGTGCGATGAGCCCATCTCAGCCCTGGACGTGTCCATTGGCGCCCAGGTTATCAATCTTCTGCTGGATTTGCAGGCGTCCATGGGGCTCACCACCCTGTTTGTGGCCCATGACCTGTCCATGGTGCGCCATATTTCCCACCGCATTGGTGTAATGTATCTGGGCCGTCTGGTGGAGGTGGCGCCAGCCCCGCTCCTGTATGACGCGCCGCTTCACCCCTACTCGCAGGCGCTGCTCTCCGCCATCCCCATTGCTGACCCCAGGAAAGCCCATGCCCAGCGCCATGTGCCGCTGCAGGGCGACCCGCCCAGCCCCATGGCTGAGATTCCCGGCTGCGCCTTTGCCTCCCGCTGCCCCATTGCCATGCCTGTGTGCAGCAAACAGCGTCCGGAATTGTCCCTTGTTGAAGGCGGACGCCAGGTTGCCTGCTTTGCGGTAACAGGACTTCCTGATTGAAGCAATGTCACTTTTTGATGCGGCTGCCAGTGGCGGCCGCTTTTAATTTAAAATGTCACAAATATTCTTCAAAAAGGCTTGCATCTTTGACGGAGTTGGGGTATATTATCAGCAGGCTTAGCACTCACCACCGAAGAGTGCTAACAACACCAAGAATTATCTTTGAGGAGGATACTATGAACGTCAAACCCTTAGGCGACCGTGTGGTCATCAAAAATGTAGAAACCGAAGAGACCACCAAGGGCGGCATCATTCTGACCGGCGCTGCCAAAGAGAAGCCCCAGATGGCGGAAGTCGTGGCCGTTGGTCCCGGCG
>CAZSSU010000052.1:0-10612 GCA_964609415.1 uncultured Christensenella sp. | reverse complement strand
CGCACAAAGGCCTGCCCCCTGGAAAATCCCAGCACATGGGCAGCCTCCCGCTGGCCTAATGGCACCGCCTCTACCCCGCCCCTATAAATCTCAGCGAAATAGGCGGCGTAGTTGAGCACAAAGGCGATGACCACTGCCGTCATCCGGTCAAAGGCCATGCCAAAAATCATCGGCAACACAAAGTACACAGTAAACACCTGCAAAATGAGCGGTGTCCCCCGCATCACCAGGATGAAAAACTGCACCGGCCAGCGCACAGCCTTCATCCGGCTCATGCGCATCAAAGCAAGAAGAAGCCCCAATGGCAGCGAAAACAAAAGCGTATAGCCAAAAAGGCTCAGCGTGATGCCCAGCCCCTGCCATAATTGACCCAGCAGCCCGGCCAGGCGGTCTGGGTTGTTCAAATATTTCATGATATAACCTTTCAGATTGCATGTGGGGAACCCTTTTGGGCAAAGGGTTCCCCACAATGTTTAAGCTATTGGTGCTGCAAGTTATTTTCCGATGATGCTGATGTCCGTGCCAAACCAGTCATTGCTGATTTTTTCAAGGCTGCCATCATCGCGCATGGCCAGCAGCGTTTCATTCACTTTGTCGCGCAGCGCTTGATCGCCCTTGCGGAAGCCAATGCCATATTCCTCAGGTGCCAGGGATTCATCAAGCACCGTAAAAGCATAATCATTGACCGTCATGTAGTAGTTGGCCACAATCACGTCCACCAATACCGCGTCCACACCGCCTTGATTCAGGTCCATCAGCGCCGTCAGGTTTTCATCAAAAGGCACCACTTCGCCCAGGGAGGCTTTAAATTCAGCCGCCGCATCAAGCGCGTCATTGGCAGATGACCCTGCCTGGATGCCCAGTTTTTTACCGGTCAAATCAGAAAGCGTTTTGACGCCATCAGCCGTGCGGGTGACCAGCACCTGGTCGTTTTTCAAATAGGGCAGGGAGATTGCCATGCTCTCCAGCCGTTCAGGGGTGATGGTCATGCCGTTCCAGATGCAGTCGATATGATGGGCATTAAGCTCCATTTCTTTTGCTGCCCAGTCGATTGGCTGACAGACCAGTTCCACACCCAGGCGGGCGCAGACCTCTTTGGCGAGATCAATGTCAAAACCCACGATCTCTCCGGTGTCAGCGTTGACAAAGCCCATGGGCGGGAAGCTTGCGTCCAGGCCCAGGATTAGTTTGCCCTTGTCCAGAACGGTCTGCAAGGATTTGTCTTCTTCCGCAGCTGCGGAAAGAAGCAGGCTGGCAGCCATAATCAGGATCAGAGCGAGTGTCAGGCACCGTTTCATAACCATACCCTCTTTCTTCCGTATTTCGGCTTATTGCCGATGCCGCATCTTAACACAAATCCACCCGGTGTAACACACCAGGTGGATACAAATAATGCACTTAACTTGTTCTATTATTCAATCAAGTGGGTTTCGTCTTCTCCATAAACTGGCACACCATGCGTCTTTAAAAGCGCTGCAAACACCCCATCACCTTCGACCAGTTTGCCGGTGAAGCTGCCGTCGTAGATCTGGCCTTTGCCACAGGACGGACTGCGCCGCTTCAACACCGCCGCCTCACAGCCGCAAAGCCTGTATGCCTTAAACCCCTGCTCAGCCCCCCAGGCAAAAGCCTGGGTCACATCCGCGCCTAAGCGATTGATCACCCGGCTGCCCCTGATTTCACTGGCCGGCCTGGGGGTGGACATACCACCCAGTTGCTCCGGGCACACCGGAATCAGATTGTGACGCTCCGCCAGCGCCATCACCTGAGGATTCTCCTGGTTCTCTCCATCATAGCGGGTACAAAGTCCCATCAGACAGGCTGACACCAGCAGTTTCATCAGGCTATCTCCAGGGCAATTTCCATCATCTGGGTAAAGGTCTCCCGCGCTTCCTGGCTGGTCACACTTTCCCCTGTTTTGGGATTATCGGAAATGGTAAGGAGGGAAAGCGCTTTTTTTCCTGCCCTTGCGGCATTCAGATATAGGCCATAGGCTTCCATCTCCACCGCCAGCACACCCAGCTTTTCCAGGGCGTCAGTGGGCTTTTCCGGGCTCAGGTCATAAAAGCTGTCGGATGAGTAGACTGGGCCCGCCTTCAAGGTTAAGCCCATTTTCTCAGCTGCGTGATAGGCCGCCATCATCAGGCCAAAGTCAGCACAGGGCGCCAGGTTGCCCTTAAAACCAAACTGTGTGCCATAGGCAGAGTTGCTGTATGCACTCATCCCCATCACCACGTCCCGCAACTTGAGGCTTTGATTAATAGCCCCGGCGCTGCCCACCCGGATGATCTGCTCAACGCCGTAGAAATTAAACAGCTCATAAGAATAGATGCCCATGGTGGGAATGCCCATGCCAGAAGCCATCACACTGACCCGTTTGCCTTTGTATTCTCCGGTATAGCCCTGGATGCCCCTGACGTCGTTTACAAGCCGGGCATTGTCCAGATAGGTCTGGGCAATGAAACGGGCCCGGAGCGGATCGCCCGGCATGAGCACGGTGCGGGCAAAATCCTCAGGGCTGGCGCTATTATGTAGGGTGGGGGTCTGTTTCATATTTCCTCCTTTTTGCTGAAGCTGCCTTTCTTACGAGAATATACCCCGGTTCTCAGCTCGTTCACAAAGGCATCACCATCCGGCAACTCTGCTTGTAACAAGGTTTCCTGAACCGCGGCTTCGTTGTCATAGGGAAGGGTGATGTAGGACAGGCTCATGGGAGCTAATTCCTCCCCCATCTCCCCTTCCAGAATCGCGTACTGCACCATGGGGATGCCCATGGCATTGCCCACGGAGCCTACATTTACAATCTGCCCGGACAGGGTGCGCAGCCCCTGGCGGTGGCAATCCCCATAGATCAGCATATCAAAATCCGGCTTCAAAAACGGCAGCAGCATTTCCTTGGGGTCCTGGATGTAGTAGAGCTTATCCATCACTGGACGCCCGTGGATGAGCCGGATGCGGCGGCCTGAAAAAACCACATGTTTTTCCAGAGGAAAGTTCACCAGCGCCGCCATGCGCGCTTCACCCAACTGCTCATAGTAGAAGCCATCCCGCCTGAACTGACGGAGGCCGATACCCGCATCCCAGTTGCCCCTGAGGATGAAGGCGCAGTTTTTAACAGCCCAGTCAAAGGTAAGGTGGGAGTTAGGCCCTTTTCCCACCACATCCCCAAGGCACCAGATGGTATCCACCTGGCGTTTGCCCAAATCCCTTTCCAGCGCTTCCACAGCGGTCATGTTGCCGTGGAAATCGCTCACCAGGGCAATCCTCACTTGTGCTGCTCAGCCATGCCCACCAGCCAGTGGAACAGGGCTTGCTGGTCGGCGCGTTCCCTGGACAGGTTTTCCGGGTGCCATTGCAGCGCCAGGGCGGGATAGCCACTTTCGAACTCAATGGCTTCAATCAGCCCGTCTTCGCTGTAGGCAGACACCCTCAGCCCTTTGCCCAGGCGGTCAACCGCCTGATGGTGGCGGGAGTTGACTGGAAAGTTATCAAGGCCGGTGATGCGCCTAAGCAGCTTATCAGGCAGCAGGCGCACCGTGTGCGCGGTAAGCGTATCTTTCTGGTCGTGCACTTTTTCCGGGTTCACCTGGGCTGCCAGGTCCTGATAGAGGCTGCCACCCATGCTGATGTTGAGCAGCTGCATGCCCCGGCAGATTCCCAGAAAAGGCTTGTCCACCGCGATTGCCGCTTTCATCAGCGCCAGGTCTTCCTTGTCACGGTCTGGATGGATGCCACCGCAGGCCACATGCTTTTCCTGACCGTAATGTGAGGGGTCAACATCGGGCCCGCCGGTAAAAACAATCGCGTCAACGCTGTTCACCATTTCTGCAATGAGCGCGTCATATTGGATGTGGTCTCTTGGCAGCAACGGGAATATCAGGGGCAAAGCCCCTGCGCGCAGCACCGCCGACACATAATCCGGCGGCATGCAGTCTCTGCTCTCAGGGGTATCCTGGTTAACGCTCAGCCCAACCTTAATCATGGTGCCTCCATATTTCATGCATTTTTCAATCCGTTATACAGTATAACACAGCAATCAAGATGAGGGAATTTTAATTTGTCCCCTATCAGATGGGTATGATATAATTTAGATACTGAAACCCGCGAGAACGGGTCCTTTTATGAGAAAGGGGAGAAAGCATGGCCCAGAAAAAAAGGCGCAACCCCAACCCGGTAAAGGGTTTTTTTGCATCCCTGCTGGCTGGCGGAGCCACTGTGCTGGGCTATTCCCTGCTATTTCCCTTTGACAGGTGGAACCACTACCTCATTGGCGGTGCCCTGGCGCTGCTGTTGGGACGGGTGGCCTACATCATGTTTTCAGGCCTGGACACCTCCCAAACAGCCCAGTCCCTGCAGGATTTGCCTGTCACCGGCAACAGTGCTGTTGATCAGCTGATCGCCAGGGGGCAGGACATGCTCGTCGCCATCCGCAAGGAGGATGAGCTGATCCCCGACCCTGCTTTATCAGAAAAAATTGTCCAGCTGGATGGCATTGCCACCCGCATTTTCCAAACAGTCATCGACCAGCCGGAAAAAGCGCCTCAAATCAGGCGTTTCATGGATTATTACCTGCCCACAACGCTGAAAATGCTCACCGGCTACCGCAAGCTACAGCAGTCAGGCGTTTCAGGCTATCAGGCACAAAGTACCAAAAACCGCATTACAGACGCCATGGACGTGGTGCTGGGCGCCTTTAACAAGCAGCTTGAAACCCTGTATCAAAACGATATGCTCGACATATCTACCGACATTGACGTGCTGGAAACAATGCTCAAGCAGGACAGCCTCTTGGGTAGTGATTTTAAGATAAACCATAGCAAGACACAAAGCCAGGGCGCCGCGCAGGCGCAGCAAATAAAGGAGGGCTAAACCCCATGTCAGAAGCAAAGAAAGATACCACCAATCAGGAACTTAAGCAGACCGCTCAAGCCGCGGCCCAGGCCATCAACGCCGTGGAGGAGGCTGTGAACCAACCCTTGCCTGAACTGGTGCTCTCCAGCGAAACCGCTGACCGTGAAAAGGTGGAAGCGGTGATCGACCAGCTGGAGCAAGCCCAGAAAGAAAGCCCCCAGGCGCCTGATGTGCAGGCTAAGCTGGCCAGTGACCTGGACAGCGCGCTGAGCCCCGAAGAGCGCAAGGCGGTGGATGAATTCGCCCAAAAAATCGATGTGTCCAACCCCCAGCACGTGATGCTGTATGGCGCTGAGGCACAAAAAAAGGTGTC
This sequence comes from uncultured Christensenella sp., assembly GCA_964609415.1. Taxonomy (GTDB): domain Bacteria; phylum Bacillota; class Clostridia; order Christensenellales; family Aristaeellaceae; genus UBA6115. Next base: position 5,388 of record CAZSSU010000052.1, on the reverse strand, counting down.
CAGCTTTGCTGATTCCATCCTGGCCGAAGTAAAAAACACCGACGCGGGTGATGTGGGCGACAACCTCACCAAGCTCATCGGCGAACTTAAAAACTTTGAATCCTCTGCCGAAAAGCCCAAGGGCTTGCGGGCGCTGTTTACCTCCGCTGAGAAACACATTGCCCAGGTGCAGTCACGCTTTGACGATGTGGCCGGCAACGTGTCAAACATCGCAGGCACCCTGGAAACCCATCAGGTCCAGTTGCTCAAAGACGTATCCATGTTCAATCACCTCTATGAGATGAACCTGAGCTACTTTAAGGAGCTGACCATGTACATCATCGCCGGCGAAAAGAAGCTGGCCGATGTCAGGGCCAATGACCTGGCCAAACTCAAGGAGCACGCCAAAGCCACCGGCGACACCCTGGATGCCCAAAAGGCCAGCGACCTGGAGCAAGCCGCCGACCGCTTTGAGAAAAAGCTGCACGACCTGAAGCTGACCCGGCAGATTTCCCTGCAGATGGCGCCCCAGATCAGGCTGCTGCAAAACAACAACTCCCTGCTTATTGAGCGCATCCAATCCACCCTGGTCAACACCCTCCCCCTGTGGAAAAACCAGATGGTGCTGGCCATTGGCATGCAGCACTCCCAGCAGGCCATGCGCGCACAGCGTGCCGTCACCGACATGACCAACGAGCTGCTTAAAAAGAACGCTGAAACCCTCAAGCAGGGCACCATTGAAACCGCCCAGGAGGCCGAGCGCGGCATCATCGACATCGAAACCCTGGTGCAGACCAACAAGTCCCTCATCGATACGATGAACGAGGTGGTCCGCATTCAGACCGAAGGCCGCCAGAAACGCGCTGAGGCTGAGAAGACCTTGGCCAAGATGGAAAACGAACTTAAAACCCGCCTGATCAACGGCTAAAGGAAGAAGCATGCGCAAAACCTCTCTGACGCTCCTGGGCACGGTGTTGCTCATCCTGATGCTTGCCCTGGCGCTTTTCATTGGCGCCTTCAAGGGTTTCCGTCAGGATAAAAGCCAGGTGGAAAGTGCCCTGGGTTCCCTGGAGGCGGTGTTCACAAGCCGCGTGGAAACAGGCAACAACCTCCTCACCGTGGCCAGGCGCCACCTGCCGGAGGGGGACGCCATGATGACAACCCTTGCCCAGGATGTGCAAACCATTTCCGGCCAGGCGCCATTGCCCCAACGGGCAGAGGCTAACTTCCGTCTGGAAAAGGATGCCCGGGCACTGCTGAACGCATTAGAAAACAGCCCTTCTGTGCAGGCTGACAGCCGGGACATGGGCTATGTAACCGGGCTTCTCCCCCAGGCGCTTGACCAAAGCGCACAATGGGCTGACGCCGGCAAGTACAACGAAGCCGCCAGCGCCTTCAACAAGCGCTTGAACAATTCCTTCTCCGGCATTCTGGCACGTCTATTGGGCATGACAGAAGCCCCCCTCTTCACCCCATGAAAGGAGGCCGCAGCATGAAAAAATTCCTATCCCTGTTGGTGGCGGCTCTCCTGCTGGCAGGGGCTGTCGCTGCCCTGGCAGAGGATCAGCTTGTAGTTCATGATACCGCCGGCGTCCTTGACAGCGCCATCACCCAGCGGGTGATTGAACTAAATGAAGAGACAAAAAGCAGCCTGGGAATTCAGCTGCGTGTAATCACCAAGCACTTCCTGGGCGGCAGCCAGGCCGCCGCCTACGCCAACGAAGCGCGTATGGCTTATGAGGACGCCGACGACATCATCCTTCTGGTGATGGTGATTGGCGAGGAACGCTATGCCATCTCCATTGGCCCTGAAGCCGCGCTCCTCATCAGCCAGGAAAGCGCTTCCAACATCCTGGCCAGCGCATTTCGCCAACCTTTCCTGAACCGGGATTATCAAGGCGCCCTTGACGCCTTTTTAAGCCAACTGGCCGGTCAGATGCAGATTTCATCCGGCAAAGCCTTTGATCGGGTTGATCCTGCCTCCAGCGTTATCAAGCTGCCCACCATCACCAAGGACCCACTGGACGGCTTCTTCAGGGAACGGGAACTGGACATTGACAAAGCCCGCCGCTATGAAGAGGACATCCGGGATGCCAAGGACGGCCGCAACAGGCTGAGCATGTGGCAGATTATCCTCATCGGCTTTATCCTCTATAAGATCTTTGGCCGGAACCGCCACACCGGCAAGAAGCGGGGTTGCGGGCCATTGGGCTGGATATTCGGTACCTGGGGCCTGAGCAAGTTCTTCGGATTCCGGAAATAATCATGCGCCTGGTTATCATTAGCTTAGACGCGGTTTTCAGCCGGGACGCCGATTTTTTTCTGTCCCTGCCAAACTTGGGCGCCCTTGCAGACCAGGGCGTCTTTTGTAGCCGCGTGAAAACCATTTACCCCACCCTCACCTATCCCATCCACGCCAGCCTGATTACAGGCTGCTATCCTGAGCTTCATGGCATCGGCCACAATGAGCCGTATGCCCCGGATCTGGCCCCTGGCAAACGCCCCTGGTACTGGGAGGAAAAGGACATCCAGGTGGAAACCCTCTTCACCCAGGCTGCCCGGGCAGGACGAGAAGTGGCGGCCATCCTCTGGCCCACCACCGGGCGCAGCCCCCATATCCGCTATAATTTTGCGGAGGTGAGAGCCCTTCCGGGGGAAAACCAGGTGATGAAGGCGCTGCGCTATGGCAGTGCCGGGTGGTTGCTGAAAAACGAACTGCGTTATGGGAAAATCCGTCAGGGCATCAGCCAGCCTGGCCTGGACGACTATTCCACACAGGTGGCCTTATCGCTAATTGAGAAGCACGCCCGTCTGCCTGACGTGCTGGCCTTGCACCTGACTGACTGCGACACAGCCCGCCACCACCACGGCACCTTCAGCCAAGGAGCTCAGGAAGCCCTGGAGCGCTTAGATAAGCGGGTAGGGCGGGTTCTGGATGCCCTCAAAGAACGGGACGCCATGAAAGACACCGTGATTGCTGTGGTGACGGACCATGGCCACGCTGACATCAAAGGCTGTGTTGAGCTTAATGCCTGGTTTAAGCAAAACGCTGTGGCTGCAAAAGCACAGACCCTGGGGCTGGGTGCTTATGTTCGCATCCACCGGGGGGATTATCCCCTGGTGCTTTCCGCCCTCCAAAACAACATGGAAGATCTGCGTATAAGCCATGTCTACACCCGGGAAGAACTGCGCCAGATGCATGCGCCTGAGGATATCCTGCTGGCGGTGGAGCCCGAGGAGGGGTTTGCTATTGCTGAGGAAGGCTGTGAGCCTGACCACAAGGCCACCCATGGCTTTGGCCTTCATCATGAAGGGGCTGATTGCCTGATGTGGCTCGCTGGCCCCATATTTCCCAAAGGGGCAAGGCTGGATCACTGCAATATCGTAGACATCGCCCCCACCCTGGCAAAAGCCATCCACTTGCACCTGCCCCAGGCCCAGGGACAGCCCCTGGACGCCCTCTTCCTCTGATCTGAAAGGAGCGCTCTTGTGCCCAGACAGGCATTGGTTACCTACTTTTATCAGTCCGCCTTCACGGTATCGCTGAAAAAAACCCTCATGGTCTTCAGCTACCGGCAGACCGGGCTTAGCCAGTTGGCTGAGGAACAGCAGCTGAGCGAGAAAGATTTCCAGGGGTTTAACAACATCCTGGTCTTTGTGCCAAACACCTCCCTCACCCATCATGACGCGGAGGTTATTTACAAATGGAAAACCTCCTTCCCCATCACCTATCTGGTGTCTGAAGACGCCAAGAAGCAAGCGCCTGATATGCCCAGCGTGCGTGTATGCAGGGAGGGAGATCAATTTTCAATTGCTCAGGCCAAAGTCAGCGTATTTGGTTCCACCGACGCCGGGGTATCCTTTATGGTGGAGGCTGAGGATGTTTGCGTCTTCCACGCGGGGGATTTAAACCTCTGGCACTGGCGGGAAGAAAACACCCTGCGCGAAATTGCCCGGGCGGAAGAAACCTTCTATGACAAGGTAGCCGCTGTTCCCAAGGATAAAATCGACATCTGCTTTTTCCCGCTGGATCCAAACCAGGGCGGTTTGTATGACGCCGGCTCCAATCACCTGATCATGGCGCTTAGGCCCCGGGTGTTTTTCCCCATGCATTTTGGCAACCGCCAGGAAATTGCCGCCGAGTACGCCCGGCGCTCCATTACCCGGCGCACGGTGGTGTTTGCCCTGACCCAGGTGCGGGAGTCAGCCCTGGTGGATCTGTCTGGCGCAATGCCCATTGTGCGCTCCACCAGCCCTGGCCGCCAGGGACGTCCAGGTGCCAGGCGTGGCAGCGTGGATTTATCCGCCTATACCCAAGAAGATGTCTTTGCCCAAACTGACCTGCCAGTCACCCTTGATGAGGAAGGGACAGCGTAGCGTCCGTAATTGTACAAAAGCGGCGATTTTTGATATAATTAATGAAGTATCTGCCCATGGGGCGGAGAGAGAAGTGGCCAGACCCTGGCCAATATGGGGGATATATGAACCTGAACGACCTGAACCAAAAACAGCGCGAAGCCGTCCAGACCCACGACGGCCCGCTCTTGATTGTAGCGGGGGCCGGCAGCGGCAAAACCCGGGCGATGACCTACCGCATCGCCAGCCTCATGGAAGCGGGTGTACCAGCTTACAACATCCTGGCCCTTACCTTCACCAACAAGGCTGCCAGGGAAATGCAGCGCCGCGTAGCTGACCTGACAGAGGGCGCTGCGGACGAAGCCTGGATTGGCACCTTCCATTCGGTGTGCGTGCGCATCCTCAGGCGCGATATCGAAAAGCTGGGCTACAAGCGCTCATTTGTAATCTATGACGATGATGATCAGCAGCGCGTGCTGAAGGACCTGTTCAAGCGCGCTGATATTGACGAAAAACAGCTCTCCCTGCGGGAGATGAAACGAATTATTGGCGACGCGAAAAACAAGCTCCTGGACGCTGACAGCTGGTTTGCCCAAAGCCCCAGGGATCGCCGCTCCCAAACCATTCATGAATTGTTTGTCGCTTATGACGCAAGGCTACGCCAGGCCAATGCCCTTGACTTTGACGACCTGCTGAATAAAACGCTGGAGCTGCTTCTGGAGCATCCCCCCGTGCTTGATCATTACCGCAAGCGCTTCAAATATGTGCATGTGGACGAGTATCAGGACACCAACCTGGCCCAGTACCACCTGGTGAAGCTCATCACCCAGGAAAGCCGCAACCTCTGCGTGGTGGGCGATGACGATCAGTCAATCTACGGCTGGCGCGGGGCCGATATCCGCAACATCCTGGAGTTCCAGAAGGATTTCCCCGAGGCCAAGGTGGTAAAGCTGGAGCAGAATTACCGCTCCACCAAAACCATCCTGGAAGCAGCCAACAGCGTCATCAAAAACAACGCCAATCGCATGGATAAAGAGCTATGGACGGAGGGCG
>CAZSSU010000051.1:0-10774 GCA_964609415.1 uncultured Christensenella sp. | reverse complement strand
TTTCCATCAGAGGGCTCCGCCCTCCGATATCTTCCTGAATATACTGTTTTGACAGATAAAACCAGCTGTCGCATGTGCGGCAGCTGGTCTTTTTATTTTCTTAATTATCCAGCGTTTCACCCGTCAGGCGCTCCCAGGCTTTGCGGATGGCCTTCTGGTTGGAAAGCCCGTAGTTGGGGTCATTCTTGGTGACCTCGTCCAGATCCCGCAGGAAATGGACGCAGAGGTGGCCGTCAAAGCCATTGTCCTTGATGTTGCCGGAAAGATGGGGCCTGTTGTGCATGGCGGCCATGGTCCAGCGCCCGTCAGGGAGCTTCACATAAACGATGTTGATGTTCCAGGATGGCGGGCCAAAGGCTTTGTTCATCAGCTGGGTATCCCGCAGCGTGAGGGGCTCGGAATCAGCATGTGCCCCCCTGGAGTAGACGCGCAGCTTGAAGTTAAGCCCGCTGCCGGGGTGATAGATGGACAGCTGCTGCCCGGTGGATACACTCTTTTTAACATCGTCATACCAGTGGAGCAGCTTCACCTGGCCGCTGGAAGGGCCGCCGCCTTTGGCGCCCGTGGTGTCAACCCCCTCCGCAGCAGCGTCATAGCGTTTGGCAGAGCCTGAGAACAGCTTGGACTGGGTCAGTGAATTGGCGATACCCGAAGCTGGCAGCCCGTTTTGCCGCTGGAAGGCCACCACCGCCTGGTGGGTGGCTGTGTCAAATCGCCCATTCACGCTCAGGGAGTAGCCCAAATCAGCCAGGGCTTTCTGCATGGCGGAAACCAGCTTCAAATCCCCATCCACGCTATCAAGGGACAGGTCTGAATAGCTAAGCGGCGCGCTGTCCGCATCCCTGGCGGAACCGCTCAAAAGAACGCCTGAGGATTGGCTGCCCATCACCCCATCTACTGTCAGGCCGTTTAAGGACTGGAAGCGCTTGAACGCCGCCAGGGTGCTGTCGTCAAAGATGCCGTTCATCACACAGTCATATTTGAGCGCGCGCAGCTTCTCCTGCAGCAGCCGCACATCCTCCCCCTTGTCCCCCGGACGCAAAATGCGCGGGAAGAGGACATCAGGGGTATCAGCTGGCACTTCAGGTGCCGCTGTCACCTCAGGTGATGGCGAAGGCGTGACAGGCGCATCCTGGAAATTCAGGAAAGAGCTCATCACATACCCGGCTAATCCCCCATACATCACCCGGCTCCAGCTGCCGCCTTTATCAAGCACTGTCACCGTTTGCCCAAAGGGGATGGTGCCAATGATGTTATTGGCGCTTCTGGCTTGGGCACGCAGGTTGAGAGAGCCCCGGTTCTGGGTGAACACGGTGGCATTGCCCTGGCTTGTCTCATGAACAGGCGGCTGAACCACCGGGGGCTCTGGCGTGATGGCGGTGGGAAGGTCGCTGGCAGCCTTCAGGAACGAGGACTGAACAAAGCCGGTTCTTCCCCCTGCCTCCACCTGGGTCCAGAGGCCGCTTACCCCCAACACACGCACCACGGTGCCAAATGGAATCTGATAGATAACGTTCTGTCCACGGGAGGCTGTGTGTCTCAGGTTCAGGCTGCCTCTGTTTTCGGTGTACACCTTGGCATTGCCCTGGGCAGGCGCTGGTCCTGGCTGCTCTGTGGGAAGAGACGGCTCGGAAATCACTATGGGCGGCGGTGTTGCTATAGGAGCCACCGGCACAGCGCCCGACCGCAGGAATTCCTGCTGCACATAGCCCACCCGGCCCGCTGTCTCCACCCGTGCCCATTGCCCGGTCATCCCCAATACGCGAACCACCGTGCCATAGGGAATCTGATAAAACACATTTTGCCCCCGGCTGGCGGTCAGCCGCAGGTTCAGGCTGCCCTGATTGGCCGTATACACCGTGGCAGTGTCAAAGGCCGCCTGGGCTTCCGGCTGCTCTGCCACAGGCGCTGGAATAGTAGGCACTGGTTGGCCGCCGCCTTGCGACTGTGGCTTAAACTGGGGGGCCATGTCATATAGGCTTGTCAGCGTCCTGTCCCCGGCCAAGCCGTCCTGGGTTAGGCGCATCCTGGCTTGAAAGCGCTCTACCGCCTGGGTGGTCATGTCGCCATATTTGCCGTCATCCACCAGCGGGTAACCCAAAAAATCCAAGGCGCGCTGCATCTGCCGCACATTCTCACCCTGATCGCCAGGCCTGATGGTTTCATAGCTCTTTGCCTGAGCGGGCACAAGCCCGGCCAGAGCCGTCACCAGAAACGCCAGACTCATAAAGCGTTTAAAAAGAAGCGCGCGTTTCATCATGTCACCTACCTTGAACATTGCTGCGCTTACTTTATCACATTGTTTCTTAATTGTAAATACTTGTTACAAAATTATTACGCTTCGGTTAATATATCTGATAATTTAATGAAATCTGTCAAACTCAGCCTTTCGCCCCTGATGGTCTCAGGCAATCCAGCTTCTTTCAGATAAGTAGCCGCCTTATCCCGGCTGATAGAAAAAGCGGGCATCAGGTTATTCACCAGGGTTTTACGCCGCATCGCGAAGCTGGCATATACCAGGCGGAAAAAGACCGCCTCGTCCCGGGGCTTTATCCCCTTGCCCTGATGATAGGGCAGGGTCATAAACAAACTGTCCACCTTGGGCGGCGGGGTAAACATAGCCGCGGGCACTTTCACCGCCTGTTTAGGCAAGCCGCGATAGGCAGCCAATACCGCCAGGGGGCCATATTCATGACTGCCTGGTTCCGCTATCAAGCGCTCCGCCGCTTCCGCCTGCACCATCACATTGATGGAAAGAATGGGCAAATTCGATTTTAAGAGCAAGGTCAGAATGGGCGTGGTCAGGTAATAGGGCAAATTGGCCACCACGTGGAAGGGATTGTTCCCCATTATCTCAAGGATATCCAGCTTCATGATATCACCCTGCACCAGATGCACCTGGGGCAGGTCAGCAAAGCGGGCTTCCAGGATGGGGATCAGCCGCTCGTCGATTTCAACAGCGGTCACTTCCCCCACCCGCTTGGCCAGGGCAAGGGTTAAATCCCCCCGGCCTGCGCCAATTTCAAGCACCCGGTCACCTTGCTCAACACCAGCCGCATCCACCAGACGGCCTAATAAAGCTTCGTCAAACAGAAAATTCTGACCAAGCGATATCTTATACTCAAACCGGGGCGGCAAGCCACTCAAAGCGCTTTACACCTTTCAAAAAGGGCCTTGGGATCATCAGCGCGAAAGGCTGCCGTGCCCATCACCAGGCGTGTGGCGCCAGCATCCACCACCATCTGGCAGTTGCCTTCCCCCACACCGCCATCCACGCTCAGCGTGCCTGTGAAGCCCGCCTGCCTGAGCTCCCCCAGCTTGCCCAACACTTCGGGCATCAGCTTTTGTCCGCCAAAGCCCGGCTCAACCGTCATTAGCAGCACCAGGTCACAATCAGGCAGCAGTTGCTTCACTTCCTCCTCCCTGGTTTTGGGCTTGATGGAAATGCCAGCCTTTTTCCCCAGCGCCCGGATCCTGCGCAATAGCTGCGGCACATCCTCCGGAACCTCTGAATGCACGGTTATCTCATCCGCCCCGGCTTTGGCAAAGGCTTCCAGGTATTGCCCGGGGTTTGAGATCATCAGGTGGACATCCATCACGGTATCCGGGAAATCCCGGTGAAGCGCCGCCACCATCCCCGGGCCAAAGGACAGGTTAGGCACAAAATGCCCGTCCATGATGTCCAGGTGCAACACTTCTGCCCCGGCCTTAATCAGGCGCTCCACATCGCGGTGAACAAAAAGCGGGTCTGCCGCCAGTACCGATGGCGCAACTTCAATCATATCGTTCTCTCCATTTCTCCTGTGCAAGGTTCAAAAGTTCCCGGTAGCGCGATAGACGGTCCGGGTCAATCATGCCTTTATCTGCCGCCATGCGCACCTCACAGCCCGGCTCCTGGTCATGCAGGCAGGGGGCAAAGCGGCAGGCCTGGGAATACGCTTCAAACTCCGGGTAATGCTCCCTGATTTCCTCGGGCTCCATTTCCTCAGGTAAATCGAGCAGGCTGAACCCCGGTGTATCCAGCACCCGAAGCCCCTTTACTTCAAGGAGGGTGATGTGCCGGGTGGTTTGCTTGCCCCGCTTGATCTTCTGGCTGATGGCGCCCGTTTCAAGGTCAATGCCGGTGAGCAATTGTATCAGCGTGCTTTTCCCAACGCCTGATTGGCCTGCGAAAGCGGTGATATGCCCCGCCATGGCTTCCCGCAACGCATCCATGCCCAGGCCGGTTTGCGCGCTAAGTCCCAATACACTCACCCCCGCCGGGGCATAAGCCTGGCTTATCTCATGGGAAAGGGCGGTATTCAAATCAGATTTGTTCACCACAATCAAAGGCGCAATATGCTGTCGGGAAGCGAAAAGCAGCAGTTTATCCGCCAGCATCAGGTCTGCATAGGGCTCCGGGGCCAGGACGATGACCAGTTGGGTGATGTTGGCCACCGGTGGGCGCAGGCAGTAGGACTGCCGGGGGTGAATTTCCTCAATCCAGCCATGCTCCTCGCCCCGGCCAGGGCTGAAATCCACCCTGTCGCCAACCAGGGGCTTTAAGTTTGCCCGGCGGAACTTATTTTTGGCGCGCAGGATATAGCTGCTCCCCGCCTCATCCCGCACGGTATACAGCCCGCCACGGCCTTCAATGATCCTGCCTTCTTTCATCTCAGTCTCCCCCTGTAGGCGCGGGACTGGAAGGAGGCAACAAATAAAGCACCAAATCCACTGGCGTACCTGTCATCACCAGCTCTCCCGCCTGGGGATATTGGGACGCTACACGACCCTGCTGGGCAGGGTCACTCATTTCTACTGTGCTCAGCTCACCTGTTGGCAGGCCGGCCTTTGCCAGCATCGCCACCGCATCCTGCTGCCTGAGGCCTGTCAACACCGGCACAGACACTTGGCCTCCTGACACCACCACCTGCACAATGGCGCCTGCATCCATCTCCGTTCCAGCCGCGGGAGACTGCTCCAGCACCGTTCCCATGGGGGAAGCATCCATAACCGTAGCCGTCACCATCATACGCAGTCCTATGCGCTCTAGCGCCACTTGCGCGATGCCCTGAAGGGTGCCTGTCACCTGGGCAACCGGTTTTCTGGTGGGGCCTGAAGACACAGTGATGAGGATAGCGTCCCCCCGCTGCATGGGAAATCCCAGGTCATGAGACTGGGTGATAACGGTACCTACAGGCTCGTTGCTGCTGATGCGTTCTATGCGGGGGCTAAGCCCTACCCGCTCCGCCATACGAATGGCGGTTTCCTCATTCTCAGCGATTAACAGCGGCGCCCGGGTGGCGTTGACAATGTCCCGGTAGATCACCACCCCGCCAAAACCAAGACCAATAATAATCGCCAGGCTCAGCGTCAGAATCAGCAGCCTGTCGCGCAGCTTGTTGCGGGCGATGGGCTTGCGCCTGGGCTTTTCTTTGCCAGCAACCGGGAACACCGGGGTGTCCTGGGTGGGCTCCTTTTCCGCCAGCAGCGCCGCGTGGAGCGCCTGGGCCATGAACATGGCGGAAGCATAGCGCTGCTTGGGGTCCTTCTCCATGGCTTTGGACACCACGTTTTCCAGCGCTTGGGACACAGTTGGGTTCAACTCCCGGATGGGTTTGGGGGCCACCTGCACATGCTGGATGGCGATAGCCACCGGCGTTTCCCCCTCAAAGGGCACGGTGCCGGTCAGCATTTCATAAAGCACCACACCCACGGAATACAGGTCAGAGGATACGGTGGCGGTTTCCCCCTGGGCTTGCTCCGGTGAAAAATAGTGCACCGAGCCCATCACCGAGGGCTTGCCATCCGAATCCTGCATGGTATTGGCCCCCACCATGCGGGCGATGCCAAAGTCGCTCACCTTGATATAGCCCTGCCGGTCCACCAGGATGTTCTGGGGCTTGATATCCCGGTGAATGATGCCCGCTTCGTGGGCATGGCGGAGGGCTGAGAGGATACGGATGGCAATCTGCACCGCCGTGGCCTGGGGCAGCCTGCCGTGGTCGGTGATGATTTCCTTGAGGGTTTTGCCATCCACAAACTCAAACACCAGGTAGGGTGCTTTGGGATCATCCCCAATGTCCAGGAGGTTAACGATGTTGTGGTGGGACATGCGGCTGGCAGCGGTTGCTTCCCGCCTGAAGCGGTCCAGAAACTCAGGGTTCTTGTGGAACTCCTGACGCAAAAACTTCACCGCAACTCGGTGTCCGGTGCGCAGGTCAAGCGCGCGGTAAACGCTGGCCATGCCGCCTTCGCCAATCAATTCCTCCAGGCGATAGCGATCCATCAGCACGGTGCCAATCACCTTGGCACCTCAAGGAGCAGCATGGTGATGTTGTCCCGGCCGCCGCTTGAAAGCGCCAACGCCATCATCTGCTCCGCGGCTTCCGGAAGCGGCAGGGACATGGCGGAGGCGATGGCCTCGCTGTCCGCGTATTCGGTCAACCCATCAGAGCAAAGCAGCCAGCGGTCGCCGGGCTTTTTCTCTGTTTTGATGATGTCACTTTCCAGTTTTTCATCGGTGCCCACAGCCCGGGTCACGATGTTGCGGTAAGGGTAAGTGCGCGCATCCTCAGCGCTTAACACGCCGCTGCGCAATAGTTCCCCCACCAGGGAATGGTCAGCCGATACCTGGCTGAGAGCGCCTTCCCGAAACAGGTAGGCGCGGCTATCCCCCACATGGCCCAGCAGCACATGGTCGTCCCCCTCCCATAGCGCTGTGAGGGTGGTGCCCATGCCGGAGAGGCTGATGTCCCCGCGCTGGCGCTCCCAGATAAGCCGGTTGGCCCGGTTGAAAGCCGCCCTCAGTGCGCTTTCATCAGGGGCTTTATGGGTATCAATCTCGCTTAAGCAGTCCACCGCCATGGCGCTGGCGATGTTGCCGCCCCGGTGCCCGCCCATGCCGTCCGCCACCGCATATACGGCAAATGGCCCTTCTGTTTTAAGCAGGGCATCCTGGTTGCTGGGACGCACCTTGCCGGTGTCCGTCCTGCCAAGTGCGATCACTGGTTGCTCTCCTCCTTTTCGGGGGTAGGTGGGTTTTTCAGATACTGGGCGCGCAGCTGCCCGCAAGCGCCTGAAATGTCAGCGCCCATCTCCCGCCTGAGCGTAGCTGAAATGCCGGCACTTTCAAGGGTTTGGCGGAAAACGTTAATCTCCTGAATGGTGGCTGCGCGCAGATCCCGCTCAGGCACATCATTTAAGGGAATCAGGTTCACATGGCAGAGCATGCCCCTTAGCCTTTGGGCCAGCTCCCGGGCATTTTCCCGGGAGGCATTGACCCCGTGGATCAACGCATACTCAAACACCACACGGCGGCCTGTTACCCCTGCGTAATCCCGGCAGGCGTCCAGCAGGTTTTCCATGGAGACACTCCTGGCAATGGGCATAATCTGCCTGCGGATGCCGTCATTGGGTGCGTGAAGCGACACCGACAGGGTCACCGGCAGCCCTTCACGCGCCAGGCGCTTCATTTGTTCAGTCAGGCCGCAGGTAGACAGCGAAATGCGCCGAATGCCGATGTTCAGGCTGTCGGTTGAGGAGATCACCCGCAAAAATCTCACCACTTCGTCATAGTTGTCCAGTGGTTCCCCGCTGCCCATCAGGACGATGTTATGCACCCGCTCTTCCCCGCACAGGCGGTTCACCACGAGCGCCATGCCCGCCATTTCCCCGGCCTTCAGGTCCCTAAGCTTTCCTTCCAGGGTGCTGGCGCAAAAGGCGCAGCCCATGCGGCAGCCCACCTGGGTGGACAGGCACAGGGTGAGGCCATAGCGGTAGCGCATCAGCACCCCTTCCACACAGTGCCCATCTGTCATGGAAAACAGATATTTTTCCGTGCCATCAAGGGCGGACACCTGGCGGCTCATGATGCTGGCGGGCTGGGCGATGGAGACATCCCTCAGCTTTTCAATCAAAGCCTGGGGAAGGTTTTTCATCTCCTCAAAGTCCATGCCCTTTTTAAGCCAGTCATTCACCTGACGGGCCCGGTATCCCGGCTCCCCCAGGTCTTTCACCAGCGCTTCCAGTTCCGCCAGGCGGAGTCCCGGCAGAAGCACCTTGCCCTCGCTCATGCCTTTTTCATCCGGGCGATGAAAAAGCCCTCCACCCCATCCCGATGGGGCAGCAATTGCAGCCCATAAGAGCCTGCCAGCGCGCGGAACTGTTCCGGGATGCGCTCAGGCAGGGCATCCATGCTAAAGTCCGGGTGTTCCTCCAGGAAGCGCTCTATTTGCTGGCTGTTTTCCTCAGGCAGCACACTGCAAGTGGCATACACCAGGGTGCCGCCTGGCTTCACATATTGGGAACAGGTGTCCAGCAAACCCTTCTGGATGCCGGTCAGTGCCGCCAGTCCCTCCGCGTTCAGGCGGTACTTCACGTCCGGTTTTTCCGCCATCACGCCTGTGCCGGAGCAGGGCGCGTCAATCAGCACAGCGTCCATTTCCCCGTTGAAGCGTTCCTGATGGATGCTCGCATCCCTAACCGCAGGCCTGACATTATATATCCGGAGGCGGTCCAGCTGGGCTTCCAGCAATTTGATGCGATGCTCATGCAAATCCCAGGCGTGGATGCGCCCGGTGTTTTGCATTTCTTCCGCCAGATAGCAGGTTTTGCCGCCGGGAGCGGCGCAGGTGTCCAGCACCCGGGCGCCAATGGCAGGTGCTACAGCGCTGGCTGCCATCATGCTGCCCTCCCCCTGGATGGAAAAAGCGCCTTCCAGGAAATGGCTGTCCTTGGCAATGGCGGACGCGCCAGACACATAATAAACATCGGGCAATAAGCCCGGCTCCACCTTCCAGACCTTCTTGGCCAGGAGCGCGTCAAACTCCTTCTGGTTCAGCCGCAGGCTGTTACGCCTGATGGTGATCGCGTGCGCTGTCTTCCTAAAGGCGATCAGCTTGGCGGCTTCCTCTTCGCCGTAGCCTGCCACAAGCCGCTCCACCAAAAATTCCGGCATGGAATAGGTGACGCTCAGGTAGTTGTCGTCCCCTTCCACAGGCCAGGGGATGTTCTCCCGTTCCCTGATCAGGGAGCGCAGAACCCCGTTTACCAGGCCAGTCAGGGCTTCATGGCCCATGTCCCGGGTCAGGTTTACCGCTTCGTTCACCGCGGCAAAATCCGGCACCCGATCCATCAGCAGCAATTGGCAGGCACTCATGCGCAGCAGGTTGATAACCCGGGGATCCATCTCGCTGCGGTCTTTCATAAACTGATCGATGGCAAAGTCCAGCTTCATCAGGTTTTCAAGGGTGGTGTACACCAGCGCCGTTGCCAGGCGCTTGTCCCTGGGGCTGATGCTGGATTGATTGAACTGTTCATCCAATGACAGGGAAGCAAAACCCTCATCAATCAGCACCCGGTTGAGGACAAGGAGCGCCGTGCGCCGCGCATCCTGGGACAAGCTGGGCTGAGCAGGCGCCGGGCGAGGCGTGAGTGGCCTGGGGGTTCTGGGCGCAAAGGGCCTGTCCTGCCGGAAGGCAGGCCTTCTATCCCCGGCGGGCTTGCCGTAGGCGCCAGTGCGCCCAACTGGTTTGCCCTCGCCAGACGGCCTCCCAAAAGGCCTGCGCTCAAAGGGCTTTTTATCCTCAGCGGGCTTCCCATAGGGGCCTGTCCGTTCTGCGGGTTTGCCCTCGCCAGCCGGTTTCCCATAGGGCCGGCGTTCAAAAGGCTTTTTATCTCCGGCGGGCTTGCCATAAGGACCTGTCCGCTCTGCGGGCTTGCCTTCGCCAGCCGGCTTTCCATAGGACCCGCTGCGCTCAAAAGGTTTTCTGTCCCCAGCAGGCTTGCCGTAAGGGCCGCGTCCTTGCCGCTCCCCTGCCGGGCCGCGCTTTACAAAAGGCTTGCCATTCGCTGGTTTCCCAAACCGGGGTTTCCGGTCGTCTTTTCCGTCCATTTACGCTTCTCCGTTCATCGATTGAGCCCCATCTGGCAGGGGGTGACCTCTCAGGTAATCTGACGTAGCCATGGCTTTGCCGCCAGGCGCTTGCAAAGACAGGATGCGCACCGCGCCTTCACCGCTTGCGATGACCAGGCCGTCCTTGGGGTTGGCAGCCAGAATGTCACCAGGCTTCCCCTTTCCGTCCGCTGGTTGCGCCAGGTGAAACTTCAACTGCCCCCAGGGGGAATTTGAATAAGCAGAAGGCCAGGGGTTCAGCCCGTGGATGCGGTTCACGATCTGGCGGGCGGGCATATGCCAGTCGATAGCACCTAGATCCTTTGACAAAAGCGGGAAATAGCTCATCTGGCTTTCGTCCTGCTGGTGCCGGGGGCAGTTCCCCGCTTCCAGTGCCTGGATGGTTTTAACCAGCAGCTCAGCCCCCAGCTGCGCCAATCGCTCCGTCAGTTCACCCGCTGTTTCACCGGGCTTGATGGCCATTTGGGCCTGCATCAGGATGTCCCCGGTGTCAATCCCCGCGTCTGTCATCATGGTGGTGATGCCCGTTGTGGCCTCCCCTGACATAATGGCCCAGTGCACTGGGGAGGAACCCCGGTATTGGGGCAAAAGGGAGGCATGCACATTGACCGTGCCCAGGCGGGGGATGTCTAGAATCTCCTGGGATAAAATCTGCCCATAGGCTGCCGTCACGCACAAGTCAGGGGATAATGCCCTGAGGGCTTCCACGCCGTCCTGCCGGATGCGCCGGGGCTGATAAACCGGGATACCCTGGCTTTCCGCCAGCTTTTTAACCGGCGGGGCGATTACTTTACCGCCCCGGCCCTTTGGCTTATCGGGCTGGGTAAACACCCCCACCACCTGATAATTGGCCTCTATCAGCGCCTGAAGCGAAGCGGC
>CAZSSU010000050.1:0-11005 GCA_964609415.1 uncultured Christensenella sp. | reverse complement strand
GTGGCTGCCGGGTTGATTAGATCATTAAAAGCTTATCCGTTCCCGCCGGTGATGACGTTGGTGTAAAGCACCTCGCCGGTTTTGCCGTCCATCATGATGCCGCAGTCCATGAGCATGCCGTCTTTTTCAATGACAATGCCAAAGCCCCAGAGGGTGCCGCCGCTATCCCGGGTACGGAAGTTCGCGTGGTTGATGGCGCCGGCTTCCAGTTCCGCCCTGGTGAGGCCAAAATCCTCCGCAAAGGCCTGGTAAGCGATTTCAAGGGCCTGCTCGCGCGTCAGGTCACCCTGGCCAGGGCTGGCGTCCCGCACGATCTCGCCGTTCCAGTAGGAGGCGTCCTCGTCCAGGCCTTCCAGCACCTTGGGGTCTGGCATGTTGGGGTCAGGGGGCGTGGGGTTTTCCTGATAGCGCTTCATGTTGATGGCATCAGCCGCCCCGGGGTTGCTGAGAGCCTGTGCCAATTGCGGCTGGCCCCACACCGGGGATTCCAGGCCCGTCTTTTCCCAGGTGGCCCTGTCCACATCGTCAAAGCTCCAGCTGGCTTGGGCGCTGTTTTTGTCAAGGATCACCTTGTATTCGCCCACCAGGGAGGGGTGCAGGTAGCCGGAGGTAAATGTCACCGTCCACTGCTCGCCCTCCTGCTTGTCAAAGGCGCTGAAGTTGCCCAGGGTGGCGTGGGTCAGGCCGTATTTTTCCACCAGCGCTTTCCTGGCGCGGGCCAGGGCGTCCGCCTGGGGTGAGCGGGTGAGGACGATGGCGGCAAGGGCTGTGACGGCCAGCAAGATAAGGGCCAGGGCCATGATCAGGCTTAAGGTCAATTTCTTTTTCACTTTTGTTCCTCCTGTGATGTTTTGCATCAGCTGCTGATGGTGGGCCGGGGTGATGTAAAGCCCCGCCAAGTTTTCGCTGATGCAGTCTGTGATGGGCTTATTCATCCCGCACGCTCCTTTCGGGCAGATCGCCCAGCATCTGATAGGCTTTTTTCAGCCGGTATTGCACGGCCTGGCGGCTGATATGAAGGGCCTGCGCCGTCTGGGCCATGGTGAGGTTGTGGAAGTAGTAGAGCAGGATCACCTGCTTGAGCTTGTCAGGCAGCCGCATCACATCCATAAACAGCGCGCGGGATTCCTCCGTGGTGTCAGGCGCTGCCAGGGGCATCTCCTCGATGGCTTTTGCCATATCCACATGCTTAAACCAGGCAGAGCGCCTGTAATCCTTGCAGGTGTTAATGGCGATGCGCAGGATCCAGGTTTTTTCAGAGGCCTCGTTGCGGCCTTCAAAGCGGTCCATATGGCGCCAGGCTTTCAGGAAGGTATCCTGCAAAGCGTCCTCTGCCAGGTGGCGGTCGGCCAGATAGACATAGCAGGTGCGGAACACCGCCTCCCCGTAGCTGGTGAGCCAGGCTTCCAAGGTCTGCTCTTTCTTAGTGCTTGGAACCAAAGCGTTTTTCACCGCCGCCTCACCTCCCTTCACCTATTAGACGATAGCCAGACCTGAAATGCCAGTATAGCGCAAAATTCATGTTATCAGCCTGCGGCGGCATTCCGCCATCCGGGCGCAGCTGTCGGCCTCCAGGGCATAGCGCAGGGCGTCGATGAGGTGGTCCTCCCCCTTGGGGATGGGCAATTGCCCGCCCTCCCGGCTCTCCCGCCAGCGGTAGTTACTAAGCTCCTCCTGCAGGTGCACGCAGTGGGGTGCGATGATGATTTCATATTGGCATAGCCACTGGATGCCATGCATCAGGCTGCCCGGCCCCTTTTTGGCTGCGCGTGCCTGGATGCCAAGCCGCCTCAGCTCCGTGATGGATTTGGGCTCGGCGCTGTCACAGGTGATGAGCTGCTTTCCGGCAAAGGGCTTGAGGGCTTCCGCCAGGCGGGCGTTGTGCCAGCCCCGCTCATAGATTTCGTCCAGAACCAGGATGCGCTTGCGCTTGTTGTCCAGGCTAACTTTGATGGCGGCCACCGGGTCCTGGGCAAAGCCAAAGTCAAGGCCCAGGCGCAGGGGCTCTGTCACCTCGCCGGGCAGGATGGGGGCCACCCGCCAGTTTGTCAGGATGGCGCCGCCCACCTGGCCCCATAGGCCCAGGGTGTACACATCCCGGAAGTAGGGGTCCCGCTCCGCCTCCAGGGCCTGTTTGTCATCCGCGGTTAAAAAGCGGTTGTCCCGGTAGCTGCTGTGCATGATGAGGATGTTGTCCCGCCGGAAAACCCTTTGCCCCTCGGGCACCCCGCCAAAATACTCCTGGTACAGCCAGTGCTGGCGGCTCACCGGGTTAAAGGAGAGGGTGAGGCGCTTTTTGTGGGCGCATTTGCCTCGCAGGCGCTTTTCCAGCTGCTTGATGGCCTGACGGCTCACCTGGGTGGCCTCCTCCACCCAGATATCGCTGAGGGCGCCCCGGGCCGGGGTGATGGACTTCACCTTTTCCACATCCAGAAGCCCGGTGAACAAAATCTGCGCGCCGTTTCTTTTACAGGTGATGCGAAAGTCACTTTGATTAACCGCAAAAAAGCGGGCCAGCCCCAGGCGGCGGATGGCCTTTTGTACCTCGGCAAAGCAGCTGGATTTGAGCGTGCGGGCCACCTGCCTGGCCACCAGGGTGTTGCGCCCGCACAGGGCATCCAGCACCACCCGGCTGGCCAGAAAGGCGCTTTTGCCGCTGCCCGCCCCGCCATAAAACAGCTGCACGCGCTCCCGGGCCTGCAAGTGGGGCAGAAAGGCCTGGTTAAAGGCCCCTCTTGGCACCAGCAGCCGCGGGGCGCTCAATCCCCCACCAGGCGGATTTCAAAGTCGCCGCCCGCCTCCTGCTCCCCCTCCTCCATTGCCAGCACGCGGATCAGATCAGCGGCTGAGAGCTTGCCCTCCGCCACCAATGCGCGCAGCCGCGCCAGCGCCATCGCCTTGATCTCCCGGATGTCCTCCCCTGCCATGTCCTCCCTCCTTTGGGATGAGGCTAACACGCGGGGCAGGTGACAGGCACTGACATCTTTTGCCCGCGCAAAAATAGCCCCAAAGGGCTATATACGCTGCCTGCCGGGCGGCGGTATCATCAACTTGGATCCATGTTTCACCATTCACCTGGCGTGCATGCGCCCGGGGAGATACCAAGGATACAAACACAGGGAGGTTGGTTTATGAAACGTTTGTTTGCCTGTTTATTGGTTCTGGCGCTGCTTCCGGCTCTGGCCCTTGCCACGGAGCTTAAACCCCTGCCCGCCGTCAGGATCATCGGCCCAAGTTCCTTCACCTATAGTGGTCTGCCAAACTGTCCCGTGCTGCAAATGATTGACGGAAGCTATACATTGGTGGAGGGGGTCGATTATACCGTTGAATATTACCTGAACGTTGATGTCCCCGGCGGCACCTGGACCGTCTATCCACTGGGCATTTACACCAATGCTCGCAGCGACCAACTCATCATCAACAAAGCGCCCCTGCCCACGATTAACGCCATCCCCGACCAGGTGTACACCGGGTCGGCCATCACCCCGGCCCTTAGCCTGAATCCTGCCCTTCCGCTGCACAATTTCAACATTGTTTACAGCAACAACACGGAGGTGGGGCAGGCCAAGGTGACGCTCACCAGCAATGGCAGAAATGTGGAGGCTGGCTCTGTCTCCGCGAATTTCAATATCCAATATCTCTCCCTTCCCCTGCCTCCCATCGCCAGCCTGGCCTATGCCACGACCCCCTATGATGGCAGCGCCAAAACCCCCGCGGTCACCATCACAGGGCTTGTGTTGGATAGGGATTTCACCGTCAGCTACCAGAAGAACACCGAGGTGGGCACCGCCCAGGTGAGCGCCACCGGCATGGGCAACTACACGGGGGTGAGCACGTCCAGCTTTGAGATTACCCATACCCATGTGTGGGGCGCCTGGAACAACAACGATGACCGCAAAACCCATACCCGCCATTGCAGCGCCCTGCCCACCCACAGCGAGACCGGGGACTGCGCCTTCAAGGAGGAGCTGTTCCCACCCACCTGCACGCAGGGCGGTTACAACCAGTTCACCTGCACGGTCTGCGGCTTTGGCTACTGGGACTTTTTTACCGATCCCACCGGGCACAGCTGGGGCGAGTGGGCTTCCAACGATGACGGCACCCACACCCATATCTGCAAGACTGACCCTACCCACAAGGAAACGGTTGACTGTACCTTCAAGGAAGAGGTGGTTCCACCCACCTGTACGGAGGAAGGCTATACGGACTTCACCTGCACCGTGTGCGGTTATGGGTACTGGGATTTCATCACCGAGCCCACCGGGCACAGCTGGGGTGAGTGGGTTTCCAACGATGACGGCACGCATACCCACAGCTGCATGACCGACCCTACACATAAGGAAACAGTTGACTGTACCTTCAAGGAAGAGCTGATTGCCCCCAGCTGCACGGAGGAAGGCTATACGGATTTCACCTGCGTGGTGTGTGGCTATGGCTACTGGGACTTTTTTACCGAGCCCACGGGGCATATCCCCGGGGGCTGGGAGCTGATCCAGAAAGCCACAGACCTAAGGGAGGGGGAAGAAATGCAGCGCTGCCTGGCCTGCGGCGTCCCGCTGGCCTTCCAGAGCCTGCCCAAGCTCACCCACATTGAGGGGCGCACGGCGACCCTTGAGGGGGAGGAGTTTCCAGGCATGAGGGGCTGGGACTTCCGCATCCGCTATCGGTATGTGCCGCTTGATGTTAGCCAGGATGGGGTACAGGAAGTGCGGGTGATCGCCTCCAACCGCTATATGATTGGCACCCTCAGCATCACGGTGAAGGAAGGGCAGATGATGTTCACCTTTACCCCTGCGGATGACACGGTGGTGATAGACAAGCCTTACCTGACGCTGTTCCAGGACCCAGCCACATTTGTAAAGCAGGACCTGGATGTGCTGATGGAAAACCCCCTGCCCCTTGATAGCTGGATTCCGCTGCCGGAGGACAACCAGCCAACTTACCTCTTCCTGCGCTTCCGGGTGGGCTTTGATGTGCCGGGGAAGGATATCATCACTCTGCCATGAGGAGTGGCGCGCTATAGCAGCATCCATATCCTGAAAAGAAAACAGCCGCCTTTTAAAGAGCAGCTGTTTTCTTTGGCGTTTAAATGGCTTTAGCCGTCCATAGTCACGCCGCCGTCACAGTCGCTGATTTCACCGGTGGCGAAGCTTGCCAGATCGGAGGCGAAGAACAACACCATGTTAGCGATTTCCTCAGGCTGCGCGCCGCGTCCCAGGGGGATGGTGGCCAGCACCTTTTTGGTTTTCTCCTCATCCATGATGGAGGTGAGCGGGGTGAGGGTGTAGCTGGGGCATACACAGTTGCAGGCGATGCCATGGGGCGCCCCCTCCCGGGCGACGGCTTTAGTCAGCCCGATGACGCCAGCTTTGGTGGCGGCGTAGGCGCTGGTGCCCAGGAGCCCGCCGCCCCGCTTGCCTGCCACGGAGGAGATATTGACAATGCGGCCATAACCCTTCTCTTTCATGGCGGGGTAGAGGGCGCTGATGGCGGCATACACACCGGTCAGGTTAATGGCGACGATTTTATCCCAATCTGCCTGGCTCACCTCTTCAAAAGGCTTGGTGTTGACGATGCCGGCGTTGTTGATCAGCACATGGACCTGGCCTTTATCCTGCCAGACCTGGGCCATCACCTGGCGCACATTGTCGCTGTTGCCCATATCGATTTTGTAGGCGCTGGCGTTGCCCATTTCAGCTGCGGCTGCTTCAGCCGCCGGCAGGTTCAGGTCCACGATAATGGCGTGCCCGCCGCCTTTGACAACACCCTGTGCAATGGCTTTGCCAATGCCGCTGGCGCCGCCGGTGACGATAACATTCTTTCCGGTAAAATCCATTTTCTAATAATCTCCTTACTTGATCAGCGACGGAAGCCAGGTGGTGATCTGGGGCACATAGGTGATGAGCATCAGCACAGCGATGGACAAAAACAGCATGGGCATCAAAGAACGCATGGTTTTTGACACGGTTGTTTCAGCAATCTGGCTGCTCATGAGCATTGTCAGCCCCACTGGCGGGGTGACCAGGCCGATGCACAGGCTAAAGCTCATCACAATGCCAAACTGCAGGGGATCAATCTGATAGGCTGTCATGAGGGAAGTGAGCAGCGGCGTCATCATCACGATGGCGGCGTTGGCTTCCATCAGCATGCCGATGATCAGGAAGAGAATGTTGAGCAGCAGCAGCACCACCAGACGGTTGTTGGTGATGGCAGGCACCAGATCAAGCAGCATCTGGGGAAGGCCCGAGGTGACAATTACATAGCTGGAAGCCTTGGAAAGGCCCACCATCATCATGATGGTGGCGGTGGCCACCGCCGAATCCACCAGCATTTTGGGGAGTTCCTTGAGTTTCAGGTCCCGGTAGGCGAAGAGGCTGACGAGCAGCGCGTACAGCACCGCCACCGCCGCTGCTTCCGTGGGGGTGAAGATGCCGCCGAAAATGCCGCCCAGGATGATAACCGGCATCAGCAGCGCCCAGATGCTGCTGCCAAGGGTTTTCGCGATTTCGCGCGGGGGCATTTTGTCATGGGCGGGCAGGTTGTGCTTTTTCCCGTAATACAGGTTATACACAATCAGCACAACAGCCAGAATAATGCCGGGCAAGAGGGAACCAATAAACAGCTTGGCCACGGACACATTGGTGATGCTGGCGTAAACAATCAGGGTGATGGAGGGCGGAATAATCGGCCCCATGATGGAAGAAATGGAGTTGACCGCCGCGGCATAGTGATCCGCGTATCCTTCTTTTTTCATGGCAGGGATCATCAGGCCGCCGATGGCGGAGGCAGTGGCCACACCAGAGCCGGAGATTGCGCCGAAAAGTGCTGAGGCGGCGACTGTTACCACCGCCAGGCTGCCGCGGACCCAGCCAATCAGCGCGTTGGCTGCGTCCACAAGTTTCATGGTGATACTTCGTGACATCAGGTTGCCCGCCAGGATAAAGAAGGGGATGGCCAGAAGCGAGCTGGAGTTCATGCCGGCAAACAGCTTTTGCGGCAGTACAATCATGGGCATATCCGCCATGCCCAGAGCCACCATGGTGCCTATGCCCAGGGCCAGATAAATGGGCATGCCGGCGAAAGACAGCGCCAGCAGGGCCAGGATTACAAACAAGCCTTCATTCATTTTTCACTACCTCCAGCTTCGCCCAGGCGCAGTTCTTCTATGCCTTTAAAAACCACTTCAAGGGAGGTCAGCACCATCAGCGCCGCGCCCAGGGGCAGACAGGCATAGGGAATGGCCATCACAAAGCCCAGGCCGGCAGACACGTTTCTCATGCCCAGCTTCATCAGGTCCAATGAATACTTGAACAAATAGCCCAGAAAAACGATGCCTACGAGGGTGGAGACGATGGTGATGATGGTTCTGGCACGGGGTTTGAACAGGTTTATCAGAATATCAATCTGCAAATGGCTGTTTTTCCTCAGCGCGATGGCTGAGCCCAGCATGACGGCGAAAATCATCAGGTAGCGCGTCAGCTCCTCACTCCATGCGTTGGACGCGGAGAAGATGTAGCGCAGCACCACCTGGTAGATGATGACGATGGTCATCACGCTCAGGCTGACCACAAGCAGCGCTTTTTCCACTTTCTCCAAGGCGTCCAGGAACCTGGAATATTTTTTTAGCATTGTCACACCTCTTCTTTTGGGAAGGAGCGTACCCTGGTGGTACGCCCCTTGTTATGTATTGCTGTTTAAGAAATTATTTATCGGGGTTCATGTCGGCAATCCGGGATGCCCAGTCGGCGAATTCCGGGATGTCAGGATAGGTGTCGGCAGAGAAGTTCTTGAAATGCTCAACAAAGGCGGGGATATCCACTTCGATGATGGTATGGCCTTCGTTGATCAATTCCTGTTCAGAGGTTTTCATCATTTCGAGCTGCTTTTCGCTGACCACGTCACCTGCATAGGTGGCGGCTTCCAGCATGGCCTCCTGGATATCCTCCGGCAGGCTGTTAAAGGTGCTCAGGTCCATCACGACCACATTGCAGCTGTAGACGTGGTTGGTTTTAATCCAGTATTTGCAGACCTCGTCAAAGGCGTAAATCAGGGAGTCAGCCATGGGGTTTTCCTGCCCGTTGACGGTGCCCTGCTGGAGCGCTGTGTACAGTTCGCCGAAAGCCAGGGGCATGGGGGCGGCGCCCATATGCTGCCAGGTTTTCAGGTAGACGTCCAGGTTGGGAACGCGGATTTTGAAACCTGCGAAATCCTTCAACTCGCGCATTTCATAGGTGGAGGAAACGATGCGGGGGCCACGGAAGGTTCTGCCCATGATTTTGAAGCCGGCGGGATTGCCGATGGCGTCCTTCATCTCGTTGCCCAATTCGCTGTTCCACACTGCCATGAAGTGCTCATAGCTGCTGTACAGGTAGGGAAGCGCGTCGATATTGGCCAGTTTGTTAAACGGCGCCAGGGTGCCGACGGACTCGACCATCAGGTCGGCCACGCCCACGCTCATGCCTTCAAAAATCTCGGTGGTATTGCCCAGCGCGCCGCCGCCATACAGGTCAATTTTGACGCGGCCGCCGGTGAGCTCGGCAATCTTCTCTGCAAAAACAGCGCCTGTATCGTAGGCGTTGTCTCCAGGGCTGCCATTGAGGGCCATTTTCCATTTATATTCGGGCTTGGCTTCTGCCTGGACAAGCCCTACTGCCAGGGTCATTAGCAGGGAGGCGACAAGAATAGCGGCAACGAGTTTTCTTTTCATAGATTGGTTCTCCTTTTATAATGTATAACTGCATTCATTGATGCATAAATGCAATTACCAATTCAGATTCCACGCCGTTGGAAAAACCGGATACAACCAAGAAAATTAAATCCAAAAACGCCTTAGTTAGCCGATCATTCCGTTCGTTCTTATATCTGCATTTTATAACACTTCTGTGAATGGATGTCAAACGCCGCACGGTGCTGCCCGAACCCTTGGAAAACCATGCACCATGCGTGCAAATAGGCGATTGTGTGAGAAAATTGTGCCAGCAAGCTGGAAAAATTTTATCAGAGGCTGCGGAAATACATCGCCAGCCATTCTTCCGCACCTGGGGGCCATGCGCCTGCCTTGTCCGCTTCCCTTGGCTTATGGTATAATCAGGCCAGCGTTTAAAATTGGAGGGGTCATGGCGCTGATTGATATTATCAACCGCAAAAAACTGGGCTTTGCCTTAAGCACCGGGGAGCTTCGGGAGTTTGCCGCTGCGGCGGCGGATCCGCAGACGCCTGATTATCAGCTGGCAGCGCTGCTGATGGCCATCCGCCTAAACGGCATGGACGAGCGGGAGACCGCTGAACTGACCCTGGCCATGGCGCAGACCGGGGACATGCTAAAGCCCGATGTGGGCGGCATTGCCGTTGACAAGCATTCGACCGGCGGGGTGGGGGACACCACCACGCTGATTTTGGGCCCGCTGGTGGCCGCCTGCGGGGGCAAGGTGCTGAAAATGTCAGGCCGCGGCCTGGGGCACACCGGGGGCACGATTGATAAATTAGAGAGCATCCCGGGGTTTAGAACCGAGCTGGATGAGGAAGAATTTCTGCGCATCACACGGGAAATCGGCTGCTGCGTGGTGGGGCAGACCGGGGAACTGGCCCCGGCGGATAAAAGGCTCTACGCCCTCAGGGATGTGACGGGCACGGTGGACTCGGTGCCGCTGATCGCCTCCTCCATCATGTCAA
Source organism: uncultured Christensenella sp. (assembly GCA_964609415.1). Classification (GTDB taxonomy): domain Bacteria; phylum Bacillota; class Clostridia; order Christensenellales; family Aristaeellaceae; genus UBA6115. The sequence goes on along the minus strand of CAZSSU010000050.1, from coordinate 1,333 downwards.
AGAAGCTGGCTGGCGGGGCGGATGCCATTGTGCTGGACGTGAAGTGCGGATCCGGCGCTCTGATGAAAACCCTGGACGACAGCCTGGGCCTGGCCCGGGCGATGGTGGACATAGGCAATCGCAACGGCAGGCGGGTGAGCGCCTTGATTACCCGGATGGATGAGCCCCTGGGCAGCCATGTGGGCAACGCCCTGGAGGTAAAGGAAGCCATTGAGGTGCTTGCCGGCCGCTCAAGGGGGCCGCTGCTGGAGGTGGCGCTGGCGCTGGGGGCCCAGATGCTGGTGCTTTCCGCCCTGGCCAAAGACAGCGATGAAGCGGCCCGGATGCTGAAAAACGCCCTGGACGAGGGCCGGGGCCTGGAGAAGCTGGCCCGGATGATCACTGCCCAGGGCGGGGACGCCCGGGTGTGCGAAGACACCGGGCTGTTGCCCCAGGCTAAGCATGTGGAAGAAGTCCTGTCCCCGGTGTCTGGCTACCTGTATGCCATGAATACTGAGCAGGCCGGCCAGGCTGCCCAGCGTCTGGGAGCGGGCCGGCTGCACAAAGATGATGTCATCGACCCCTCAGCCGGGTACATTGTTCTTAAGCGCCTGGGCGACTGGGTGGAGAAGGGAGAGGCCCTGGCCTTGATGCATTATGACGACAAGGCCCTGGCGGAACAGGCGAAAGCCACCCTGCTGGATGCCCTCACCATCTCCCCAGACAAACCAAAGCCCGCGCCCTGGATCCTGGCCAGAATAGGCCAGGACGGAAAGGAAACACCCATCCTATGAAAAAAACCATGAGCCGCTATTCCCTGATGAGCCTGCTGCTGGCCCTGCTCCTCTCCCTGTCCCCCATGAGCGCCATGCTGGCGGAGGCGGCCCCTGAGGCAGCGCCGGAAGCGACTGAGGAGCCCGTCAACTTCTTTGCCCAGCTGGAGCTGACTGACATCTACGGCAAACCTTTTGATACTTCTGTGTTTAAGGGCAAGCCTGCCTTTATCAACATCTGGGCCACCTGGTGCAACCCCTGCGTGATGGAGATGCCCCACCTGGATGAACTGGCCAAGGAATATGCCGACAAGATCACCATCATCGGCCTGCATTCTGAGGGCATGACGGTGAAGGATCAGGAGCTGGTGCCCGATGAGGAGAAAAACGAGGCTGCCCGGGCCCTGGCTGAGAAATTGAACCTCACCTTCCCCCTGCTCACCCCGGATGTGAACCTCTTTGTCCTGATGAATGACCCCAGTTATGGCCTGCAGGTGCAGGTGTTGCCCACCACCTGGCTGGTGGACGCCAATGGCGCAATCGCCAGCGTGGTGCCCAGCGCCAACGACAAGGAAGGCTGG
>CAZSSU010000049.1:0-11326 GCA_964609415.1 uncultured Christensenella sp. | reverse complement strand
GCCAGCGGGAGGCTGCCCATGTGCTGGGATTTTCCAGGGGGCAGGCCTTTGTGCGAATTATACTGCCCCAGGTGGTCAAGCGCATTGTGCTGCCTATCAGCAATGAAGTAATCACCCTGGTGAAGGATACATCATTGGTAACCGCAGTGGGCATGGTGGAATTGTACCGGGTGGCCAGGAATGCCGCCAGCGCCACAGGCTCCCTGGAGCCATTGTTTATCGCTGGGGTTTTTTATCTGGCGGTGAACGCGGTGGTGTCCTTCCTCTTTAACCGGGCTAATCAGTACTTTTGCTATTATCAGGGATAGGGGATTGTGATGCTGAAGGCAGAAAACATCCAGAAAAGTTTTGGGGATAATCAGGTGCTAAAAGGCGTCAGCCTGCAGGTGGAGAAGGGCGAAGTGGTGGCCGTGATTGGCCCCTCAGGCTCCGGTAAAAGCACCCTGCTCAGGTGTTTGATTAACCTGGAACATGTGGACAAAGGAAGAATTACAATAGGCGGAGACATCCTGGTTGATATGGCTTCGGGTGGCTATGCTAAGAAAGACGCGCTTCGTCGGGTGATCCTTAAAATGGGATTTGTGTTTCAAAACTTTAACCTATTTCCCCATTTCACGGTGTTGAAAAATGTGACCGAGGCCCAGGAGCGTGTGTTGAATCGGGCGAAAAATGAAGCGGAAACCCGTGCCATGGAGGTGCTGATAAAGGTGGGACTGAGTGATAAAGCGGGGGAATACCCCTACATGCTCTCCGGCGGCCAGCAGCAGCGGGTAGCGATTGCCAGAGCGCTGGCCATGGACCCGCAAATGCTGCTGTTTGACGAGCCCACCAGTGCCCTCGACCCCCTGTTAACCCAAGAGGTGCTGCGGGTGATCAAAGGCCTGGCAGAAGAAAACCGCACCATGCTGGTGGTTACCCATGAGATGGCATTTGCCCGGGAAGTGGCCGACCGGGTGGTGTTTATGCAGGATGGCTTTGTTGCGGCAGAAGGGCTGCCTGATGAGATTTTTGATCTTCCCCAGGTGCGCGCCTTTACGAATTTTGAAGGATAAGCTTATCAATTTGCTGGCTTAGCCAGAAGCCAGGAATGGTCAGCGCCAGCACCACCCAGGGAAAGGCGGCCAGGGAGGACAGCCTGACCACCAGGCTGGTGAAGGGGGGCACAAGCGCGCCTCCCATAAAGCCCATCGCCATCAGCAATCCCAAAGCAGACTGAGCGTTTTCCTGCCCGAAACGAGCCGGGGTGAGATGCGCCATAGCGGGGAAGAGCGGTGCGCTGCCAAAGCCCAGCAGCAGAAGCGCTGCTACGGTCAGGCTTCGGGGCAGAGGTAATGCCATGAGAAACGCTGCGGCAACTGATACAGTACCTCCCAGCTTAATCAGTGCCCTGCTGTCCAGTTTCAATGCGATAACGCCGGTTATGAAGCGGCCAATGGTGATGCCGATAAAAAACAGGGAGGAGTACATCGAGGCGGTGGATGGATCAAAGCCCTTGAAATCCGCAAGGTATGTGCCCGCCCATACACCCACCAGGCTTTCAAAGCCCACAAAGCAAAACAGCGCCCTCATGGCATAGCCCATGCCGGGTAGCCGCAGGGTGCTTTTCAGTTTGCCGGAGGCGTGTTCCTGGCCATCGGCGTATTTTGTTTCTATAGCGCGCTGCCAGATGGGAAGCGTGAATACTAGAACTACCGCCAGCGTCAGTTGGATATAGGCCACCGTGCGGAAGCCAGCGGCCCAGCCGCCCTGTCCTGCCAGGTTGGCGCTGATGATTAGTGGGCCAATGGCAGCACCCAAGCCCCACATGCAGTGGAGCCAGTTCATGTGGATGGCCTGGTAATGCCTGGCGATGAAGCCGTTGATGGCCGCATCAATGCTGCCGCTGGCAAGGCCCAGGGGGATCATCAGCAGGAACAGGGCCATGTGGGCATTGGCATAGGACATGAAAAGAACGCTGAGGGCAGAGAGAGCCACCCCGCCTGTTACCACTTTACCAGTGCCAAAGGTACTGATCATACGGCTGCTGATCAGGCTGGCGATGACGGTGCCCAGCACCATGATCATGCTGATCGGGCCCAGTGCCTCTTCCGGCTGTCCCAAAGCCAGGCGCATCACTGGCCAGGCTGCCCCCATGATGGGGTTTGGCAAGCCCAGGCTAATAAAACAGAGGTAGTTGATGACAAGCAGTGTGGCCATAAGTGCCCCCTTTGTGATGTGCGCCCAGTATACTGATTTTATGCAGGATAAACAAGTTGTGCCTTTTGCTTGCGCCCGGGCGCTATTCTTGATACAATGCAGGAAATTTCCACCCAATTGAAAGGATGTAACTGAGATGTTCGAATGGCTGTTCAATGTTCCCACTGCCTTGGCTGAGGCCGCTCCTGCTGCTGGAGCAACCGCTCAGGAGCCTGCTGGCGCCGCTGCCATGATTCAGATGTTCCTGCCGATGATTCTTATCGTCGTGGTGTTTTATTTCCTGCTGATCCGTCCCCAGCGTAAAAAGGACAAGAAAGTCAAGGATATGTTGGCTAACCTGAAGGTGGGCGACCGCATTACCACCATTGGCGGCATCTATGGCACCATCCGTGCTCTGCGGGATGACACCGTCACTCTGGCTGTGGGCAAGGATAATGTGGAAATGGTTTTTACCCGCTGGGCTATCCGCGGCGTGGAAGAGGTTTCCATTGAGAACGAGGGCGAGCTCCTCAACTGATCGTTTTGCAACATTCAGGCGTCCGGGCTTGCCCTGGGCGCTTTTTTGATAGGAGGAAGACATGAGAAGAATCGATGAACGCGTTTTTGCCCAGTTGCGTCCCACCCGGATTACCCCGGGTTTTGTGGGCAGTGCTGCTGGCAGCTGTTTGATGGAAACAGGCGGCACCCGAATCATCGTGACTGCGTCGGTGGAGCCTGGTGTGCCGCCTTTTTTAAGGGGCAAAGGCCAGGGCTGGCTGACAGCTGAATATGCCATGCTGCCGGCCTCCACCGGCAGGCGGAAGCAGCGGGATGGACTTAAAAAAGATGGCAGAGGCGTTGAGATTAGCCGGCTGATCGGCCGCAGCCTGCGCCAGGCAATCGACTTGAACCGCCTGGGGGAATACACCATCACCATCGATTGTGATGTGCTGGAAGCTGACGGGGGCACCCGCACGGCAGCTATCAATGGTGGCTTTGTGGCCTTGTGCCTGGCGGTAGACAGCATGATAAAAAAAGGTCAACTCAAAGAGTCCCCCATCCATCACCAGGTGGCGGCAGTCAGCTGTGGGGTGGTGCAGGGCCAGGCGCTGCTTGATCTATGCTATGTGGAAGACAGCCAGGCTGAGGCGGACATGAACTTCGTCCTCAATGAAGCGGGTGACATTATCGAAATCCAAGGGACGGGGGAGGGGAAAGCCTTTCCAGAGAATGCCCTTCATGACATGCTTAACATGGCAAAAGAAGGAATCAAGCAGTTGATGTCCTCCCAGCGTCAGGCGCTTGGGGAAAAGGCCTATGTGGTGATGCAGCCCCAAACCTTGGTGCTGGCCAGCGGCAATGCCCATAAAATTCGGGAGCTGACCCAAATCCTGGGTCCCAGCTTCCGTATTATCAGCATGAAAGAAGCGGGCTTTGAGGGAGACATTGAAGAGACCGGAGAAACCTTTAAGGATAATGCCCGCATCAAGGCGGAAACGCTTCGGGATGCCACGGGTTTCCTAACGCTGGCTGATGACAGCGGGCTTGAGGTCATGGCGCTGGGCGGAGCCCCGGGCGTTCATTCCGCCCGGTACGCCGGGCATCATGGGGATGATCAGGCGAATAATGATTTATTGCTGAAGAATCTTGCTGGCAAGGGGGACCGTCAGGCTCAGTTTGTGAGTGTTCTGGCGCTGGCTTCCCCATATGGCGAAACACGCTTCTTTGAAGGCATCTGCCCCGGGACCATCACAGAGGAACTGCGCGGTGAAGGCGGTTTCGGCTATGATCCTCTGTTCCTGTATGAATCAGGCCGCACCTTTGCCCAGATGGGAGAAACGGAAAAGAACCAGGTGAGCCACCGGGCCAGGGCTTTGGTTAAACTGAAGGAAGCGCTTGGATGAAGTTGCTGGTGTTCAGTGATTCCCATGGGAAGGCAAGGGATGTGTCCCACATGATGCGTAAAGCGGAAGCAGGCGGCAAGCCTGACATGGTGCTGTTCGCAGGGGATGGGATTTATGATGCGCTGGATCTGCGCTATGAAGGGTATTTGGTGCGGGCGGTGAAGGGCAACTGTGACCTGGGAGCGCCGCCTGATATCCAGGAAGAATTAAGCCTTTCATTAAATGGAGTCACCCTATACCTGTGCCATGGTCACCGCTTGCAGGTGAAGCAGGGCTTAGGGATGCTCCATGCCCGTGCCCGGGAAGTGGGGGCAAAACTGGCAATCTTTGGACATACCCATGAACAAATGCTGGAAGGGCGGGAGGGCATCCTCCTGTTAAATCCAGGGACCTTGAGAAAGGGTGAATATGCTGTGGTCACCCTATCGGACGAGGGGATCATTCATTGTGATCTGCATGATTAGGAGATGATTTATTTAGCACCACATTGGCAAGCCCATGAGGCAACACATCATGGGAGATAATCAAGGTGATGCGCTTATCCCGGTCCTCATTGATGCGCTGGTAAATGGCATCGGCTGAGGCCTGGTCAATGTTGCTGCAAATTTCGTCCAGCACCAGCAGATCCTGATGGCTCATCAGGGCGCGGGCCAGGGCGATTTTTTGTTTTTCCCCGCCGGACAGGTTGGCCCCACCTTCCAGAATCTCACTGTCGAGCGTTTTGTTTTGAAGGACAGAGGACAATAAAGGGTCTTTGATCATTCCAGCTTCAGCCTGGGGTGAACAAGGCTTGTTGAAAAAGAGATTGTCGCGGAGGCTGCCCTTGATGATGGCTACATTTTGGGAGAGGTATTCTGCATGCGCTCTGATGGAGGTGCTGTTTATCTCAGCGATGGGAACATCGCCGAAGGAGACATCTGAAATCGGCCGGAAACCAAAGAGCGCTTTGGCAAAGGTGCTTTTTCCGCAGCCGCTGTCTCCCTTAATCCAGGCGATGTCTCCCTTTTTCAATGTCGCGTGGGCGGAGAAGGGCAGGGTTTTGCCGGAAACGGACAGGCTTTTTACATGAAGATTGAGGCGCTTGATGCTATCAATTTCATGGTTGCCCGTTTTTTCAGCCCGGTCGTGCAGGCTTTTTTGAAACGCCAGCGCCACATCAAAATTGCTGCGGCTTAGGTTTACGCGGGTGAGGACGCTGATGCTGTCGAAATACAGGGGCAGCAGCATGGTGAAAAGAATAAGTGAAAAGGCGCTGGTTTCCTGGAGGGTGAAGAGATAAACAACATAGATTTGTGCCAGGCTGCGGGCTGTGTTGTTGAGGGCGCGGAAGATGAGGGAGACTGACTGGGCAAACACATTGACCCTGGCCATGCTGCCATAGATTTGCTCCAGCATGGGTTCGATGGACTGGATTAGAGACATGTGGCTGGCGGATTGCTTCAAGTAATCGGTCTGCTGAATGCGGGAGATAATGGCTTGAAAGCCCGCGCTGGTATCCTGCTGCATGGCTTGGCTGCGTTTTGCCAGGGAGCGATTTAGCAGTTTATAACCAAAGTAGTTTAGCGGCACCATAAGGAGCAACACCAAGGCAATTAGGGGGCTCATAAGGGTGATGAGCATCAGGGATACAACAACCACAAAAAGGCTAGACCAGAGTTGGATATTGTCGCCGGTCATGAACTGATAAATGCTGTTAACAGACATGATAGCTTTTTCGAATATGCTGACAGGGCCTTCAGATATGAGGGCATCATAGTCCATGTTGAGCAAGCCTTGTGTCATGCTGCGCATATTCTGCTTGTTATATTCCTTGGCAAAACGTTCCCGGTAGAGGGTGAACAGGATGCTTAAGGCATGGGAGAGCAGCATGATGCCAAGAATAAGCAAAATACGCGGGGGGTTTAGGCCGGCTTTTTGATTACCCCATAGCTGGATAAAGAGCGGTGGGATGAGGGCGGCCAGGCTGCCCAGGATGGCCACCAGCATCATGGTGACGAAAAACTTTTTGTATCTCATAGCATTTCCTGGGAGATCATGTTTAAAACCTCCGCAATCACCGGCTTATTGGCCTCAAACAAAGCGCCTTTGCCCGGCTTTGATGACAAGGCCAGGTTGATCAGGCGGGCTTCTATGAGCTTTGTGACATGATGGTTGATGGTGGAAAGGGTGAGGCCAACCTTTTCAGACAACTGGGTGGCAGTCAGGGCTTCTTTTATCAAAGCCCTGAACATGTTAAGACGGGATTCATCAGCCAGGGCTTTAAAGATGTGGAGCAAATCCTCCTCTTCCCAGGCCCCATAGGCTTCCAGGTTGATGTCCTCACCAACGCTGAGAAAAACCCCGGTATCCGATAAAAAGTGCATGCGAATGTCTCTTGGCGCGCTGGCGCTGATGTGCAGGTGCAAAGGTGCGTCTGACAAGCTGATGCCGATGAGACGGCTGATGAGGGCTGGGCTTTGCAACGCTTTTTTCATGGCTGCTTCTTTTTCACTGTCAACAGCTGGGGGTGGGGCAATGGTGGCACGCTCGGCCCAAAAGACAGGGGGCAGGCAGAGAAAGCGGATGGCCGCTTCTTTGGCAGCTTCATCATCCAGCGCCAGCACGCGGCTAATGGCATCACCATTGCCGGGGTAAAAAGACAGGAGAAAATCCTCCCGATTATCCATCAAGGATTCGGAGGGTAATTGCTTAATCGCAGCCCAGCTGCTGAAACCCAGGAAAAGTTCAAGCAAGGCTGAAGAATCAAGCAAAGGGTTGAGGTCAGCTTGAAGCAACGAGATTTCATAAGTTTCAAACATAAAAATCACCAACTTTCACAATTATGATAGTTGATGAATATTTGTTTGTCAAGCATGAAACATCAAATACTCAGGTCAGAATACAAAAGGTTAGATTACAATGGCCTTCGCAGGCCTTTAGGATAATGGTTTTTTAAGATGCCTCCGGTGGCTTTTCCCCAGCCTAAAGGCCAGCCTTCAAGCGATGGGGATGCCCACCCGGACATGGCACTGTCCACCGAAAGAGGATGTCCCTGTTGGAAACGGAAGGCTTCTTCCACGTCCAGGGATACGACCTGGCGGGGTTGACAAATTAAGGCCAGGGCATGGGCAGGCTTCCAGAGCTTCCCTTGCCGCTCTGCCAATGCAGCCCCAGGGGAAAGCAAACGGAGCCCTGCCAAATCGGGAAGGCGGGGTGCCTGGTGGTAAACCGTATGACCATGCGTGAGGTTAGCATCACATGAAAAATCAGCCCACTCATTGATAGCATCATTGGCATCTGGGAGAGGAGCAAGTGAATTGACAGAAGACAGAGGTGCTTCTCCTTCCATTGTCATTAGTGCGATGAAATGCCCCTCTCCCTGGTGGAGATGAGGCCAGATGCGCAGCATGCCCTGGCGCGCTGCGGGCAGGCCAGGCAGGTCAAAGGGGGTGAGATGGAAGGCGGGATGTTCCTTCAGGAAATCCAGGATGACGCTTTCATTTTCTGTTTCATTAAAGGTGCAGGTACTGTACAGTAGCTTCCCGCCTGGCTTTAACATCAAGGAAGCGCTGTGCAGAATCTCCTTTTGCCGAAGGGCACAGCCGGCAGGGCTCTCAGGACGCCATTGATTCTGGCTATCCGGCTCACGGCGGAACATCCCCTCGCCAGAGCATGGGGCATCCACCAGGATTTTATCAAAGGCATGCGGCAGTTTTTCTGCCAATCGGGCTGGGCTTTCACAACTGACAGCAGCATTTATAATACCCATGCGTTCCAGGTTGCGGGCCAGGATACGAGCGCGGGCAAGGTTGATCTCATTGGCTAGGAGCGCACCTTTGCCCTTTAAGCTATCTCCAATCTGGCTGGCTTTGCCGCCAGGTGCTGCGCAGAGATCCAACACCCGCTCGCCCGGTTGGGGCTTAAGGGCGCTGACAGCTGCCATGGCGCTTGGTTCCTGAAGGTAATAGGCACCAGCATCATGAAGGGGGTGGCCTCCAGCTGTAGCGTCATTTTCCAGATAATAAGCACCAGAATACCAGGGGATGGGGGAAAGAAGTCCTCCTACAAGTGGCGCATTGCGCCTGGCTGAAAATCGGATGCCCCGATGGGCGGGCTTATTGAAACTGTCTATAAAATCAGGAAGCCCGCTGCCAAGCAGGGGCTTTAGTTGATTGATGAATCCATGCGGCAGGGAAATCACTGATTGCTATCCTCTTCATTTTGCGGAACGGGGCGGTAGCGGTAGTTTTCCGGGTAATAAGGCTGGTGAAAAGCATCCTCAGGAGAGATGGGCGGGGGTAGGCTGTCCAGCTGCTCATTCGGGTCCATGGGGTCGATGAGCGTTTCCCGCAGAGCGCGTAATAAACCGGGCTGTCGCTGGCGCTTGGTCTGGGTACGGCGCCGCCGCCGGGAGCTGGGCTTTTCAGGCTCAGAGGCATCCTCTGGCTCTACTGAGATATGCTCGTCCCAGGCTGGCTGATGGACTGTTTCCTCAGGCTGGGGGGCTTCCTGCCACTGCGCCTCTGGTTCCGGCTCAGGCTCAGGTTCCGCAGACCAGGCGACAAAGGGCAGCTCTGGCTCAGGATAGACGGGGGATGGGGGCGGAGAATCCGGCACCAGGGATTGGGGAGGATGAAAGAAGGCTGTCTCCTGATAAACAGGCTCCTGAGGGTATGGAAAGCCGTCGCTCTCCGGGAAGCTGACCGCTTCATTTTGTGGATAAAAATATGGCTCCTCACTCTGGCTGTAGCCCAAATCAAGCGGGGCTTGATCCAGGTCTTCCATATAGGCCTGGGTGGCCTGCATGCGCCGGTTTCTGTCCCGGCGGCTAAACCAGCTACGCCACACATAATAAGGACGCCAGCGGATCAGCCAAACGATGTAGTCCCCAGCGGTGCCCACCAGGAGCAGGATCAAGATCATGGGTAGCCAGAAGCGCTGAAGGAAGCCTGCGATGCCTGAGGAATGATTGGTCACCAGGTTCCACAAGCTGTTAAAAAGCCCCCGCGTCCAGCCTAGAAGCAGGCTGAAAAGACGGTCCGCGATGATATTCATTTGGCTTCCCCATCTGCGGAGTTAATGGGCAGGATTTCAACTGTTACATAGACAGCGCTTTCGCTCACATAAACGGTGTCAGCGGGCTTTAGAACCTTCACCGCACGGATGATGGTTTCTGTCATGCCGGTGATGTCGATGGGGGCGGCCAGATCAGCCAGGGTGATCTTATCAAGCGCATTACGGTTTCCTGCTACCTTGACTGTGCCAGGGGAAGCGCTCACAGTGCCCAGACGGTACCCTGCGGCAGGCTGCCCGATGACAGCGCCTGTCAGGTTGATGGGCACGCTTTTCTGCTGATAAAAAGTCTGCTCCACCAGCAAGGTATCCAGCAGCACATTTTCGCTGGTCACGCTGATCAGCGGGCTTTTTATTTCCTGTCCTTCCCGGTTTACCAGGGAGAAGGGCACAGCGTTATACTGGGTGCCAATCATCGGGCTGAGCTTGCTGATGTCATAAACAGGTACCACCCGGGCAATGCCTTCCACCAGGCTGCGGGGGCCGGAAATGACCACGGAATTGGGGTCGATGCCAGCAGTGGCAGCATAGATATTTTCGGGCATGGTGGCGGTTGAGGGCACTTGCTGCACCGGGATGCGCCGCCTGGTGATGTACTCATCAACCTCAAGCGTGACCTCAGTTTGGGACAGCCAGGTAACAGAGCCATAGCTGATGGTGTCTGTGCTTTGAATGGGCAGGGTGACCTTGCCAGGGCCTGTAATGCGGCCCAAATCAAGCCTCACGCTGTAGTTGCCAGGGGTTACGCTGTCAAAAACCCGCTGGGGTACATTCACCCGCATGCGAAGCGGGCCGATATTTGACAGGTCAGAGGTGACGATGAAACCATTGCGCTGCAAGGTATCGCTGTTTAGGATAGATACCGGCACCTCGGTGAAAGTTTTTTCCCGGGTGAGGGAGGCATCCTGGCTGATGAGGGCGCCCCAGATGGCAATGGCCATCAACAAACTGGCCAGCTTCAAGCCCCAATTGCTTTTGAGGGACTTTTTGAGGCGTGCGCCAAATTCCTTCAAGCCATCACGCCAGCCGGGCTCATTTTGATGCTGACTCATCCTTGCGCACCCCCTTCCGTGTGATTCTGCGCGCCAGGCCCTGAACCGTTTCAAACAGGTTGACCCGGCTGCGTTCGTACATGCCGCTGAGAACGTCTGTGAGCGTTTCCGCGTCCAGGTGGCGGGTGAGTTTCCCGCCCTGCGCCATGGAGATGATGCCTGTTTCTTCAGATACAATGAGCACCACCGCGTCTGTGCTTTCTGTAACGCCCAGACCAGCCCTGTGGCGGGTGCCCAGGTCGCGGCCCAGGTTGCTGTTTTCACTAAGGCTCAGCACGCAGCCTGCAGCCACGATGCGGCTGCCCCTGATGATAACGGCGCCATCATGAAGCGGTGTATTGGGTTCAAAAATGTTGACAAGAAGCGGCCCTGACACCCTGGAATCAATGGTGGTGCCAGTGTCGATAAAGTCCCTGAGGCCGGTTTTCTGCTCAAACACAATCAAAGCGCCTACCCGCCGATGGGCCAGGGTTTGTACACATTGTGACACTTCAAACACAATCCGGCTGTTCTCATCCGGGCTATCAATCCCGTGATCTATTTTTGCGCCGCGGCCCAGCTGCTCCAGCGCCCGGCGCAATTCCGGCTGGAACAGGATGAGCAGCACAATGGCGCCATTGTTGATAACGCTCATCATCAGCCAGTTGAGTGCTTTGAAGCCCAGGAGGTCAGACAGCCAGCTGACCGCCACCAGCACAGCGAAGCCCTTGAGCACCTGGCTGGCCCTGGTCTGCCGGGTGAGCATAAACACTTTATAAATAACAAAGGCCAGGATGATAATGTCAATCCAGTCCTTTAGCACGGGGCGGTTGAGTATATTCCAGAAAAAGGATTCCACACGGCTGGTCATGTTCATGCGTATCCCTTTCCTTTCATCCTGTGATAGATTTGAGTATACAACAAATTCCCGGCTATATAAAGGACTTTTTCGGTTTAATTCATCAATTTTTAACAGAAACGCAAAGTTTTGGGCACTTCTGGAACAGAAAACGGGAAACCTTCATTGAAGGCTTCCCGCTATCAGGCCAATAACCGGGTGTTTTTACTCTTCCACCGGCAGGATGCTCACCTGCTTGCGGAACTTGCCAAGGTGATGGAAGCGCACCAGGCCATCGATCTTGGCGAAGAGGGTGTCATCCTTGC
>CAZSSU010000048.1:0-11382 GCA_964609415.1 uncultured Christensenella sp. | reverse complement strand
CATGGGCATTGAAGTGGGGGAAAAGCGGGTTTATCCCCATAACACTTTAGCCTCCCAGGTGGTTGGATATGTAGGCCCAATTTCGGAAAATGACAATTACCAGACAGATTTAGCCCCCATGGGATATGCGCTTAACGACATCATCGGCAAGGACGGGGTGGAGCGTACCATGGAAAACTGGCTGACTCCCAACATTTCCAGCCGCACTGGCAGCCGTGTGATGGAGCGGGACAACCAGGGCCGCCTGACCCGGCAAATCAGCGTGACCCCACCCAAGGACGGCAACAACGTTAAACTCACCTTAATCGCCAGCTATCAGCAGCAGGCAGAGCGTGCGATCGCCCATAATGTGCAGCTGACCCGTGAAGTGCAGGAAAAGGAGATGTTCAAAGACCGCTGGCGGGAAACAAACAAACAGAAACTAGAAAGCCGTGACTTCAACGAGTATAAGCTGAAGCTGGCTTCCACCGGCAGCATGATGGTCATCGATGTCAACAGCGGCCGGGTGCTGGCCATGGCTCAGTATCCCACCTACGACCTCAATGCCATGGTGGCGGGCGGCAAAGAGGTGGCAGAAATCCTGCTGGATGAAAGACGCCCACTATGGAACTATTCCATCCAGCAAAAAGCAGAGCCTGGCTCCATCTTTAAGATGGTGACAGGCCTTGCGGCGCTGACCAATAACCGCCTGACTGTGGAAGATAAAATCTCAGACGAGGGCCTCTATAAACGCTATACCACCAAAGATGAGGATGCTCCCCAATGCTGGATTCCCAAGGGGCAGCGCAGCAAACATGCAAACTTGAATATTGTGGATGGCTTGCAGCAGTCTTGTAACTATTTCTTCTATACAATAACTGGCTATCTTTATGGGGATACGGGCAGCAATCTTCTTTACCAGTACGCGGCTAAAATGGGCCTTACAACCCGGACGGGCATTCAGTTGCCGGGTGAAACCCGCAGCGTGGTGGGGAATCAAACCTCACTATATGATCCGACTGTGTCCATCAGCGAGCAGGAAACATCCCAGCCTATCCTGGTTGCGGCCTCCATTAAAAAGCACCTGCGCAACATTGGCTCCAGTTACGGCATCACCTATGATGATGTGAGGCTGGATGCCTGCATCAAGCAGTTGATGGACATGGCCATTGCTACCCACTCCGACAACTGGGCGGACGCCATGCGTCCGATTCTGATGGCTGAACTGAACATGACCCGTGACATGGTTTGGAAGCAGGCGGTTATCGGCGATATCTGGGTTTACCTGAACGATATCAAATGGGGCGGAAGCCTTGAGGTACAGATGGGGATCGGACAGTCGATCACCCTGGTCACACCCGCCGCTGTATCCCGCTATGTAGCCAGCCTTGGTAACGGCGGCGTGGTATACAATCTGTCTATCATTGACTCCATTGTGTCACCGGAAGGCGAGATTTTAAACCAATACCAGCCCAGCATTTTTGGCCATCTGGATGGATCGGAGCAGTACCTGCCCTACATCCGGGAGGGGATGAAGGGCGTGGTTGACGATCAGGGTACTGCCAAACGTTATTTCAGCGGCTGGCCGTACACAGATGAGATTTGGGCGAAGACAGGCACTTCCCAGGTGACCATTGGCGGTGTGAAGCTGGACCTTGAGAATAACGGATGGTTTGTGACGCTCAGCCCCTTCTCAACGCCTGCCGAAATCGCTGTGGTTGTCCTGATTCCTAATGGGAAATCTGGTGCTGAAGCCACACGGGCTACCAAGGAGTTTATCGACTGGTGGATGAAGGATAAGAGCAAGTACACGGGCGATGTGCCTGTGGTGCCGGGCAACCAGCTGATGCCTTAAGGAAAGGGATATGGGAAAAACAATTCTGATTATTTCAGGCAAAGGCGGGGTGGGAAAATCCACCTTGGCTGCTGCGCTTGCCGTGACCGCCGCCAAAAAGGGACGGCGCACAGTGCTCTTGGATGCTGATGTGGGGCTTAGGAGCCTGGACATGATGCTGGGACTTCAGGATGTGGTGTTGTATGACCTGGCTGATTGTGTCAACCGTCGATGCAGCCTGGACGCCACACTGGCCAGCCACCCTGACTACCCTCAGCTAAAGCTGGTGGTTGGGGGGCAGATGGCAAAGCCCAAGGATTTCAAGCCCCAGGATCTAAAGAAACTGATCAAGACATTAAAAACAAGCCATGACACGGTGATTATCGATGGGCCTGCGGGGCTTGGCCGGGGTGTGAAGAACTTCTTGGGATTGGCTGATGCATATGTGATTGTTGCCACCCCTGATCCAATCAGCCTGAGGGCTGCGGAAAAGGCGGCCCAGATTCTGATGAATGCCCAGTGCCGTCCCTTTTTGGTGATTAACCGTGTGCAAAGGCATATGGTAGAGGAGGGGGACATCTCTGCGCCTGAGATGCTGGCGCTGGGCCTGGACATCCCGCTGGCCGGTATCATTGAGGAAACGCCTGCTGTTTATACCAGCATGCTCAAAGGGAAGAGTGCTGTGGAAGATGCGCCAGAGGCTTTCACCCGAAATCTTGAGGATATCCTGCTTCGCCTTGAAGGGGTTCAATTACCTGTCAAGCCTCTTGAAAAAGAGCGCAGGCTGAAGCGGTTTATAAGGAAGGTTAGCCAGAAGCTATGAATATATTTGAAGATAAAAGGACAAGGCCGCGGTTTGACTTTTTGCTGCTGCTGCTGATGTATGCGCTGATGCTTTTTGGGGTGCTGGCGATTTCAATTGCTACTTTTGACCCTACTGTGTCTGCGGATTCCCTCCTAAACCGCATCCTCAGCTCCAACACCGGATCCTGGCAGGCGATTTTTGTGATTGCCTCCCCGGCTGTTGTATGGTTTGTGGTCAGTGTGCCCTATGAGCATTTCAGAACATACGCTGCTTTATACTATGCTGGAATCATGATGTTCCTGTTCGCGGTACTATTGACTTCATCCGCTATCCGCGCGGTCAAAGGCTGGTTCCAGGTGGGCCTGGGGCGTATGCTCCAACCCAGTGAATTTGCGAAGCTGACGCTTATTTTGATGCTGGCTCGGGAACTCACCCTGACTGAAAAGCCGATGAGCACCTTCCGTTCCTTTTTCCGGATTGCTTTTTTCGCACTGCTGCCGGCGGGCTTCACCTTTGCACAGGGTGAAACAGGGACGGTGCTGGTGATGGTGGGCATTACCTACTTGATGCTGTTTTTTGGCGGGGTTGATTGGAAATGGATTCTGATTATTACCGTGATAGGTGCTTTAGGTATAGGGGCTGTTTTCGCCTATGGCATCATTGGCGGCTCAACCAACTATAAAATGCTCCGGCTGATCTCTTTCCTTGATCCACAAGCTTACAAGAGCAGTGCGGGGTATCAGATTATTAACTCTCAGCAGGCCATTGGCGCAGGGGGGCTTACCGGTATTGGTGCCTTTGTGCCCGGCTCCATGAGCCAGCTTAACTATGTGCCAGAGGATTGGACAGACTTTATCTTCGCCACCATCGGCGAAGCCGTGGGCTTTATTGGTAGCGCCTTGATTGTGCTAACCTATCTGTTTCTGATTCTCAGGATGTTGTACCTGTCCCGCTTTACAGCTGATAAATTTGGCAGGATGGTTATCATTGGCGTGATGTCCATGATGTTCCTGCACGTGTTCCAGAATATTGCCATGACGCTGGGCCTCATGCCCATCACAGGCATCCCGCTTCCTTTCTTAAGCTATGGCGGATCAAACTTGTTAACCAATGTGATTGGTGTTTCACTGGTGTTAAATGTCACCCGTAACCGGAGCACCTCGATGCCCGCTTACGCTGTGCCCGCTTCCGCCATGGGCGGCATCAGGCGGCGGCGAAAAAAGCAGAGCATCTATGTCAACAGCAGTGATGATGGCGGGCTAAGAAAGCGGATGCGGGCTCTAAGGGGCAAAAGGACTAAAAAAACCGCCTAATTTTTGTTAGATATTTCGCCGGGTTTGGACTTGTCAATTGAGTAGTGGCCATGTATAATGCCGCCTGATAATGCAGGAGGAGAACGCAAGCCATGTCAAACCGGTCGCCGATGATTCTGGTCAAATGCCCGCGCTGTGAGTTGAACTACATGAACGAAGGGGAAGACCTTTGTAAGATCTGCTACCGGGAAGTGCATGGCGCTGAGCCTCATGAGGAACCGGAAATCTGCTCCGAATGTAATGTGGAGCGCGCCATACCCGGCAAAGATCTTTGCATTTTTTGCCTGAAGGAAAAGAAGAAAAACCGCTCCCTCCCCCATAAGGTAACAGATGAGGAACCGGTTGACATTGAGATGAACGATGTGAGCGGGATGGAGGAAATTATTCCCGATCTTGAAGAGGACGACCCGGAGTACAATGAACTGGGTGATGCCCTGTCTCTTGAAGAGATGGGGGAACAGGAAGACCAGGACAGCGATGACGATGACGAATCCATGGATGGATGATACCCGGCGCATTTATGCCATTGGGGATTTACATATGCCTGGATCGATGGATAAATCCATGGATCTCTTCGGGGCTCATTGGGAAAATCATTTTGACAGGATTAAAGAAAATTGGATAGCAACAGCCCGGGAGCAGGATATTATCCTGATTCCGGGCGATATTTCTTGGGCTATGCGGCTGGAAGATGCCCAGGCTGACCTGGAGGCGATTGGCCAGCTTCCGGGCACAAAGATCATGATCAGGGGCAACCATGACTATTGGTGGAAGGGGCTGACCCGGATTCGGGAAAAACTTCCTATGAGGATGCATGTCCTGCAGCATGATGCATTGGCCATCGGTGAATTTCTGTTTGCCGGTTCCCGGGGCTGGGAACGCCCTGGGAGTGAGGCGGGCGACGGCGAGGCGGAAAAGATCTATCAACGTGAGCTGATCCGGCTGGAGATGTCGCTCCAACATGCCCGAAAGTTGAATGAAGATAAGCGCTTAATTGCGCTATGCCATTATCCGCCCACTGACAGCGCCGGCAATGAAACGCCTGTCACAGCGCTGATGGCGCGCTATGACGTTAGCGATGTGGTGTATGGTCATCTGCATGGCTATGCCTGTTCCGGGGCTTTTTCAGGTGAGGTGTCAGGCATTCGTTACCACTGTGTTTCCTGTGATTGCGTGAATTTCCAGTTGTATCCCTTGCCTGTTTAATTAGAATGCGCATATAGTCATTTCCCAAAGATTTCAAAACCACACAAATCACAAAACTTCATCAAGTCAGCCATCTGGAAAGGTTTTTTGTTCAGCGGATTGACTAATAAATGATTTATAAGGAATAAATGTTCCCGTCGTTTTTTTAGTTAACGGGAACGTTTATTCCCTTATTTTTGCCTGAATTGACTTGATTTCCATCGGTTTTGCCCCGAAACCCCCAAAGGAAAACGCGCCGAGGTTTACTGGCGTGGAAGGGTGTGGTATTTTGTGTCTGAAAAGGGAAATAAGTGGGGATTGGTGGTGAGATGGGTGTCGGATGAACGGCGGGATGGCCCGCAAAAGGCAAGGACAGGCGACTCCCATGTGCCCCAGAATTCCACAGCAATTTCCCGCCTGGGCTTTATCGGTGTCTACAACCACTCCATCGACAACAAGGGGCGTGTGATTGTTCCCCAAACCTTTCGGGGACTGCTGGGAGACAAGATCATCGTTGGGGTCACCATGGGCCAGGATGCAATCGCCATCTATCCCTACGACGTGTGGGAGGAAAAGGTGGAGATGCTAAGCCAGCTCAGTCGGGAAGACGCGGCGGCGGAGGTTTTTCTTACCCGCTTTGCCATGTATTCCTTTGATGGATGCGGCTTTGACACCCAGGGACGGGTGCTGTTACCAGCGGCCTTAAGGGATCTTTTCCTGGAGGACAGTCAAGGCGTTCAGGTTTCAGGCACAACCGAGTATGTGCGTTTGGTCAGTGACAAGCAGGCCGCTCAGGAGCGGGAGAACTTCCACACCAAGTACCCCGACGCTTCCCTTGCTATCAGTGCTATTCAGGCGCGGGTGAGAAATAAGAAGGCTGAGGACAGATAAACAGCCGGAAAGGACACAGCATGAACATCAGCAGAAGTCTGCAAAAAATGCAGTATGTAAAGGCAGGAAACCAGATGGACCAGGCAGGCCGCATCCAGGTTTCCAGCCATGTATACCTTTTTAATGAAGGGGAAAATGAGGAGCGCACAGCCTTTCGGGCAAATGAAGCGGACCAGGGATCATCCCGTGGTCTTGCGCTTAAATGGGCTTCCTTGGTGCTGGTTCTTGCTATGTTCTTCTCGGCCTGGATGGTAGGCCGGAAGATGGCCTTGACGCAGGAACTCAATCAGGCATATGATATCCTGTGCAGTCGCTATGCCGCGGCTGAAACGGAAGGGAAGGCCCTGGCCCAGGCGTTTGCAGAAAAGAGCGACGCTTCAAAGATCTGCTACTATGCTGTTCAGAATTTGGGAATGCGGCTGGCCACCTATGAGGAAACCATCGGCGTCACAGCCCAGGCACCAACAGCTGTGGCACGCCTGGACGCTGCGCGTTCTGGTAACCTCTCCAACAGTCAATAACGCATGACAAGGGGTAAACATGAAACTATCTCAGCTGGCAAGAGCGGCTGCGCCTTATGTTATAAGCCTGAGTGAAGACTGCGAAATCGCATCGGTTTCAGCAGACAGCAGGCTTAAAACTGAAGGCGGGCTGTTTTTTTGCATAAAAGGGGCCCGGACAGACGGGCATAAACACGCGGAAGAAGCAGTGAAAAACGGCGTCACCGCCCTGGTAGTGACCGAACTTCAGCCGGCTATCCCAGTTCCGCAGCTTCTGGTGTCCAATGACCGGGCGGCGATGGCGCTTATCACCCGCGCTTATTACGGCTTTGCTGACGAAAAGCTGAAGCTGGTGGGCATTACCGGCACCAAGGGAAAAACCACCACCAGCTACCTGGTAAAAGCGGTGCTGGAGCATTCAGGCTATAAATGCGGCCTTATTGGCACCACCGGCAACATGATTGGCAGCCAGTGGACTGACAGCACCCTGACTACACCTGACCCCATTGAGCTGCACCGAGCGCTTCGCATGATGGCGGATGCCGGGTGTGACTATGTGGTGATGGAAGTATCCGCCCATGCGCTGGCCATGAACAGGCTGGAAGGGCTTGTGTTTGAGGCGGGCTGCTTTACCAACCTCTCCCAGGATCATCTGGACTATTTCTCCACCATGGACGCGTATTTCAAGGCGAAGATGAGCTTCTTTACCGGTGGACATGTCAGAAATGCCGCCGTCTCCATGGATGATCCCCGGGGTAAGGAACTGCTGGAAGCCATTCTAATGCCGAAAATCAGCTATGGCATCGCGCTGAATGCTGATATTTTTGCCCGCAACATAGACATCCATGAGGATGGGGTGGCCTTCAGCCTGGTTTTATGGAATGAGCGCTCATACCCGGTGAAGCTCAGGCTGATGGGAATGTTCAATGTGTATAACGCCCTGGCGGCAGCAGCCGTTTGCCTGAGCCTTGGCGCAGCCCCTGAAGTGATTTGCCCGGCGCTTGAGAGCGTTGCCTCGGTACCTGGCCGTGCCGAAGTGCTGGATACCCACACGGCATATAAGGTCATTCTTGACTATTCACATTCTCCTGATGCAATGGAGAATATCTTAAGCGCTGTGCGTGAGTTTACACGCGGCCGCATCATCATTGTGTTTGGCTGTGGCGGTGACCGGGATCAGGCCAAGCGTCCCATCATGGGGGCCATTGCCGGCAAACTGGCAGACTTTGCGATCCTCACCAGCGACAACCCGCGGAATGAGGACCCAATCACAATCCTCCAGAGCATTGAACAGGGCATAGCACCTACCGGTGGCAGCTATGAAGTGATAGAAAACCGTCGGGATGCCATCCGTCATGCGCTATCTATTGCGCAGGAAGGGGATGTGGTGCTGCTGGCTGGCAAAGGTCATGAAACCTATCAGGAGATTTCCGGTATCAAGCGCCCGTTTAATGAGAAGCAAATTGTGCAGGAAATTCTGGTGAGCTTCAAGGAGGAGGAAGCCGGGAATGCTTGAGATTCTGTGCGCGCTGCTGGCGCTTATTCTGGTAGCGTTGATGATGCCAGGATTTATCCGGTTTGTGAAAAGCCGCAACATGATTCAGCCTGGATATGACTTGGGTCCGGATTCCTTCCGGAAACAGGAGAAGCCGCCCAATATGGGCGGTTTGATTATCGCTCTGTCTGTGGTGGCTGCAAGCTTGCTATTTACCCAGCTTTCCCGAGGCTCAGCACATGCCCTGATGCTGTTCCTGCTGGCAATTGGCGCTCTGACTGTGGGCTTTGCGGATGACTATATTAAAAACGTCCGTCAGAATCATGAGGGACTTAAACCCCGGTATAAAATTATTGGACAGGTGGCCATTGGCCTTGTCTTCTCCCTGATATGCATGTATACCGTAGGCACCTCTATTCACTTGCCCTTTACGCGGGCTTATTGGGACCTGGGCATATTCTATTTGCCGCTGATGGTTCTGCTGATTGTGTTTATGACCAACTCCTCCAACCTTCAGGATGGGGTGGATGGTCTGTTGTCAGGCGTGTCTGCTGTGGGGGGGATTGCCTTTGGGGTGATTTCCATGCTTATTGACGGCGACAGCCTGGGGGATTCCACTGTGTCATTTGTCTGCTTTGCGCTGACTGGTGCATGCCTGGGATTTCTGTTTTTTAACCAGCCTCCAGCTAAAATATACATGGGGGATACTGGAAGCATGTTCATTGGCGGCATTTTTGTGGGGGCGGCCATGATGCTGCGATTACAACTCTGGCTGATACCTATTTGCTTTACCATGATTATGTCCTCTGTGTCAGTAATTGCGCAGCGCCTTTACTTCAAGATAACCCATGGCAAACGGCTCATCCGGATGTCGCCCATCCATCATCATTTTGAGCTGCTTGGCTGGAGCGCTGTGAAGATCAACCAACGTTATGTGGTTGTGACGTTCATTTTGTCTGTGGTGGCAGTGCTTGCTGCTCTTGCTTTCCGTCCATAAGCGGGCTTTTGAAAGGCGTAAAAAATGGGCCAAAATCTTTCGGTCAAGGGGAAAAACATCCTGGTGCTGGGGGCTGCGCGCAGCGGCATTGCGGCAGCAAAGCTGCTTGTTAAACAAGGCGCCAGGGTAACTTTGAACGATCTGAAAACAGCTGATGCGCTAGGCGCTGCCCTGGACAGCCTGAAGGATTATCCGCTGACCCTGCGCCTGGGGGAAGGGCCTGAAGCCATATTGGCTGATGCTGATTTGCTGGTGCTTAGCCCGGGCATTCCCCTTGGGAATGACCTGATAAACCGGTGCAAGGCGCTTGAGTTGCCTATTTTGGGTGAGCTGGAACTGGCGGCGTCCATGACGAATTTGCCGATTATCGCTGTGACTGGAACCAATGGGAAAACCACCACAGTTTCTCTTTTGGGAGAGATGTTCAAACAATCTGGACAGGTGGCCCATGTGGCGGGCAACGTGGGATATCCTTTAAGTGCTGCGG
Organism: uncultured Christensenella sp.; assembly: GCA_964609415.1. Taxonomy (GTDB): domain Bacteria; phylum Bacillota; class Clostridia; order Christensenellales; family Aristaeellaceae; genus UBA6115. The sequence continues at coordinate 1,896 of CAZSSU010000048.1, read as the reverse complement.
TCATGCAGGCTGGGCCAGAGGATGTTTTGATTGCCGAAGTATCCAGTTTTCAGCTTGAGACGATCAGGCATTTCCATCCCAGGGCGGCAGCTGTCCTCAATGTCACACCTGATCACTTAAACCGGCACGGCACGATGGACAACTATATCAGCCTTAAAACCAGGATTTTTGAAAATCAAACAAGCGCAGATTTAGCAGTGCTAAATCTGGATGACCCGATAACAAGCGGGATGGCCAGAGACATTAAGGCACAGCTTGCTTATGTGTCGGTTGAGCAGGATGTGGAAAATGGTGCCATGTTGAAGAATGGCATGCTGGTCCTGCGGCGGGATGGGGTGGAGCGTCCCATTTGTGCCAGGGAAGACATGAAGCTTCCTGGCGTGCACAATGTTTATAATGCGCTGACAGCTCTGGTGCTGGCTGATTTTATGGGGGTGCTTCCCCAGGTAGCGGCTTATAGCCTGAAGGTCTTTGAAGGGGTGGAGCATCGGATTGAATTTACACGGGAACTGGATGGCGTGAAATATTACAATGATTCCAAGGGTACAAATCCTGATGCCACCATCACCGCCATCAAATCCATGCGAGCGCCTACCGTGATTATTATGGGCGGCTATGATAAGCGAACAGCCTTTGACCAGATGGCAGTCACAGCCCGGGCAAATCCTTATATCAGGAGCGCCGTTCTGATGGGACAAACCGCAGGCCAGATAGCCAAGGCGCTAGACGGTGCAGGCTTTACCTCATATCAGTTTGCAGACAATTTGGGGCAGGCGGTGGCTATGGCCAAATCTGCGGCTGTTCAGGGGGGGAATGTGCTGTTTTCCCCGGCATGCGCTTCTTTTGATCAATTCAAGGATTATGAGGAGCGTGGCAGAGTGTTCAAGCGCCTGGTGATGGCGCTGGATGCCTCGGAGGAATGACCATGCAGCCGCCACCCCGCCCGCCGGAAACCAGGCAAGCGCCGCTGCAATCGCCGGTTTATGAACAGCAATGGCAGCCAGAACCCTTTGAGGAGGAAGTGCCATCCCAGCCAGCTAATAACACCAGGCGCACCTTCACCATCATCGGCGTATTGCTGGGTCTGGTCGCTATTCTTTTCATCCTCCGCTATTATGTGTTTACTATCAGCCAGGTACGGGTGGTGGGCAATCGCGCCATCTCCTGGCAGGATGTGGCGCGCTCAGCTGGCCTTGATAGAAAGCTGCTTTATTTCACTGTCAATGAATCAGATATAGAAAATGGCATCAATGCCAATCGGTATCTGGACTATCAGGGGATGGAGAAAGTCTTTCCCAACACACTGATTCTATATGTCAGGGAACGCACACCCAGTGCCTTTTTTACTCACCTGGGAGTGGGGTTTGTAATGGCAGAGGACGGGATGATTCTGGAGAAAACCAGGGATCTCCGCCTGCGTCAGGGGTTAATTGAAGTAACGGGCCTCGCCATTTGGGGACAGCTGGAAAGCGGTATGTTTCCGGTGGGAGGGAAGCCTGGACAGCTGGAAGCGCTGGTGGCGGTGGTTGAGGAGCTTATGGCACAGGGCTATGCATCCCAGGTTTGGGACGTCAATGTATCCGATGAGAGTAGCCTCGTCATGACCACACAGGATGGGTTTACGGTGCACTTGGGAAATGCAGAAAATCTGCATGCGAAAATTGGCACAGTGCGTGCTGTGATTGAGGAATTGAAACGTCGCAACTTGTCAGGCGGTGTTTTGGAAGCCTCTATCCCGGGTGAGGCGACGTATCGCGCGCCAGAGGGGGTCCTGCAAGGCGATTAAGGCATATTTGTGTCGGTTTTGCTTGAAAAGGCTTGCCAAGTTATCACAAAACAGTTACAATGAATTAACCTGACTGTGTTATGAGGGGTAATCTGTGGACCGGATGATAT
>CAZSSU010000047.1:0-11440 GCA_964609415.1 uncultured Christensenella sp. | reverse complement strand
CTTGATGACCTCCGGATCGATTGGTGCGGCGCCGGAGACGGCCAGCCGCAGGCCCTCCCGGCCGTCCTCTGCCTTGGTCACTTCATAGCCCTCGTGGCTCAGCTCCAGCTCCACAAAGCGGGCGATGCTGGCTTCGTCCTCCACCAGCAGAATTTTCTGCATCTGCGCCTCCTCAACTAAAAAATGATCCGGCAAAAGTATAGCATATCTTTTGCCGAATCAAGCGGGAATCAGTTGTTTTCCGGGGGTTTTGTGCCGGTTTTGATGCTCTCGGCAGCATCGGCGGCTTTGTCCATGGCGCGGTTCACCGTGTCAGACACGCTGGCGCCCAGAATCCGGTAGCGGAAGCCGAAGAACAGGCCCACCACCGCCAGGGGCACCACCCACCAGAACATGAACAATAGTAGCAGGATCAGCACCGTCAGCGGCAGGGAGAAGGACTCCTTCCCGTGCCGGGACACCTGGATGGTGATTTTGTTGGCCTTGTTGATGGCCTCCGCCACGAAGCTGAAGAAGCGGCTGAGGGTCCCTTTCACATCGCTTTCAACCGGCGGGGTGGGGGCATCCTCCTTGCGGGTGGTGTAGCTGTCAGCCTGGGGCTGGGCGTGGTTGATTTTCCCCTGGTTCTCCAGCATCACCAGTGCGTCCAGCAAATCCCATTCGCTGCTCTCCAGCGCCGCCTTGGCCTCCTCATAGCTAACATTGGCCTTCTGACGCAGTTTTTCTACCATTTCAAAATGATCCATCGTTCCCTCTCCTTTCCTCCCTTGGTCTGGCCTTATCATAAGGGGGGAAGATTAAGAGAAAACAGATGGATCATTAGAAAAGGATTAGAATGGGCTGGGTTTCCTCTCAGGGCTTGCTGCGGCTTAGCATCTGATCAAGCATCATCAGCATCCGGGGGAGGTGGAAGGGGCCTTTGAAGGTGCTGCCTTTGGCGGGGGGCATGGTGGGCTTGCCGTCCCGGCGCAGGTAGCCATACCACTCGCCGTATTCGGGATCGGGGAAGACGGACTTGGTGTATTCCCAGACCTTCAGGAACCAATCCAGGTATTCCGGCTTGCCGGTGTTCTGCCAGGCCATGAGGGTGGCGATGAGCGCTTCGTTGTGGGGCCACCATAGCTTCATGTCATGTTCGTAGGATTCGGGCGGCTTGCCCTCCGCGTCCAGGAAGTAGAGCAGGCCGCCGAATTCCTCGTCCCACCCGGCGGTGAGGGCGTCCATCATGATGCCTTCGGCTTCCTGATGCAGGTTGCCGCAGCCCTGCCACAGCGCCTCTTCCATCAAAAACCAGCTGCACTCAATGGCGTGGCCGGGGTTGAGCATGCGGTAGATGCTGACGCTGGGGTCGTATTCCCCGTTGGGGCCGACGGTTTCCAGGGTCATGTGCCGGTCCTTCTTGCGGTGGAGGCGGAGGATTTCATCCACGCACTGGCTTGAGCGCTGGTTGTAGATGTCCACATTTTCCGGGTCCGCCTCCCGCATGACAGCGGTGAGGTTCAGGTAAATCATGGGAGCGGCCAGGCCGCGTAGGGGACGGGTGAGCGGGTCAACCTTGGCGCCAAAGCCCGCCGGATCCTCTCCGCCCTGGTTCAAGTTCCAGATCAGGTCATAGGCGGCCCTGGCCCGGTCGATGTATTTGCGGTGACCGGAGAGCTTGTAGTACTCGGCGTTGGCCATGGCGTAAAAGCCTTCGGAAAAATTATAGCGGCGCTGGCGCAGGGGCTTACCTTCCCGTGTGACCTGGAAATACATGCGATTTCCCTTGTCACGGTTGATGCAGTGGTCTTCCATAAAGTCGAGGCAGTTTTTAGCGAAGGCGCGCCAGGCGGCGTTATCGCCATACACATTGCACAGCTTTGCGAAGGTCCAGGCGCAGCGCCCCTGCATCCAAACGGATTTATCGGTGGAGTAAACGGCGCCGGTGCGGTCAAGGCAGGTGAGGACGCCGCCAAAGCTTTCGTCCTGGCCGTTTTTCAGCCAGAAATCAAGGCATTTAGCCAGCTCCTCTTTGACCCAGGATGCAACGGGGACAAGGGATTCGTGCATGGGACCCTCCTTTGTGATCAGTATTCGGCGAAGCTGTTCTTATAGGAATACTTGCCGGAGGCGAAGTGGGCCATCATGGCGGCTTCAAACGCCTCTTCGTTGCGCGCTTCAAGGGCGCGCACAATGTTCTCGTGCTTGATGATGGTCTCATCCAGGTGGGGGATTTTCTCCTCGGTCTTAAAATTGGCGTCCACATCCCAGATGGCGGCCATGAGGGAGAGCGTGCTGGTGTTTTCAATGCGGGAAAAAAGCGTCATGTGGAACTCCCGGTCATCGCTGTGGAAGAAGCGGTCCTGCTCCCAGTGGGCCCGGATGGCCGTCATGATGCTGCGCATGCGCTTGATATCCTCATCCTGCAGGGTGGCATAGGCCTGGCGCATGTAGCCCAGCTCCAGCTTTTTGCGGATATCCAGCATCTCAATGATGGTGCTGTCCACGTCGCTGGCGGCGGCAAAGACCACGTTTTGCATCACAAAGTCCAGGTTAAAATCGTGCAGCACCGTGCCCCGGCCCGCCTGGGCGGAGAGCATGCCCATGATTTCCATGGATTTGATGGCCTCTCTGAGCACATTGCGGCTGACGCCCAGCATCTCGCTCATGGCCTGCTCGGTGGGGAGCAGGTCGCCCGGCTTCAGATTATTCTCTATGATATAGCCCCTAACCTGGCGGAACACCTGGACGTAGAGCTTTTCTCCGTTGCGCTTGCTTTTGGTCATGGTCACCTCCGTCTGCGTGGTTTCTTTATTTGTAGCGCATTTATTGTACTACAAAAAAGTGGGATTGCAAGCCTTGATTTTTAAAGGATTGGTACTTTCTGAAAAAATATCGACCATAAAATTTGAAAACCTGTTGACATTGTAGGATGATTGATTTATTATCACATCGACCGAGCGCAGATCGCGCTGAAAAAATGAGGAGGAATCCTACACATGAAGAAACTGCTGGCCATCACCCTTGCCATGGCGATGCTGCTGTCCATGGCCGCCACCGCTTTCGCCCAGGAGAAAACCGTCGTGCGGTTCTGGGCTTTCCCCAACTTCGCCACCATCGACGACACCCTGGGCGCTTATGAAGAGAGCCTGATCGCCGCCTTTGAAGCCGCCAACCCTGATGTGGATGTGCAGCTTGAAATGTTGGACTTTGATGCCGGCCCCGCGAAAATCGCCACCGCCATCACCGCCAAGCAGGCCAATCCCACCGCCAGCGCCCCCGACGTGATCTTCGACGCCCCCGGCCGCATCATGACCTGGGCATCTGAAGGCATCCTGGAAAACCTGAACGACATGTTCTCTGATGCTGATAAGGCCGACATCTCCCAGGGCGTGCAGGAAGCCTCCAAGTACATGGGTGACTATGTGATGTATCCCCTGGGCACAGCCCCCTTCTGCATGGGCTTCAACAAAACCATGCTGGAGCAGCACGGCCTGCTCGACATGCTTCCCCTGGAAGGCGACCGCACCTGGACGCTGGAACAGTACGAAGCGCTGCTGAAGGCCCTGAAGGAAAAGGGCGAAGCCGGCGCCGTCATCTTCTGCCGCACCCAGGGCGGCGACCAGGGCACCCGTGCCTTCCTGTCCAACCTTTATGGCGGCAGCATCATGAATGATGAGCTGAATGCCTACACCACCAATGATGAGAACTTTGTGAAGGCCCTTGACTGGACCATGACCGCCATCAAAGATGGCCTGCTGGAAGACGGCGTGGGCTTTGACGGCACTGGCGCCATTGACGAGTTTGCCGCTGGCCGCGTGAGCCACACCATCCTCTTTGGCACCGGCCTTTACAACCTGCGCAAAGCCCAGCTGGACGAGATGGAAATCGAAGCCGTGCTGGTGCCCTATCCCGCCCCCGCCGGACAGGAGCAGCTGGAGTTCCTGGTATCTGGCCTGTGCGTGCTGAAAAACGAAGATGCCAAGGTGGTTGAGGCCGCCAAGCGCTTTGTGAAGTTCATGTGCGACGATCCCGAGTGGGCTGCCAAGAACGTGGCCCAGGCTGGCCAGTTCTCCCCCCGTGCCTCTGTGGTGGCGGAAGTGGAAGACAAGGAAATCGCCTACGGCTCCACCATGAGCAAGCTCTTCGGCAAGTACTACAACACCGTGCCTGGCTTTGCCCAGATGCGCACCTTCTGGTTCTCAGCCCTCCAGGCTGCCTTCTCCGGACAGAAGACCGCCCAGGAAGCCATGGACTTCTTCGTGGAAGAAGCCAACAAAACCCTGGTTGCCCAGTAAGTAGCCAAGTATAGGGGCGGGGCATACACCCCGCCCCTTTTTCTACCAGCGCCTGAAAGGAGAAGCCCCATGTCAGTGACCCCCAACTTCCGCAAGGCTCGCTTGAGCAACCAGAAGATTCTGCTGCGGGAAACTGCTGTTTCCTATGCTTTTCTGCTGCCGGCGCTGCTGTTTTTCTGCATCTTCGTGCTGCTGCCCATCATCCAGGGCGTCATCACCAGCTTTTACAACTATAGCCTGAATACCTATGACTTCATCGGCCTGGAGAACTATCGCCGGCTGATGCAGGATGAGGTCTTCCTCAAATCGGTGGTCAACACCATCGTTATCGTGGTGGGCACTGTGCCCATCATCCTGATCTTTGCCCTGTATGTGGCCAACTCTATCTATCAGCGCCATGCCTTTATCCGCTCCTTTTTCCGGGTGGTGTTCTACCTGCCGGTGGTGACGGGCACGGTGTCGGTGATTGTGGTGTGGCTGTTCATTTTTAACCCCAGGGTGGGTGTGCTCAACTTTGTGCTGAAATCCCTGGGCCTGATTACGCAAAATATCTCCTGGCTGGGGGACCCCCGCTTTGCCCTGCCCGCCATCATGCTGGTGCTGCTCACCACCTCCATAGGGCAGCCCATCATCCTGTATGTGGCAAGCCTGGGCAACATCCCCACGGCGCTGCTTGAGGCGGCGCAGATAGACGGGGCCAATTCCCGCCAGGTGTTCAGACATATCAAGTGGCCGCTGCTGATGCCCACCACGCTTTACATCGTGGTTATCTCCACCATTAACTCCTTCCAGGTCTTCTCTCTTATCCAGTTGATGACCTCCGGTGGCCCCTTTTATGCCACCTCCACCGTCATGTACCTGCTGTATGAAAAGGCCTTCACTTTCTATGAGTTTGGCTATGCCAACGCCATGGGCGTGCTGCTGGCGATTGTGATTTCCCTCTTCTCTCTTGTCCAGTTCAAGGCATTCAGCCGCGACGTGTCCTATTAAGGAGGAAGCCATGTCAGAGAAAAACGCGAAACTGATGTCCTCCGTCGGGAACAGCCGCTTTACCATCTGGTCCGCCCTTAACATGCTGTTTTTAAGCCTCATCACGCTGACCATTTTTGTCTTCCCCTTCTACTGGGTAATCAGTGGATCCTTCAAATCCATGAAGGCCATCAACGCGTCCCCACCCCAGTGGTGGCCCCTGGAGCCCTCCCTGCGCAACTATGAAAAGCTGTTCAAAAACCCGGCGCTTGACTGGTTTCTCAACTCCGTCATCATTGCCGTGGTCACCATGCTCATCGTGGTGCTGGCGGCTTCCCTGGCGGGCTATGTGCTGGCGAAAAAGAACTTCATCGGGCGCAAGGTGGTGTTCACCATCTTCATCGCCGCCATGGCCCTGCCCAAGCAGGTGATTCTGGTGCCCCTGGTGCGGTTGATTTCCGGCTGGGGCTTCCACGACACGTTGACGGCGGTGATTCTGTCGGGCGTGGGCTGGCCCTTTGGCGTGTTCCTGATGAAGCAGTTTTCAGAGGGCATCCCGGGGGAGCTGCTGGAGGCGGCCAAGATTGATGGCTCAGGAGAAGTGCGTACCTTTGTCACCATGGTGCTGCCTCTGGTATCAGCCGGCATGGCGGCCCTGGCTATCTTCACCTTTGTCACCGCCTGGAATGACTATTTTATGCAGCTGGTCATGCTGTCCTCCCGTTCAAACCTGACTTTGCAGCTGGGCGTTGCCACCCTGCAAAAGGAGAACGCCACCGACTATGGCCTCTTGATGGCGGGCGCTGCCATCGCTGCCATTCCCATCATCATCGTGTTTGTCGCCTTCCAAAAATATTTCACCCAGGGCATCACCATGGGTGCTGTTAAGGGTTAATGTCGATTCTCAATAGAATTACACCTTCGGTTCACTTCCTTGCAGGACAGAAAAATCCCTCGCTGCTTCGTGCGCAGTCGATGAAGAATCAACATTAAAGGAGTTATGTGATGAAAGATAATAGCAAATACCAAGGAATTTTCCCCGCGTTTTATGCCTGCTATGATGAGAGTGGGGACATCAGCCAGGCCAGGTGCCAGGCTCTGGCCCGGCACCTGCTGGCCCAGGGGGTGCAGGGGCTGTATGTGAATGGTTCCTCCGGCGAATGCATCTACCTGTCGGTGGACGAGCGCAAGCGGGTGCTGGAGGCTGTGATGGAGGCGGTGGGCGGCAAGATGACCATCATCGCCCATGTGGCCTGCAACAACACCCAGGATTCCATGGCGCTGGCCCGCCATGCCCAGGCCCTGGGGGTGGACGCCATTGCCGCCATCCCGCCCATTTACTTCCGCCTGCCGGAGGAAGCCATCGCCAGGTATTGGAACGATATTTCTTCCGCGGCACCGGACACGGATTTTGTGATCTACAACATCCCCCAGCTGGCGGGCGTGGCCCTCACCCCCAGCCTGTTTAAGGAAATGCTGAAGAACCCCCGGGTGAAGGCGGTGAAAAACTCCTCCATGCCGGTGCAGGACATTGAGATTTTTAAAACCCTGGGCCAGGGGAAAATTGCCGTGTTCAATGGCCCGGATGAGCAGTTTGTGGCGGGCCGGGTGATGGGCGCTGATGGCGGCATCGGCGGCACCTATGGCGTCATGCCGAAGCTTTTCCTGAAGGCGGACAGCTTCATCCAGTCCGGCTCCTTTGAAGGCGCTCATGCCATTCAAATGGAAATCAACCGGGTCATCAGCCTGCTGCTGAGCGGTAAAAGCAACCTCTACGCCATGCTCAAGGAAGTGCTCAGGCAAAAGGGCATTGTCTGCGGCTCGGTGAGGGCGCCGCTCACCCCGCTTCAGGATGGCGACCGGGAGATTGCCCAGCGGGCTAGCCTGCTAATTGCCCAGGCGGAACAGGGGATCATGTAAAACGCTTGGATGATTTGAAGGAGCTGCCGGTGGCGGCTCCTTTTATATGTGGCAATATGAGGCTTTTGCGGGTAGAATAAGCCTAAGATAGCAAAGGAGGCGGCCATGGACAGGCAGAAAATGGAGAAGGCGCGCCAGCGGGAAGCGCGGATGATGCGCCTGATCAAGCGGCTGTTGCGGATAGGCTTTGGGCTGATTCTGCTGCTGCTGGTGGGTGGCATTTTTTATCGCCCGCTATTATATTGGGGGCTGGTGCTCCTGATTCCGGCCCTTCTTGGCCTCGCCTTTTCTTCGCCATTGACCATCAAGGACTACCTGGCCATGATCTGGTGGGATCAACGTAAAAAGTAAGCGTTTATCATTTTCCGGGGGCTTTCTGAAAAAGAGAGCCCCTGATTAATTTATATTGTCAGCAAAACCCGCCGTCCACGCCCAGTACCTGTCCGGTGATGAAGCTGGCGGCATCGCTCAAAAGAAAATACGCGGCGGCGGCCACCTCATCAGGCCTGCCCAGGCGGCCCAGCGGGCTTCTGACGGCAAGGCAGCGCAAATCCTCATCGCTGTATTCCTTTAGCATGTCGGTGTGGATAACGCCTGGTGCCAGGGCATTGGCGCGGATGCCTGAAGGCCCCAGCTCCTGGGCCAGGGACTGGGCAAGGGCGATGAGCCCGGCCTTGCTGGCGGCGTAGGCGGCCTCGCAGGAGGCGCCCCTGAGGCCCCAGATGGAGGAAATGAACAGCAGGTTGCCCTGCTGGCGGCTGACAAGATGGGGGATCATGGCGCGGCTTAGGAGATAGGCGCTGCGCAGGTTGGTGGCCATGAGGGCATCCCAGGTGGCGGGGCTGGTGTCAGTGATTAGCCCGCTGTGGCTGAGCCCGGCACTCAGAACCAGGGCATCCAGGTGGCTTAGCTGCAAAAGCGCCTGCTGGCAAAGCGCCTGGGCGTCCGATTCCGTAAGGGCTGGGTTTTTAATCGGGATGGCGCCGGTGGCGTGGGCCACTGCCTGGGCGGCATCCTCCCGCTCCCGATAGGTGAAGGCCACACGCCAACCCTCCTGGCTCAGCCGTTCCACGATGGCCCGGCCAATGCCCCGGCTGCCCCCGGTGACCAGTGCTGTGTGCATGCCCCGCCCTCCTTTTTGCTGACATTGTAGGGCGGTTTGCAAGGGCTGTCAACGCGCCGGGCGCTTTACAGGGGCTGGCTTTCCCGGTATAATACGCGCACCAAGATAAATGAGGGGAGGGACTGGAATGCTCAAGCGTTTGGCTTGGCTGGCGCTGTTTAGCCTGGCCCTCCTGTTGCTTCTGGGGCTGATGGTAGTCCAGGCTGGGACCCAGCCCCCGCCCCTTTCCGCCCTGGCCCCTCAGGCGCTGAGCCTGCCGCCGGACCAGGTGGTTAAATCCCGGGAGGCGGAGCTGGAACGTCCTTTGCCGGCCAATGCCTTTCACTTGCCTTTGTATGGTGAGGACAGCCAGGCGCTGCCGGAAGCCCCAGCGGCCACATCGGCCTATTACCGCCGCTGTTTCCTGGCCTTCCATTATTCTGACCGGGCGGGTTAGCAGGGCGCTTCCCACAGAATAAGCCCAATGGAAGAAAGGAAGTGCGAATATGGCTAAACCCGTATCTACCAAGAAAATATCTGTCAACCGCAAGGCGGTGTCAGCGGTGACGCTGATTGTGTTAATCGCCCTGACGGCGGTGTTTGTGTGCCTGGGCGTAACGGGCCGCAACATGGATGATCAGGGCTTGTATAAGCTGTTGCCCTGGCTGCCCTCAACGGGCAGCGAAGCCCGCTGGCGCGAAGCGCTGGTGCCGGGCGCTGAACTGGGGGAAACCCTGGTGCTGACCTTCAAGGCGGAGGCGGAAAACCCGCTGACGGAAGAAGAGCAAAAGGAAACGGTGCGCGTGCTTGCCGCCCGCATCCGGGACATGGGCTGGCAGGATGCCCGGGTGGAGGTGCTTGAGGACGGCAGTTTCCAGACCATTCTGCCCAAGTCCGCCGATGACGGGCATGTGGAGCATCTGCTGGATGCCAGGGGTGAATTCACCTTCTCCGACCCCGCCGGCAACATTTTCCTGACAGATAAAAATGTGACAAGCGCGGGCTTTGGCAAGATGCAGCCCACGGACACGGATTATTCCCTCTCTTTGGCCTTTGATGAAGAAGGCAATAAGATTTTTGGCGAAAAAACCACGGAACTGGTGGGGCAGTCCATCACGCTGAAGCTGGATGGCAACACCCTGGTGTCCCCTGGGGTCAATGAGCCCCTGACCCAGGGCGGCGTGTCCATTCCCGGCTTTGCCCTGGAGCCTGCGCGGGAGTATGCGGTGATGCTGCGTTCTGGCGCCATGCCCTATGCCCTGGAAGTGACAGAGAAAACCACCGGCGCCCCGGTGCTGGGTGAAGGCGTGCAGAACAAGCTTATCATCGCCCTGCTGGTGGTGTTTGCCCTGGTGGCGCTCTACTTCATCGTGCGCCAGCGCCTGGGGGGCCTGGTCGCAGCCTGGATGCTGCTGGTACAGCTGGCCCTTTCCTATTTCCTGGCGGCCCTCATGCGCGCCGGGTTCACCCTCGTGACCCTCAGCGCCATCTGGCTGGGCTTCCTGGTGCTGGTGTATGCCATCGTGGTGCTGTTTAACGATGTTCAGCATGACATCCGCCGCGGCCGCTCTGTGCGCCAGGCCATCAAGGAAAGCTATGCCGGCCATGGCCATGGGGCCCTGGACGCGCTGGCGGCGTTGATTCTAATCTGCGTGGTGGTGATCATCGTTGACGCCAACGGCGTGGTGGGCAGCTTTGCCAAGGTGCTGGGCGTCAGCCTTCTGGTGGGCTTGCTGCTCTCCCAGCTGGGATTGCGCCTGGTGCTCAATGAAACCCTGACCCTTTTTGGCGACCGCTCCGCGCTGTATGCCAGCGGTGTCACGAAAAAGGAGGAACAATAAGATGAAAATCCGTTCATCGGCGATGATGACGCTGATCGCGTCCCTGGTGGTGGCTGCGCTGGGCATTGTGCTGGCAGTGACAGGCACCGGCCTCAAGTTCTATTCCCAGACGGTTCACAGCGCTGAATTGGTGCAGATGGCCTGGAGTATGCTGGCCGTGGTGATTGTGCTGTTCGTGTTTGGCGTGGTGCGCTATGACTTGGCCGGCGGCCTGTCCCTTGGCGTGGCAGCGCTGCATGACCAGCTTCTCACCCTGGCCCTGGCCTCCATTGCCAGCCTGGCCTTCCCCCTCAGCTACAGCATGCCCGCCCTGGTGGTGGCAAGCGCTGTGTACACCTGCTGCTTTAATATCCCTGTGCTCCGGGAAGCGCGGCTGATTGGCCGCACCGTGAGCCAGCGGGAGCATACCCGGGACGAAGTGGCCGCGATGGCGGTGAAGAAAAGCATGCCGGTTTTGATCGTGCTGGCGGTGGTGTCCCTTCTCATTTTCCTGGCCTTTGTCCTGAGCGGCTCTTCCCTGATGCTGGGCTTCATGCTGCCCATGCTGGCGGGCATCCTCGCCGCATTCCTGTCTGCCACGCGCATCACCCCCTATGTGTGGGCTTACGCCGCGTCCCGCAGCAAATCCAGACGCTAATCCCTTAACATCTGAAGCAACCTCCCCGGCTTTGCCCGGGGAGGGGGCTTTTTTCAAAGGATCTGTCCCTGTCTCCCCACGAAGAAAGGAACACATGTATACCCTCACCCAGCGCGCTCAGCCCTTTTCCCTGCCCGGCCACCCCGACTATTTGTCAGCCTTGCTCCACGCCCGGGGCATAGACAGCATCGAGGCGGCGGAAGCCTTCCTGAACCCTGAGGCCAGCCAGCTGCATAATCCCCTGTTGATGCACGGCATGGCGCAGGCGGTGACCCTGATTCAGGGAGCGATTCAAACTGGACAGGTCATCGCGGTGTATGGGGATTATGACGCGGACGGGGTCTGCGCCTCTGCCATTCTGATTGAAAGCTTTAAGGCGCTGGGGGCCTCCTGCTTTTCCTACATCCCCGACCGGCAGGAGGAGGGCTATGGCATCAATGCCGCCGCGGTCAGGGAAATAAGTGAAAAAGCCGGCCTTCTGATCAGCGTGGACTGCGGCATCACGGCGCTTGAAGAAGTGGCGCTGGCCAAAGACCTGGGGCTGTCCGTCATCATCACCGATCACCATACCCTGCAGGGGGAATTGCCCCAGGCGGATGCCCTGGTGCACCCGGCGATGGGGGAGTACCCCTTCCCGGGGCTGTGCGGGGCCGGGGTGGCTTTCAAGCTGGCCTGTGCCCTGCTGGGGGATAAG
>CAZSSU010000046.1:0-11527 GCA_964609415.1 uncultured Christensenella sp. | reverse complement strand
TCGACAACGACCTGGGCGACGCGGAGCGCACCCTGATTGACCATACGCCGGGCTATGGCTCCTGCGCCCGGTATTGGGCGAACCTCATCCGCAATGTGGGCGAGGAGAACCGGGCCATGGCGCCTTCTGAGTGTGTGGGCGTCCTTCAGGCCATGGGGCGGGACAGCGGCTTTATCACCGCCGCAGCACGCTTGGGGGACCCGAATCGCGAGCTGCCCCTGATGATGTTTTTACCGGAAGCCGGCCACACGGCGGAGGCGGTGTGCGACCTGATTAATGATGGCCTCAGGCGCTGGGGGCGGGTGATCGCCGTGGTATCTGAAAGCCTGATGACCGACGCCGACAGCCACAAGGTGGACAGCTTTGGCCATGTGGAATACGGCGCCAGCCGCACCACCGCCATGCAAACAGTGGTGAACCTCTTAAACAGCAGGAAGCTGAACGCCCGGGGCCAGGCCACCGGGCAGATTCCTGGCGTGTTTCAGCGCTGCTGCTCGCTTGATGCCTCCATGGTGGACCGGGAAGAGGCCTGGCAATTGGGCTATGAGGCCGTCAGGCTGGCGCTGGCGGGGGAGAGCGGCGTGATGTCCACCATCCTGAGGGTGGCGGATGCCCCCTATCAGGTGCGCTTTGACAAAGTGCCCCTGGCCCAAATGGCCAATGCCGCCCGCAAATTGCCGGCCGACTGGGTCGCCCCTGGCGGCACCGATATGACCGACGATTTCATCCGCTACGCCACCCCGCTCATTGGCGGCTGCGTGGCACCCTTTGAGTGCGAAAATGGCCTCCTGCGTTTTGCCCGGCTTGAGTATACAGAGGTGGCGCGGAAGCTGCCGGATTATGAGCCTTGTGGGTTTGGGGGCTGATGAGATGCGCTTTGAGCTGTTTAACGATGACCTGCGGGTGGCAGAGTTCAACTATGACAAGGGTATAATCACTGGATTTAGCCCTGTGATTCATGATTTATTGCCAAAGCAATTGTTAAACGGCGGGCCTGAGATGTTTAGCCTTTGGCTGAGCGAGCGCGCTATCGATTTAAATACTTTCCAGCACCGGGAATTGATGCAGGAACTGATGGGCAGCCGGGATCGGATTGCCATTGCGCTGACCAGCCGGATGTTTAGCATCACAGACACCTTCACCTGTTTTCCCAAAGGGGATTTCAGGCCCCGGGAAAGCCTCTGGCAGGCTGATACCCAAGAGGCGGTGAGTGATTTTGTGCTGATATCCAGCGATACATCACTGCGTCAACACAGTGTGATTACGCCCAACGCCTCCACGGATGGCAGTTTCCCCAAAACCTGGAAGCATGAGAATGGCCAGTGGTGGCTTTATAAAATTCAAAGCCCCCAGGCAACGCGTTCGGAGCGGGAAATCAGCCATGTGCTCAGAGCCTGCGGATGGGATGCCGCAGAGTATGCCTATGTGGGCAGCCGGCGCAGCAGAATCAAATCAAAAAACTTTGTGGAGAAGGGCACGTTTTTTGAACCGTATGATTCCTTCAGATTTATGTTTGCCAATAAAGAAGATGCGGACGAGGTGATATACGGCAATCTTTCATCTCTTGGCAGGGGATTTGAGCAGCAATACCGCAGGATTCTGCTGGCGGACGCACTGTTTATGAACACGGATCGGCATATGAGGAATTTTGGCGTGATCCGCTCGTCCCAAACTGGCCAGGTGCTGCGCATGGCTACCAATTTTGACAACAACCAAGCCTATTTATCAAACAAGGGGACGCCCTATTCCAGCGTGATGCTGCGGATGTTTGCAGCGCAGTTTGGCATCACCCAAGCAGATCGGGACGATTTGACCCAGCTGATCAAGGCCAGCGAAAAACGCAGCTTCCTGCAGGAGGCTGTACAGGCGGGTAAGGGATTTTTGGATTCACACCCTAAGCTTTAAAGCTATTGATGACGCGCAAAAAGGCCTCCCCATAGCGGGCGGCTTTGACTTCTCCCACCCCTGAAACGCGCATGAAAGCGGACATGTTGCGGGGGCTTTTTGGGCCATGTCCATCAGGTTGGCATTTGAAAAGACAATATAGGCGGGCTTGCCCTCAGCCTTTGCCAATTGCAGACGCAAAGCTTTCAGCGCTTCATACAGCGCTTCTGTTTCTGAGGAAACCGCCTGTTGCGGCTTGGGCGGCAGCGGGCTTGTTAAGTCGGCTTTTGGCCGGACTTTGAGGGGCATGGTGATTTTCTGCGTGTCATTTACGGCGGATAAGCCCAGCGAGGTGAGGGACACAACGCGGTGCTGGCTTTGATATTCCACATAGCCTGAATGCAGTAAAAAATCCAAATAGCTGTGCACTTTGGGGCGGGAGAGCTGCTTCATGCTGCCGTATGCAGGCAAGTTGTTTAACTCCAATTCCTTGATGCGCTGATCTTTGCTGCCCCGCAAGACGCGAACAATCAATGCCGCGCCAAGATGATAGCCTAAAAATTGCGCCACCTGCTGAATGCAGGAGAGGATGGCCCGTGCTTGTTTGCTGATATCTGCCTGGATGAAGGTCCCTTCGCAATTTCCGCAATGGCCACAATCCTCATCCTGCGTCTGGCCGAAATACTGGAGGATATGATTCCGCAAGCAGGAAGCGCTTTGACAGTATTTAACCATGGTATCCAGGCGCTCAACATCCCGTTGTTTCTTTTCGGCCTGTTCCTGCGGGCTAAGATCCGGGTTTTCCCCGCTGTTGGCAATGAGGAAACGGGCGGTATGAACATCTGCCGTCGCGTAATACAGCAGGCAATCCGCCGGCTCGCCATCGCGGCCTGCGCGCCCCGCTTCCTGGTAGTAGGCTTCCAGGCTTTTGGGCATGTTGTAATGGATGACATAGGATACATTTGACTTGTCAATGCCCATGCCAAAGGCGTTGGTGGCCACCATGACAGGTTTCCGGTCAAACTGGAAATCCTCCTGATTAAGCCGGCGCTCGTCATCGGAAAGCCCGGCGTGGTAACGGGTGGCCGGGATATGAATGGCCTGCAAAGCTTCGCAAACCGCTTCGACTTTGGCGCGGGTCGCGCAGTAGACGATGCCGCTTTTATGGGGGTTTTGCCTGACATAGGCCAACAAGGCGGCGGTTTTATCCTTGGGCATCGACACATCAAAAAACAGATTGGGCCTGTCAAAACCGGTGATCACCCTGAAGGGATTGCGAAGCTGGAGCAAGCGCTCAATGTCCTGGCGCACCTGGGAAGTGGCGGTGGCGGTCAGTGCTGCGACCACCGGACGGATAGCGAGGGCATTGATAAAATCTGGAATTTGCATGTAGCTGGGACGGAAATCCTGCCCCCATTGGGAAATGCAGTGCGCTTCATCCACTGCGATTAATGAAATGCTTCGGGCTTGGATAAGCGCGCTAAAACCAGGGGTGAAAAGGCGTTCGGGAGCAACATAGATGATTTTGTAATGCCCGGCTGCTGCGCGCCGCATGGCCAGCTGCATCTGGGAGGGGCTAAGGGCGCTGTTGAGAAAAGCGGCTGACACGCCCATTTCCTTAAGCGCTGCCACCTGATCCTTCATCAGTGAAATAAGGGGCGAGATAACCAGGGTGATGCCGGGCAGCATCAGGGCGGGTATCTGGTAGCACAGGGATTTTCCGCCGCCGGTGGGCATGATGCCAAGCGCATCCCGGCCTGACAGGATACCGTCAATTAAGCTTTCCTGCCCGGGGCGGAAGGAATCATGCCCAAAGTACTGTTGGAGAAGGATTTGCTTGTCGTTCATGTCCAGCTCCTTTGTAAGCAACATGAAAGGAGGGCCTTTCAATCAGAAAGACCCCCTTTGCGTCAAAGATGATAAGCGAATGGGCATTTAGCCGATATACGCGATCAGTTCCACTTCCACCAGGGCGTTTTTGGGCAGGGTTTTGACCGCCACGGTGGAGCGGGCGGGCTTGGAGGTGAAATACTTGCCGTAGACGGCGTTGAAGGCGGCGAAGTTGCCCATGTCGCTTAAGAAGCAGGTGGTTTTGATCACCTTGTCAAAGGAGGAGCCGGCGGCTTCCAGCACGGCGGCCAGATTTTTGATGACCTGCTCGGTCTGGATGGTGATGTCTTCTTCCACCAGGTTGCCAGTCGCCGGGTCGATGGGCGTTTGACCAGAGCAGAAAAGCAGATTTTCAAAGGCCATGGCGGCAGAGTAGGGGCCAAGGGCGGCGGGGGCTTTGGGCGCGTGGATTTGCTTCATGATATTCCTCCATGTTGTTGCGCAGATTGCGTTATTGCTGTGAATACCTTAGCACAGCTGGGGGCCTTGCGCAATGGGCAGAAAGGAACGAAGGGCGAAAAATCGCCCAGAAACCTCATGTGGGCTGAATTGAGCGATTGAACTTTGAAAAAGCCTTGATTTTTATGGGCACTCTCTTTGATGAGAGGCGATAGGGCTTAAGTCTGGGTCAAGCGGCCCATGCGCGCCTTCACAATGCCATAGACGCTGACGCTCAGGATAACCAGCGCTGCCCCCAGGATGGAGTAGGGGCCCGGGTTTTCGCCCAGGAAGAGGAAGGCCCAGAAGGGGTTGAGCACCGGCTCCACATTGGCCACGATGGAGGCGGTGACCGGGTGCACCTGGGTGCGCATGCCAGCGGTGAAGAAATAATAGCCGCCGGCCAGACACAGGCCCATGGCCAGGGCGGCCAGCACGGCCTGGGTGTTGATGACAAAATCCGGGTCAAAGGGGATATAGAGTAAAAACAGGGAGCAGATGAGGTTCCCCAGGTAAGTGTAGTTCATGGGGTCGGTATCGGGCAGGCGGGCGGCGAAAAACACCAGCGCGAAGGTGAAGGCGGTGAACAGCGCAATGCTGTCCCCCAGCAGGCTGCCCCGGCCAAAGCCGCCCACAAAGCACAGCACCACCCCGCCCAGGGTGAGGAGGGTGGCCGCAATATCCACCTTGCCGGGCTTCTGCCCCCAGATGATCCAGGAGCCCAGAATCACCACAATGGGCATGGCGTATTGCAGCACAATGGCGTTGGCGGCGGTGGTGAGCTTGTTGGCGACGATGAACAGCGTGGAGGTGACGGAGACGCCGATGGCTCCCAGCCAGGTGCCTTTGGAAAACACCGGCTTGAAGCTTTTGCGCGAGATACCAAACACGATGGCCGTGACCAGCGCCCGGGCCCCCACCAGGGAAAAGGCCCCCCAGGGCGCCCATTTGGACAAGACTCCGGCAAAGCTCCAGGCGATGCTGGCCAGAATAATATACATGGCGCCCTTGCCCTGGCTGTTCTCCCGCATGCTTGTCCTCCTGGCACATGAAATAGGCTAAAAGGCATCATAGCATCCCCCGGGGCGGCCTTCAATGGGCGGACGGGCTTTTTCCTGCACATAGACTGGGGGATGCCTTGTGCAGGACGCTGTCCCGTGATATAAAGGAGATGGAGGGGAGCATATGGCAGAGGCAATCACCCGGTTTTTACGCCCGGATGACGGGCCTGTTTTCCATGCGCTGGCGGAAGCGGCCTACGCGCTTTTGCAGACCACCCCCATTGACAGCCTCACCATCAGCGACCTGGTGGCCCGGGCGGGCGTCAGCCGTGCCAGCTTTTACCGGTATTTCCAGGACAAATATGACCTGGTGAACACCATTCATCTGCGGGTGCTGGAGGGCACGCTGCTCACCAGCTTTGAAAGCGGCAGCTTCAAGGCGTCTGTCAGCGCCACCTGGGATGTGTTCACCCGGCATAAGCGCTTTTACCGCAACGCCCTCGCCTCCCGGGATGTGAACTCCCTGGGCAACTTCATTTTTTCACAGACCTATGGCTATTACCTGCGGGTGCTGGATGAGGCGGGCTTCAAAATGAGCAAGCAGCAGGCCCGCATCCTGCGGCAGTATGCCTTTGGCTCGGTGGCGCTGATGTCCGAGTGGGTGCTGGGCGATATGGCGGAGAGCCTGGAGGAATACATGCAGGCATCCCTCAGCGGGCTGCCTGATTTTGTGCGGCATCATTTGAGGGATTGAGCCCCTGCCTGCGATGAGACAAAACCGGGAAACTGTCCGGAAAAGGCCTTGAAGGGGGCCTTTTTTGTTGATAAGGTATACATAAATATTAATAAGGAGGCATTTTCATGAGCAAAGAAATCAGCAGACGGTCGTTTTTAAAGGGCACTGCCGCAGGCGCTGTGGGCGTGGCCGCCCTGGGCGTTTTCAACCTGCCGGTGCAGGCCCAGGAGGCAATCAGCTGGGATGAGGAAACCGACGTAATCATCGTAGGCGCTGGCGGCACCGGCGTGTGCGCGGCGGCTGAGGCAGCCAAGGCAGGCGCCAAGGTGCGCATCTTTGAAAAAGCCGGTTTTGCCGGCGGCACCACCAACTTCTCCGGCGGCGTCATGCAGGCATCCGGCACCCGGGCCCAGAAGGAATACACCAAATTCCAGGATGACAGCCCAGAAAAGCACGCCGCGCTTTGGATCAAAGCGGGCGAGGGCACGGTGGATGAGGAGCTGGTGACAGACCTGGCCCATGGCGCGCCGGGGCATATTGCCTGGCTGGAGGAGGATGTCGGCCTCAAATTTACCAGCGTGTATGGCCACTGCCACATCCCCTATGTGGAGGATGAGCTGATGGCGGACCGCATCCACGTGTATGAAGGCGGCGGCGGCACCGGCAGCGGCAACATCCTGGTGATGGCCGTGCTGAAATATGCCGAGGGCCTGGGCGCCAAGATTGACTACAGCGCGGAAGTGACCCGCCTGTTCCAGGACGCGGACAAAACGGTCATTGGCGCTGAAGTCAAGATGAAGGACAAGACGGTGAAGGTGAAGGCCAACAAGGGCGTGATCCTGGCCGCGGCCTCCATTGACAACAACAAAGAGCTGGCCAAGCGCCTGAGCCCCCAGCACTATTGGGATCTAACCAGCCAGGTGTGCATGGCTGCTGTCACCGACACGGGCGATGGCATTCGCATGGGCATGGAAGCCGGCGCTGACCTGATGGGCTTTGGCGGCTGCATCGACTTCTGCGGAAAAACCGGCGCTGCCACCAACAACCAGAACCCCCTGTTCCCCTCCTTCATCGTCAACCAGGCGGCCCGCCGCTTTGTGTGCGAGGATGCCACCTATGCCTACCACTACCGGGCGATTTTCCAGCAGGAAAAGCAGCTGAACGGCCCCACCTACATGATCTTTGGCAAGAGCAGCCTGGCTGCCCCCGGCGCCACCTGGACAGAGGAAAGCCTGGCCAAAGACGTGGCAGACGGCGTGGTCTTCACCGCTGACACCATTGAAGGCCTGGCGGAAGCGCTGAAGCTGAACCCTGAAAACCTGAAGGACACCCTGGACAAATGGAACGCCGACATGGCAAAAGGCGCTGACAGCCTCTTTGGCCGCAAGACTGGCCTGATGGCCATTGAAGGCCCCTTCTATGCCTACAAGAACGTGTCCTTTAACCTGGGTTCTCTGGGCGGCCTGCGCATCAATAAGGAAGCCCAGGTGCTTAACCCCGCGGGCGAGGTGATTCCCCACCTGTACGCTGGCGGCCTGAACGCCGGCGGCTGGATTGGACCCTACTACCCCGGCAGCGGCACCGCCATCATGGGCACCATCCATTGGGGCCGCAAGGCGGGCGTGAACGCGGCGGCGGAAGCAGCTATCTAAAACCCTGAACATATCATCTGGGCCCCTGTCGGTTGACAGGGGCCTAAACTGTTAATAAAGCATATTCAAGGAGGTATCGGAGGGCAGAGCCCTCTGATGGAAATCCGCCCCAGCGACATGCGCGGTGGGGCGGAAGGCCTTGCGTAGCAAGGGTTTCCTTGCCATCCGCCGCCCGGGAACGAAGTGAGAGGCGGATGGCCTATCGTTCTTCCTCATCCATCAAAAAACCGCAGTTTTTTGATGGTTCAATTGATAGGGGCCTTTTTCTGTATATGCCTTGACGGAAGTAGCCTTCGCTTGTACATTGACAGATATCGCGGAAAAGCGGAGGGGTGCCCTTGGAACTGATGATTCTGGTGTTTATTTTTGCGCTCATTGTGGCGGGGGTGTGGCTGAAAAAGCCGCTGTACCTATCCATGGGGCTGGCGGCTGTGGCAGGCTTCCTCCTGTATGGGGTGCCGGTGGCGCAGCTGCCTGAGATTCTCCGGCAGGGCATCGTGGGACAAAGCACCATCAACATGGTGCTGGCTTTTTATACCATCACCTTTTTGCAGCGGATGCTGGAAAAGCGCCAGCGCCTCAAGCAGGCGGAGGAGGCCATCACCCAGGTGTTCGGCAGCCGGCGCATCAATGCCATGCTCACCCCCTTTGTGGTGGGGATGATGCCCTCAGTGGGGGCGGTGCTGATTGCGGCCCCCATTGTGGACCGGGCGGCGGGGGAGGCGCTGAACCGAGATGAGCGGATGTTTGTGTCCAGCTTTTACCGGCACATTTCAGAGGCTTTTCTGCCCACCTATGCCAATATTCTGCTGGCTTTGCAGCTGTCAGGGGTGAAGGCCCTGCCCTTCCTGGCCGGCATGGCGCCCATGGTGCTGGCGCTGTTTGCGCTGGGCTATGTGTTTTATGTGCGCAAAATCCCCAAAGTCCATGAGGGGGAGGAAGCTGCCGCCATCGGCCGCCGGGCGGCAGTGGCAGCGCTGTTTCGGAGCCTGTGGAGCATCCTGGTGTCGGTGGTCTTGATTCTGATTTTGCCCCTGCCCATTTACCTGGTGGTGCTGGGGGTGATTCTGGTGAACATACTGGTTGACCGCTTCACCTGGGAGGAGCTGAAGCCCATGTTCCGCTCAGCGCTTGAAGTGAAGCTGATTGTGAACACCATTGTCATCATGATTTTTAAGGAAGTGCTGCTGGCTTCCGGCGTGCTCTTCCGCCTGCCCGCGCTGTTTTCGGGGCTGCCCATCCCCAGGGAAGGGGTGTATGCCCTCATCATGCTGGTGGGCGCTGTGATTGCGGGCACCCAGGCCATGGTGGCCATCCTGACCCCGCTGGCCTTTACAGCCGGGCCTGATCTGCCGCTGCTGGTGCTTTTGATGTCAACCGGCTACATGGCAGCCCAGGTCTCGCCTTCCCACATCTGCCTGTCGGTGGTGGCGGAATACTACCGCTCAAGCCTGGCGGCGCTGGTTAAAAAAACCCTGCCGATACTGGCGGTGTTCAGCGTCATAACGCTGGTATATTATTATCTTTTAAGGCTGATTTAAGGGATATCCACCCAGTAGCGCCGGGTGGTGATGGCATGACCATTGATAATGTTAGGGATTTTATCCTGCAATTGCCCGCCGTTTTTCTCAATGACCCGGGCGGAGGCCAGGTTGTCATCGTCGCAGGTGATGAGCACTCGGCGCAGCCCCAGGTTTGTTTTGGCATAGTCCAGGGCCAGGGCTAAAAGCCTGGTGCCCAGGCCCTTTCCCCAGGCTGAATAGCGCAGTGCGTAGCCGATGTGCCCGCCATAGCGCATGAGTTGTGGCGTCAGGCTGTGGCGGATAGAGGTTTCGCCCAGGAAGCGGCCTTCCTCCACCAGCCAGAGATACGTGGCCTTCACAAAGCCCGGCGGCAGGCCTTCACCTGTTCTGAAACGGGTAATAAGCTCAAATATATTGTATTTTTCTGGGTCCAGAAAGCGGTAGCGGCTGACCTGATGAGCCCGGTATTCCGCAATGGCCTCCCGGTAGGAGGCTTCATAGGCAGGGTCTGGCAGGATGAGTTTCATCGTTTGTTTTTAAGCTTGGCCGCCACCATCTCCGCCGCCCCGTCATATTCCTCCCGGGGCAAATACAGCACCATGAACACAAAGGCATAGGGGCGGTAAAGGGTGATGCGTCCAGCCCGGGGGGAGAGCTTGTAGCGGGCGGCGTCCTGCCACACCAGGTATTCCTCATGGGCCAGCAGGAAGGGCAAGCCTTCGCTGTTCTTCTGAAAAGCGCCCTTGTCATACCTTATCAGCCGGCTCCAGCAGGAGAGCCGGGTGGGCTTAATCCAGGTGCGCTTCAGCACGCCTTTGGGGTCCAGCATGTACTGGACGCTCTCCCGCCCCTGGAGCATCAGCACCAAAACCCCGGCCAGGAAGAAAATGAGCCCCAGGGCCAGGGCGGCAGCGGGGATGCCCGTTGACAAAAAGAAATAGCTGAAGGCGTCAAGCCCCCGCAGGATGTATTCAATAATCAGCATCACCAAGACCACCGCCATGGACACGGCCGCGGATAGCCGCAGCAGAAAGCCGATGCGGTGGCTGTCGCCCAGGGCCAGGCGGCTGTCCTCCCACACATAGCGCACAGAGGGGTTGCCCAAAGAGCGCCCGCAGGAGACGCACTGGGGCTGATGGTTTTGCCTGAGGCATTTGGGGCAGTAATAGACCAGCATGTTCCGTCCTTCAAAGTGTTCTGATGCATATAGTATATCAGACCACCCGGCGGGGGCGCAAACTGGCCGATGGTTTGATGATGTCAAAAAATGCGGGCGTTCCGGGTAAAAAGCACAAATCAGGCCTTAGACTGGCCTTCCATCTTCAGCATGATGACCTTGTCGTTTTCGTGGAGGGTGGTGTCGCCCAGGGGGACGACCACATCATCGTCGCTGCGTTGCACCATGACGATGAGGCTATCCTCCGGGAGCTTCAGCTGCCGGATGGAGCGGCCGGACCACTCATGGCCGTGGGGGATGGTGAACTCGGTGAGGTTGTGGCCGCTGCGGTCAAAGTGCTTTTCCCCGGCCAGGACGATGAGGTCCCCCGCTTCCAGCACCACCTCGCCCCGGGGGACGATGGTTTTGCCGTCCCGCTCGATTTTGGCCACGATAAAGTCAAAGGTCAGCCGCAGATCCTTCACCTGGCGGCCCACCAGGTAGTTGTTGGGGTAGATGCGGGTTTCCAGGAAGCCGATTTCGGCCTTGTCCTGATAATAGTTGAAGGTTTGAAGCACGGTGTCGTTGGGGTCAAGCATTTGCAGCTTGCGGGCTGCAGGCGGCATGAGGCTGCCCTGGACGAGGGAGCTGAGCACGCAGATGCCAAAGACGATGTGGTAGATGTCCATGGAGAACTTGGCGCCGCTGTTGACCACCAGGATGGCAAAGGCGATGGCCGCGGCCCCGCGGATGCCCGCCAGGGAGATCATGTGCAGCTGATTGCGCTTGAGCTTAAACGGCAGCATCAGCCCCCAGACGCTCAGTGGCCGGGCCAGGAGGGTCATAAACAGCATGATGGCCAGCGCAATGGGGAAGGTGCTGATGAAGCCCTGGAAGTTGCTGAGCAGGCCCAGCACAAAGAACAGGGCGATTTGCATGATTTCAGTAAACCCGTCAAAGAAGAACACGATGTCCCGCTTGCCGCGAAACTCCATATTGCCCAGGCGGATGCCCAGGATGTAGAGGGCCAGGTAGCCGTTGCCGCCAATGAGGCTGGTGGCGGCATAGGTGATGAGCATGGCAGCCGCCATCAGCACCGCCGATAGCCCATCTTCCGGGTTTTTCACCCGCTCCAGGTACTTCCCAAAAAGGAAGGCGAAAGCAAAGCCCACCCCCAGCCCCAGGGCCACCTGGGAGAGCACCAGCAAGGGCACAGACAGGCTTGAACCCATGATGACAGAGAGGAA
>CAZSSU010000045.1:5546-11607 GCA_964609415.1 uncultured Christensenella sp. | reverse complement strand
TTGTGAACACATCAGGCGCCTCAAAAGCCGTAAAGTGCCCTATGGCGAGATGGCAGTACTCTACCGCATGCACGCCCAAAGCCGTGTGCTGGAAGAAATGCTCATGCGCGCAGGCATCCCCTACCGCGTTTATGGCGGCACCCGCTTTTATGACCGCAAAGAAATCAAGGACGCCTTGGCTTACCTGCGGCTCATGATAAACCCGGATGATGATGTAGCCTTAAAACGCATCATCAACACCCCCAAAAGGGCCATCGGCGACGCCACGGTGGCCATGCTTGAAGAACAGGCAGACGCCCTCAACAGCCCGCTTTATGGCGCTGTCAGGGATCTGCCCGATAGCCTGGGCTCCCGTCCCCGCAAATGCGTGGAGGGTTTCCGGGACATGATGGACAGCCTCAACGAAAAACGCAAAGCCTTGCCGCTGGGCGATTTTGTTGAAGTGATGCTTGATGAAACAGGCCTCATCAAGGAATACGCCGAGTCTGCTGATGAAGAGATGCTGGCCAAGCGGGACAACCTGCTGGAATTCCTGGGCGCTGTTAATGAATTTGCCTCAAAATCTGAGGACCCGAGCCTGGAAGCCTACCTGGAAAATGTTGCGCTGGTCACTGACCTGGACATGCAGGAGGAAGCCCCTCAGTTTGTGACGCTAATGACCTTGCACTCAGCTAAAGGGCTTGAGTACCGCGCTGTTTTTATTGCCGGTATGGAGGATGGCCTCCTGCCCAGCATGCGCGCAAAAAACGAGGGTGAAGGCCGGCTGGAGGAAGAGCGCCGTCTGTGCTATGTGGGCATCACCCGCGCCCGGGAATTCCTTTACCTCACCCGTGCCCGCAACCGCGCTATCTTCAATCAGGCTGCCCATAATCAGCCCAGCCCCTTCCTGGCGGAAATCCCCAAGGAGCTCATTTCCGATGCCTGGGGAACAGCCATGCGCAAGCATTTCGGGCCTGAGAAGAAAGCCCCCGAGCTCCCACGCCCCACCAAGCAGCCCCCCAAGATGGGCTTTGGCACCCCCGGCATGGGGCAGGATCCATCCAAAATTCCAGGCGTGCGTAAAGGCTTCATCGCCTCCCTGGCCCCCCGGCCGGAGCCGACGGAGATCTTCCACAAGGGCGACAAAGTGTTGCACAAAAAGTTTGGCTCAGGCACCGTGGTGGAAACCACTGGGTCTGGCGCTGACGCCCGGGTGAGCATCCAGTTCACCGCTTATGGCGAAAAAGAATTTGCCGTGGCCATCGCCCCCATCGTCAAGGTGGAATAAGGGCATGGGTGCCATGGATCAAATGCGCGATCTGGTCGCGCGCTTAAACGAGGCCAGCCGGCACTATTATGTGCTGGATAAGCCCATCATGACCGACAGGGAATGGGATGGGCTTTATGATATGCTCAAATCCCTGGAGCAACAGACAGGCATCCGCCTGCCAGATTCCCCCACCAGGCGGGTAGGGGGCGAACCATTGGCCGCCTTCCGGCAGCACCGGCACAAAAGCCGCCTGTGGAGCATGGACAAGGTGCAGTCTTTTGAAGCGCTGTCCCAGTGGTTCGAGCGGGTGAAATCCGCCCATGCCAAGGCAGGTGGGCTTCCGCCCCTTAAATTTTCTGTGGAGTACAAATATGACGGCCTCACCCTGGTGCTCACCTATGATAAAGGCCTTCTCATCAATGCCGCCACCCGGGGCAATGGCACCGTGGGCGAGGAAGTACTGCCCCAGGCCATGACGATTGGTTCCGTCCCCCTGTCCATCCCCTTCCAGGGGCTAATGGAAATCCATGGGGAGTGCTATATGCCCCTGTCCCAGCTGGCTGAATACAACAAAACTGCGGATGAACCGCTGAAAAACGCCCGCAACGCCGCTGCCGGAGGCCTCAGGAACCTGGACCCTGAAATGACCCGGAAGCGCCGCCTCCAGGTGCGTTTTTATGATGTGCCCACCCTGGATAACCCTCCATATTCTGATCAGGCGGGCATGTACCGCTTTATCCAGGAGAATGGCTTCCCCACCTCCCCCATTCTGTATCTGGGGAATGATGAGGCAGAAGTGGAAAAGGCTATCGCTCAGGTGGAAGAACACCGGGAGAGCCTGGATTTCCTGATTGATGGCGCGGTCATCAAGGTGTGTGATTTGGCGACCCGTCAGGCTCTAGGCTATACGGATAAATTTCCCCGCTGGGCTGTGGCCTTTAAATTTGCTGCGGAGGAAGCCACCGCCACCCTGGAGGCAGTCACTTGGGATCCGGGACGCAGCGGCAAACTGACCCCTCTTGGCCACCTGAGCCCAGTCGATTTCGCGGGCGTCACCGTGCGCAAAGCCACCCTTAATAATTATGGCGACATTGAGCGCAAACAGCTCACCCTGGGTGCCACGGTGTGGGTGCGCCGTTCCAATGATGTTATCCCAGAAATCCTGGGGCATGTGACTGGAAGCGTCACGGGTGAACTCATTCCAAAGCCCAGCCATTGCCCGGCCTGCGGCACAAGCCTGGTGGAAATAGGCGCTCACCTCTTCTGCCCTAATCGGGATGGATGCAAGCCCCAGATTGTAGCCCGGCTCACCCACTATGCATCCAAGGAAGCCATGGACATCGACCAGTTGTCCGAAAAAACCGTGGAAACGCTGTATGAACTCCTGCAGGTGAAGGAGCCCCAGGATCTTTACAGACTGAGCCTGCTTGAACTGCTCTCCCTGCCTGGCTTTAAAGAAAAAAAGGCACAAAAACTGCTGAATGCTATTGAATCCAGCCGCAGCCCGACCCTTGATGCCTTCCTGGTTGCGATTGGCATTCCAAACATCGGGCGGGTGACCGCCAGGGATTTGGCCCGTGCCTTTGGCAGCCTGGACACCCTGCGGCAAGCCCCTCTGGACGCGCTTACGGTCATCCCCTCGGTGGGAGAGATCGTGGGCGCCTCAGTGGTGGACTTCTTTGCTGACCCTCAAAACAGCGCCATGGTGGATGCCCTCCATCATGCAGGGGTTATCCCCCGTGAAACAGCGCCTGGCGCGGAGGGCGGAGTGCTCACAGGGCAAAACGTGGTGCTCACCGGCACCCTGCCTCACCTGAAACGGGAGCAGGCGGAAGCAATCATCCTGCGCCATGGCGGCAATGTGTCAAGTGCTGTCAGCCGGAAAACCAGCTTTGTCCTCCTGGGGGAATCTTCTGGGAGCAAGCTGAAAAAAGCGCAGGAGCTGGGTATCCCTACGCTGTCTGAAGAAGCTTTTCTGGCCAGGGTAGGCGAAACGCTGCCCATGTAAACAGGCCGTAAATTTTCAACACTTTTCTTGATATCGTTGCTCTTTTAGGGTATACATGTTGCAGGGCAATAGCCCTGCATTTTATTTTTGCCAAAGAAAGGAAATTAAATGCTCGAACTGCGAAGTGTTTCAAAGCTTTATCAAACAGGAGAAGTCACGGTCAATGCCTTGCGTGATGTGTTTATCGCCTTTAGACGGAATGAGTTTGTCTCTATCCTGGGGCCCTCAGGGGGCGGAAAAACCACCCTGCTCAACATTGTAGGCGGACTTGACCAGTACACCTCCGGTGATCTGCTCATTGATGGCCGCTCCACCAAAGCCTTCACCGACCGGGATTGGGACAGCTACCGCAATCACGCGGTGGGCTTTGTGTTTCAAAGCTACAACCTCATCCCCCACCAAACCGCCCTGGCTAATGTGGAGCTGGCCCTCACCCTGTCCGGGGTAGGGGGCGCGGAGCGGAAAAAAAGAGCCAAACAAGCCCTGGAAGCCGTCGGCCTGGGCGACCAGTTGAACAAGAAACCCGGGCAATTATCCGGCGGCCAGATGCAGCGGGTAGCGATTGCAAGGGCCCTGGTCAACGACCCGGATATTCTCCTGGCAGATGAGCCCACCGGCGCCCTTGATTCTGACACCAGCGTCCAGGTGATGGACACCCTCAAAGAAGTGGCCAAGGATCGCCTGGTCATCATGGTTACCCACAACCGGGAGCTGGCAGACCGTTATTCCACCCGCATCGTGGGGCTTAAAGACGGACAGATTGTGAGCGATTCCAACCCCTATATTACAGATGCAGAGGACAAAGCCCCGGCCAAGCGCCAGCGCACCGCCATGGGCTTCATGACAGCGCTCAGCCTCTCCCTTAACAACCTGCTCACCAAGCGGGGCCGCACCTTGCTCACTGCTTTTGCGGGTTCAATCGGCATCATTGGCATCGCCCTTATCCTGTCCCTGTCCACTGGGGTTAACAACTACATCAACCGCATCCAGCGCGACACCATGGCCTCTTATCCCATTGTGATTGAGGCCGAGTCCATCAACCTGGGCAATATGATGACCACCATGCGGGATTTTGGCCACCAGGAACGCAGCCATGCGCTGGATGCGGTCTATGCCAACCCGGTTTCCACCCAGTCCAGGGAAGGGATGAGTGCCAGCGTCAGCCAAAACAACCTCACCGCCCTGAAAGCCTATCTGGAAAAACCTGATAATCAATTAAAGCCTCACCTTTCAAACGTCAGCTTCTCCTATGATGCCCCCTTCTCCCT
This sequence comes from uncultured Christensenella sp., assembly GCA_964609415.1. Classification (GTDB taxonomy): domain Bacteria; phylum Bacillota; class Clostridia; order Christensenellales; family Aristaeellaceae; genus UBA6115. Next base: position 7,082 of record CAZSSU010000045.1, on the reverse strand, counting down.
GATGGCATATGACCCGGAAGGGGAGCTGCTTCAGGCAGGCAATGCCGGTGGGGCAGTTAGAGGCATGGCCATGCCCGCCATGTCGAACTTCTCCACCATCGCCGCCCTTTCCCCCAGCGAAGAAGACGGCTTGCCGGGGGAGGCAATCAAAGCCCAGTATGAACTGCTGGCAGGCACCTGGCCAGCCAAGCCAGAGGATGTGGTGCTGGTTGTCGATGATGACAATGAGATCAGCGACTTCACCCTCTATCAATTGGGCCTTCTGCCCCAGCGGGATTTGCGCGCTGCTGAAGACGGCGCAAAAGAGCCTGTTTTGTCTCAGTCCTCCTGGCAGTATGAGGATTTGATCGGCCACAGTTTCTACGCGGTGCCCGACAGCTTCTTTTACATCCCTGATGTCAGGGGACATTACGTGAATGCGCGGGATGACCAGGCGTCGCTTAAACAAGTCACCCAGCGGGGCATTCCCCTGCGTGTTTCCGGCATCCTGCGCGCCGGCACCAATGCCACCGCGCTGAAAGAAGGCGGCCTGGGATATACCCAGGCGCTTCTAGACCTGGTTATTGAAAAAACCGAGCAAAGTGCTGCCGTCAAAGCACAGATGGAAAACCCTGACACCAATGTGCTAAATGGCCTCGCTTTTGCCCCGGAAACAGACAGTGAAAAGGCGGAACAGGTCAGGCAATATGTGAATGGCCTCGTGCCCAGCCAGAAGGCCGCCCTGTCCGAACATCTCATGCGGCTCTTTCCTGCTGATGACAGGCAAGAAACAGAGATTCCAAAAGCCCAGAACATGGATCCCAGCCAAATGATGGCTATGTTCCAATCCTTCCAGGGCAGCAGCCTCATGGGCGCAATGGACCCCAACATGATGGATCAGTTGATGGGCATGGCAGACGCCTTTATGCAGGGAAATCTCTCCGGCCTGGATGAAACACAGAAAGCCGCCATGCTGGACCTATTTATCCAGGATGCGTCTGATGAAAAACTGGTCACCTTTTATGACGCGGTCATCGCAAAAGAAGCCGGCACGTATGAAAGCACCCTGCGTCAGCTGGGCGCTGTTGACAAATCAACCCCCAGCGCCATCTCTCTGTATACGGACAGCTTTGAAGCCAAAGAAAGCCTCACTGAGGCGATTAGCCACTACAACAGCACCGTGAATGAGGAAAACCAGATTCACTTTACCGATTTTGTCGCGCTGCTCACCAACTCCGTCACCACCATCGTGAATGTCATCACCTATGTGCTGGTGGCTTTTGTGGCGGTGTCCCTCATTGTCTCTTCCATCATGATTGGCATCATCACCTATATCTCAGTCCTTGAACGCACCAAGGAAATCGGCATCCTGCGGGCAGTGGGCGCCTCTAAAAAGGATGTAACCCGTGTGTTCACCGCAGAAACCGTCATCATCGGCCTCGCCGCAGGCTTGATTGGGGTGGGCGCTTCCATGCTCCTCACCATTCCCATCAACATGTTGATTCATGTCCTGGCCAATGACAGCGGCATCAATGCGGTCCTGCCCCTCATCAGCGC
>CAZSSU010000045.1:0-5446 GCA_964609415.1 uncultured Christensenella sp. | reverse complement strand
GTCTTAGGGGTGGTGGTTTTCTTCATCGCGGCACCCTGGCTGGCTGAAAGCAGCGCCTTAGCTTTCCCGGCCTATCGCTATTTGAAATGGCCAGGACTTATCTGGGTATGGGGAATTGCGGCTTTGTGCTATCTGGCCCTTTGGCACTTCTGGGGGGTGTGCAGCCGCATCGCAGCTGACCGTTCGTTCAGCCAGGAAAACGCGCAAGCGATGCTTCAAATATCTCGCCTTTTGTGGGCAAGTGCTGGGATGAGCCTGGCAATGACCATCGTTTTATACGCGCTTAAACTCATCTCCACACAGGTATTAGGCCGCGGGAACCTGTGGATGTTGCTCCTATTGGTCTTCATGTTTGCAGGCATTGCCCTCATCAGCCAGGCGCTTGGCTTGCTTGTGCGCAAAGCCGCCAATCTCCAGGCTGATCAAGACCTGACCATTTAGGAGGGCAGCATGATACGCGTCACTTTGGATGTCATGCTGGCCAAACGCAAAATGAGCGTGACGGAGCTTTCCGAGCGGGTTGGCATCACCATGGCCAACATCTCCATTCTAAAAAATGGCAGGGCAAAGGCCATTCGTTTTGAAACCCTGGGGGCCATCTGCCGTGTTCTTGACTGTCAGCCCGGTGATATCCTGGCATATGACGAAGCTGTAAGTTAAACCAATGCAATAATAAAAGCAGCCGCTCGCTGATGAGAGGGGGCGTGTTTGCTGATACCATTTTGGAGGCTATCATGACACCAATTGATAAGACCAAGGAATATCCAAAGCTCAACAAAAAACATTGGCTGATGTTAATCATATCTTTATCAATCGCCGGGCTTGTTTGCTTTGGCTTTGGGGATCTTCATCCATTCCCAGGCATCGGCATGACCGCGGTGGTGATGATTATCACAGGCATCGCGCTATGGGCAATCGGCAAACACGCCCGTCCCAATCCCTCAAACATCATCCTCATCCTATGCGGGCTTTTGCTTAGCCTTTGCTATGCGCTCTATGCCAATCAGGAGATGCGCCTGCTTAATCTGCCTGTGATGTTTGGTGCCCTGCTGATTGGCCTTTATGATCTGTCAGGTGTTTTTGCGCATGGCATCGATTCGCTTCGGACCATTTTTCAGGCTCTCCGGCAGTGGTTTAAAGATTCTTTTGAACATTTTCTTGCCCCTTTCCGCTGCGCGTCCCAGCTGCGCCTGTCACATCCCGGGCATCTGAAGGGTTTCATCATCGGGCTATGCTGCAGCATCCCCTTATTGATCATTGTTCTCCCGCTGCTTGCCTCATCAGACATGGTATTCAGCGCCAGCCTTCAACATATCTTCCAAGGCTTCAGGCTATATGATTTCATCCCGCAGGCATGGCGTCTGGCCTTTACCTTGCTCCTGGGGCTCATGCTGTTTTCCTGGCTGTTGTCCCTCAGCCTGCCCCGGAATCCAGTCGCGCGCAGCAGCAAAAAGGAATCCCGCATCCCCTCGGTGAGTTTTTCAGTCATCCTGTCCGCCCTCAACCTGGTCTATGCCGCGTTTGTTTATATCCAGATCAACCATCTGTTTGGTGGCGCGCATAGCGCCGCCATGTCTGGCGGCTGGGCGCAATATGCCAGAAAGGGCTTTTTTGAACTGGTGTTTATCTCCCTGATTAACCTGAGCCTGATTGGGTTGTCACTGCGCGCTGCCCGCGAAAGTGTCCTTGTGCGCCTTCTTTCCTGGCTGCTCCTTGGCTTGACCTGTGTTATTTTAGCCTCAGCCGCCTGGCGAATGTCCCTTTACATACAAGCTTTTGGCTTATCACTGCTCAGGCTTCTCACCCTATGGGGAATGCTTGCGATTCTCATGATACTCTTGGGTCTTGCCTGTCACCTGCTGCGGCCAAGCCTCCGTTTGTTCCCGGCGCTTGTCTGCCTGGTGTTGACCAGTTGGGTAGCATTGAACCTGATTGGCCCTGTGCGCCTGGTAAGCCACTGGAATGCCCAGGCCTACCAGCAGGGCATCATTCAACATCTTGATGAATTCTATTTAGCCAGTTTATCTGTGGACAGCTTGTCCGCCCTGCGGAAAACACTTGCACCTAAGCAATACCCAATCACATGGCTCCTGCTGCAACAGGAAGAAGCGCCCCCCTGGTATGCCTGGAGCGCTTCCTGCTTAGCCCTAAATGATGCTCATGAGTGAAGGCCGTCTTAGTTCCCTTCCTGCAGCTTCTTCTCCTTCTCCATGACAGCTAGCACCGCCTCGTGCAGGGCATGTTCAAAGCCAAGGGATTTGAGGGTGTGCATCCCCTCAATGGTGGTGCCGCCCGGGGAGGTCACCTGGTCAATAAGGCTGGCAGGATGCTCGCCAGTTTCCAGCACCAGCTTGGCAGCACCCATCATCATATAGCAGGCTGCCTCCAGTGCCATCTTTTTGGGTAGCCCGGCCTTTAGCCCGGCAGAAGCCAGGGCTTCCAGATATAGAAAAGTAAAGGCGGGGGCTGCGCCGGTGAGGGTGGAATAGGCTTTCATCCGCTCCTCCGTCATCCACACTGCCTGTCCCACAGCCCTGAACACCGCCGTGGCCAAGTCCTTCTGCCCTTCACTCACCTTGCCATTTTCACACAGTGCGGTGACAGAGCCACCCACCCGGGCCGCCACATTAGGCATGGCGCGGATAAGGGGTGTATCCGCACCTATGGCAGCCTCCAGCCAGTTTAGAGGCCTGCCCGCCGCCAGGCTAAGCATGCACTGGCCAGGCTTGCGCAGCGGGATAATGCGCTCAAACAGCGCCGGCAAGGCCTGAGGCTTCACCGCCAGCACCAGCAAATCTGCCTGCCTGGCAACAGCCCTGTCATCCTCCAGAACGGTGATCCCCCAGCGCTCAGAAAGTTCCATCCGCTTGGCTTCGTTATGGTCGCTGCCCAGGATGGGCGTATTCCGGAAGCTGTCGTCCTGCCGCATGCCGGTAATGATGGCGCGGGCCATGTTGCCCAGGCCGATAAATCCAATTAACATCTCAAATTACCTCGTTTGTCCATTTCCTGTGATGATGTATTTGTAACTGGTGAGGGCTTTGATGCCCAAGGGGCCTCTGGCATGGAGCTTCTGGGTGGAGATGCCGATTTCCGCCCCAAAGCCAAACTCTCCCCCATCTGTGAACCGGGTGGAAGCGTTATGGTACACCGCTGCTGCGTCAACCCGTCGCTGGAAGGCGGATGCGGTGCCCCCGTTTTGCGTGATGATGGCCTCGCTGTGCCCGGTGCCAAAGCGCGCTATGTGATGAATCGCCTCATCAAGCCCTGCCACCACCCGACAGGCGATGATAAGGTCCAGGTATTCATGCCCCCAGTCTTCCTGTGTGGCTGGAATAATACCCGCGTCGATAGCCTGGCTTTCCGCATCCCCCTTGATCAAAACACCTGCTTCTCTCAAGCGCTTTGCAATCACCGGCAAGGCGCTTTTTGCTATCCCTTGGTCAATTAGCATGCATTCACAGGCATTGCACACAGAGGGGCGGGAGGTTTTCGCGTTGTGGATGATGCGTGCAGCCATGTCGATATCCGCTTCCTTGTCCACATAGATGTGGCACACGCCTTCCCCGGTTTTTAGGACCGGCACGCTTGCATATTCCACCGCCCGCTTAATCAGCCCCTGGCCGCCCCTTGGAATCAGCACATCCACATACGCAGATAGCCGCATGAGGGCATCAGCACTTTCCCGGCTGGTGTCCGCCACCAATTGCACGCTGTCTTCCGGTAAACCGGCTGCCATAAGGGCTGTTCTGAGGGAGGCTGTAATGGCCAGGTTGCTCTTGATGGCTTCCTTGCCTCCCCTTAGGATGCAGGCGTTGCCGGCCCGCAGACACAGCCCCGCCGCATCTGATACCACATTGGGCCTGGCCTCAAAAATAACCGCGATAACGCCTAAGGGCACGGACACCCGCCTGATATGAAGCCCATTGGGTCTTTCATCATCCCACAGGGTTTCAACAAGTGGGTCAGGCAGCGCCGCTGCTTCCCGCAAGCCCTGAGCCATGCCGCTCACCCGCTCTGGCGTCAGTGCCAGCCGGTCAAGCATAGCCCCTGTCATGCCGGATGCCTGCGCCTTCTCCAGGTCCAGTTGATTAGCAGCCAAAATCAGAGGCGTATCTGTTAACAAGCGCTCAGCCATCTGGCAGAGTGCCTCTGCCCGCGCCTTATCACTGCTTTCAGCCAGTTTAACAGCCGCCTGCCTGGCTGTGATGCCCATGTCTCTTAACATGCTTTTACCGCCTTAAACCAGCTGCCCACCTTTTCTCCTGACAAAAGGCGGTATATGCTTTCCGGATTCTTCCCGTTGATGATGTAAGCATCAATCCCCTCGCTGGTCGCCAGTTCTGCCGCCTTCAGCTTTGTTTCCATGCCGCCTGTGCCCAGATTGCTGCCGGAGCCATGGGCCATGGCCCGGATTTCAGGGGTTATAAATTCCACTGTCTCAAATAGCTTGGCATCCGGATATTGCGCAGGGTTTTTATCATATAGCCCATCAATGTCCGTCAGAATAATCAGTTTGCTGGCCTTGACCAATATCGCCACGTGGGCGGACAGGGCATCATTGTCGCCATAGACAATCTCTTCCACCGCCACAGCGTCGTTTTCGTTGATGATGGGGATGACCCCCCAATCAAACAAGCGCTCAAAAGCACTCAGCAGGTTATGATGCCTGGCCGGGTCCTCCATATCTTCCCGGGTGATAAGCAATTGCCCCACCTTCTGACCATATTCACCAAAAAACTTGTCGTAGATGTACATCAGCTCGCACTGCCCCACGGTGGCCGCGGCTTGTTTGCCAGGCGTATCAGCCGGGCGGGCGCCCAGGCCCAGTTTCCCCACGCCCACGCCAATGGCGCCCGAAGTGACCAGGGTGATCAGATATCCCTGGTTCTGTAAGTCTGCCAGCACCCGTACCAGGGCTTCCATCCTGCGAAAGTTGGTCTTGCCGCTTTCATGGGTCAGGGTGGAGGTGCCCACCTTGATCACCATGCGTGTCTTCCCTGCCATGTCCTTCACCTCTGCCTTCAATAGATTTATGCTACTTGATCAGAGTTGAATGTCAAGCATTTTCGCTGTTTTGTGACCATATTATAGAGAAGTCGAAAGTAGCCAGCAAAAGTAAAACCGCGGGGCGCATATCACGCTCCGCGGTTTTGATTTTGCAATCTTACTTGATTTCGACGGTGGCGCCGACTTCTTCAAACTGCTTCTTGATCTTTTCGGCTTCGTCCTTCTGCACGCCCTCTTTGATGGCCTTGGGGGTGGACTCGACGAACTCTTTGGCTTCTTTCAGGCCCAGGCCGGCCACGACTTCGCGGACGACTTTGATGACCTTGATCTTCTCGCTGCCAGCGTTGGTGAGGATCACGTCAAACTCGGTTTTCTCTTCGGCGGGAGCAGCAGCGGCGCCAGCGGCGGGGGCAGCGGCCACGGCCACGGGGGCAGC
>CAZSSU010000044.1:0-11714 GCA_964609415.1 uncultured Christensenella sp. | reverse complement strand
GTATCGCTACCAACGGATTTTGAGTCCGTCGCGTCTGCCATTCCACCACACCGGCGTGTACAGTGTAGTATAGGAGAATCGGGGCTGGTTTGTCAATGAAAAATCCCCTGTGCCACCGGCTGGGGCACAGGGGATGGTGAGGCGGCTTAGCCCTGCTCAGCGCCTTGGCTGATGCCGGAAAAGCGCAGGGAGATGCCGGCGTTGCTGGTGTGGGCGGAGAGGCGCTTGCTGCCGGTGGTGGTCATGGGGGGCAGGGCATTTCTGGCGTTGCTGGTGCCGGAGGAAATGCTGTAGTCCTGCGCCTGGCCAGGCAGTTCCCCTCGGAGGGCGGCGTTTGTGGTGGCCAGGGTGATGTCATCGCTTGTGATCTCATCCACGGTGATGATGGCGTTGCTGGTTTTCAGCTTCAGGCTGGGGGCGCTGACCTGGTCAGCGGTGACTTTGCCGTTGCTGGTGGCGGCGCTGATGGCCTGCTGGGCGGAGAGGTTTTCCAGCTTTACATTGCCGTTGCTGGTTTTGAGCGTGATGCTTTTGCCGCTGAGCTTGAAGGCTGAAAGCGCCGCGTTGCTGGTGCTGGCCTCCACCTTGCCCCAGCAGGAGACTTCCTCCAGGCTCATCTTGCTATTAGAGGTGCGCAGGTCCAGTTCCGCCGCCAATTCCCTGGGCACACGGATTTCCACCTCCCGCATTTCCCGGGGGATGCGGTCCACATCCCACACAAAAAGCTGGAAGGAAATTTTGACCTCTTCACGCAGCAGGGACAGGCTGCCGTCCTGGAGGCTGAAGTTGTAGCGCACCTTCTCGGTTTCCGGGTGGCGGATCTGGATGTCTTCCCGGTCTTCGCCGATGAGGGTGAGGCGGTTGTTCCGGTCCCGCACGCGGATATGGCGCACCAGCTCAGCCCGGACGGTGTAGGTGCGCACACCTGAGGTGAGGGTGCCGCCAGTTGATTCAGGGGCAGGGGGCTGGCTTTTGGTTTCTTTTAGCTGGGCTGCCACCTGGCTGGGGGGCTCCATGGAGGCCACGGCGGCCTCCTCATCCATGCCCTCATCGGCCATGCGGTCTTCCAAAAGGTCGTTGAAGTAGGCGATGGCCTCTTCCACCGGGCCAAAGTCATCCTGCTCCAGGTGCAGTTTCAGTTCTGCCAGATACGCTTCACGCTTCATGGTCTTCTCCCTCCATGTGCTGCTTGTTTTCCTGTTCCATGCGTTTGATAAAGGTGTACACCTTGCCCAGGGCTTCCCATTCGCGGATGTAGTCCGCCATTTGCTGGCGGCCCTGGGGGGTGATGCGGTAGTAGCGCCTGAGGCGTCCGGCGTGCTCCTGGCTGTAGACACTCAGCGCCCCCGCCTCTTCCAGGCGCCTGAGCACCGGGTAGAGGGTGGATTCCGACAAGGGCATCAGCTGTGCCGCGTCGCGCACCAGCTTGTAGCCGTAGGAATCCCCCTGGCTTAACAGCGCCAGCACGCAGGCGTCGGTGAGGCCCCGTTTGAGCTGTGGATCCATGCGATTCCCTCCCTTTCGCGAATACTATACGACGCATAATATCGCCTGTCAAGCAATATTAGGAATTTCTAATGAAAGGCGTGCCTGCTTTCCAAATGCCCGGGCTTCCTGTATAATTCGGGCATCAAGACAAAAGGAAAGGACGCGTATGCGCTTACAAAAATATCTGGCGGACTGCGGCGTGGCCTCGCGCCGGCAGGCGGAGGAGCTGATTGCCCAGGGCCTGGTGCAGGTGAACGGGGAGACCATTACCCAAATGGGCACCCAGGTGGCCCCGGGGGATGTGGTGACCTACCGCGGGGAAGAGGTGCGTCCGGAGGGACAGAAGCGCTACATCCTGTATTACAAGCCGATTGGCGAGGTGACCACCGTCTCAGACCCGGAAGGCCGCCCCACGGTGATGGATCATTTCCGGGATTTTCCGGTGCGGCTTTACCCGGTGGGCCGGCTGGATTTTGATTCAGAGGGCTTGCTGCTGCTGACCAACGACGGGGACCTGACCCGCCGCCTCACCCATCCCAGCTTTGAGGTGGACAAGCGCTACATTGCCCGGGTGTCAAACCAGGTGAGCGAGGATGGGCTGCGCCAGCTGCGGGGTGGCGTGGTGATTGAGGGGCGCAAAACCGCCCCCGCCAAGGTGAGCGTGCTGCGGCAGGATGCCTTTTCCACCGACATCCTGATCACCATCCATGAGGGGCGCAACCGTCAGATCAGGAAGATGGTGGAGGCCATCGGCCACCAGGTGGTCAGGCTGAAGCGGGTGCAATACGGCCCGGTGACCCTGGGCAACATGAAGCGCGGGGAATGGCGGGATTTGACTGAAGAGGAGCTAAACGCCCTGTGAGTGATTACCTGCGCTCTGCCCGGCACATCGCCGCCCAGGCTTTTGCCCAGATTTTGCGGCCGGGGGATAGCGCGGTGGACGCCACCATGGGCCGGGGCCGGGACACATTGCAGCTGTGCCGCCTGGTGGGGGAAACAGGCCGGGTGTATGCCTTTGATGTGCAGGAGGGGGCCCTCAGGGAAACCCGGGCTTTGCTTATGTCAGAGGGCATGATGGATAGGGCCAGCCTCCACTTGATGGGGCATGAGCGGATGGCGGAGGTGGTGCCGCCTGGCCAGCGCCTGGTGGCTTTCAACCTGGGCTGGCTGCCGGGGAGCGACAAAAGCCTCACCACCCGGGTGGACAGCACGCTGATGGCGGTGGAGGCGGGGCTTCAACTGCTGGCCCCAGGGGGGCTGATGGTGGTGTGCTGCTATCCGGGCCATGCTGAGGGCAGGCGGGAGCTGGACGCGCTGACCGCCCTGGCCCGGGGGCTGTCACCCCGGGCATACAGCACCCTGCTGCACACCTTTATCAATGCCGGGGATGAGGCGCCGGTGGCCCTGATCATCGAGAAACTAAAACACGTGAGTGGATAAGGAGAAGAGGGCATGAAACTATCCGTTTTTACCGTGGTGCTGGGGCATCTGCCTTTTGATGAGGCCTGCCGCTTTCTGGCGTCCCAGGGGGTGGACCAGGTGGAAATTGGCTGCGGGGGAAACCCGGGCAAGCAGCACTGCGACCCCAAGCAGCTGCTGGGCAATAAAGCCGCGCAAAAGGATTTTCTGAACATTCTCTCTGACAATGGGCTTTCCATTGCGGCGCTCTCCGCCCATGGGAACCCGGTGCACCCGAACCCTGCCATCGCCAGGGCAGCCCATGAGGATTTTGAGGACGCGGTGCGCCTGGCGGCGGAACTGGGAGTGGACCGGGTGGTGACCTTCTCCGGCTGCCCCGGCGGATGCGCTGAGGATAAAACGCCCAACTGGGTCACCTGTGCCTGGCCGGATGATTTTCAGGAGATCCTGAGATATCAGTGGGAAGACGTGCTGATCCCCTACTGGCAGAAGACAGCGGACTTTGTGAAAGCCCAGGGCATCCACAAGGTGGCGCTGGAAATGCACCCCGGCTTTTGCGTGTACAACCCGGAAACCCTGCTGCGCCTGCGGGCGGCGGCGGGGGAGGTGATTGGCGCCAACTTTGACCCCTCCCACCTGTTTTGGCAGGGGATTGACCCGGCCCGGGCCATTGAGCAGATGGCGGGCGCCATCTATTTCTTCCACGCCAAGGACACCAGCATCCACCCGGGCAATAATCCGGTGAATGGGGTGCTGGATGTGAAGCATTACAGCGATCCTAAGCGCTCCTGGGTGTTCCGCACGGTGGGCTATGGCCACGGGCAGCTCACCTGGAACCAGATCATCTCCGCCCTCATCCAGGCGGGCTATGACGGCCCCATTTCCATTGAGCATGAGGATGCCCTGATGAGCGGCAGGGAAGGCCTTACCAAGGCCATCCGCTTCTTGAAGGATGTGCTGATTTATGACAAGGCGGGGGAGATGTACTGGGCCTAAGAGAAGCGGAAAAATCGCCCAAAAACAAAGGAACTGCCAGCGCGGCAGTTCCTTTTTTCATGCGATTATCAGCTCAGGACCACAGCAGCCTTTTCCAGGCCTCTCCGGTGGGGGTGGTGGCCAGGCCGCCCTGGGCGGTTTCCTTAAAGGTGGCGGGCATGCCCCGGCCAATCTGGTGCATGGCCTCAATCACCTCATCCCAGGGCACCTTGGACTGGATGCCGGCCAGGGCCAGCTCAGAGGTGATGATGGCGTTGGTGGCGCCAGCGGCGTTGCGCTTGATGCAGGGCACCTCCACCAGGCCGGCTAAGGGGTCACAGGCCAGGCCCAGCATGTTTTTAAGCGCCAGGGCCATGGCGGTGGCGGATTGCTCCGGCGTGCCGCCTGCCAGTTCCGTGACGGCGGCGGCGGCCATGGCGCTGGCGGAGCCGATTTCTGCCTGGCAGCCCCCAGCGGCGCCTGAGATGCTGGCCCGGTTGGCGATCACAAAGCCGATGGCCCCGGCGGTGAACAGATGGCGTACGATGGCTTCATCCGTCAGGGCAAACTTCTCCTGCATGGCCAGCATCACCCCTGGCAAGACCCCGGCTGAGCCCGCTGTGGGCGTGGCGCAGATGCGGCCCATGGCGGCGTTCACCTCATTGGTGGCGATGGCGTAGCAGGCGGCCTTCAGCAGCGTTTCATCGGTGAGCATGCTGCCTTTTTCCATATAGTCATACAGCCTTTTGGCATCCATGCCCGACATCCCCGAATGGGTGGTGACGCCCTTTATGCCTTCCATCACGGCCTCTTTCATCACGCGGAAATTGGCCGTCATTTCACCCATAATGTCCTCCTGGCTGCGGCCGGTGATTTCCGCCTCCTGATCCAGCATCACCTGCCAGAGGGGGCAACTTTTTTCATTGGCCTGGGCCACCAGTTCCTCAATGCTGTTAAACATGGCGTCTCCTTATTAACCCTGCAGCAGGGTCACCCTGAGCACGTGGCGGGTGTCCAGCAGGTCTTTTTCCACCTCCTGGGGGATGGGCTGATCGGTTTCAATGACCATCAGGGCCACCTTGCCCCGCTCCCGGCGGGAGAGGCCCATGTGGCTGATGTTGATTTCGTTGCGGGCGAGCCTGGCGGTGACAGCGGCCACCACGCCAAACACATCCAGGTGGAGGATCAGGATGGCGGGGTTTTCACCTGTCAGGTTGAGGGGGAAGCCCTCCACCTCCGTCAGCCGCACGGCGCCGCCACCCAGGCTGACGCCCATCACACGCAGGCTGCTGTCTCCCTTTTTTATTTCCATCATCAGGGTGTTGGGGTGCTCCGGGGGCTCCGTTTCCGGCACAAAGGTGATACTGATACCCCGCTCCTTGGCATGCGTCAGGGCATCCCTTATGCGGGGGTCATCGGTCTCAAAATCAAGCAGGCCGCCAATCACCGCCACGTCCGTGGCATGGCCCCGGTAGGTCTGGGCGAAGGAGCCGTAAAAGTGCACGGTGATGGCCTCCGGCTCCTCGCCAAAGATGCGCCGGGCCAACTGCCCCAGGCGTACAGCGCCCGCTGTGTGGGAGCTGGAGGGCCCTATCATCACGGGGCCAATAATATCAAACACGCTGCGGTATGCCATAATCATCTCCCTGTTTTAGTGGGACTTATTATAGCACAATGGGCGGCCTGCGCGCATTAAACCTTGACCATGCCTGCCTGTTTAAGGTATGCTGACGCAGGATATTTTGACATTTGTGAAATGGAGTGCGTAATGAAAAAACTGATAAGCTTGCTGGCAGCGCTGATGCTGTTGATATTGCCCGCGATGGCGGAACCCACGGTGTTCCACGTGGCCAGGAAGGGCACCATGCAGTATGACGCCCCCATTGTGCAGGATTATCCCTTTGAAAACACGGAGGACCTGCTGGTGGTGGACATCATCAACATCGGCACGGGGGATGCCATTTTGGTGCGCACCGGCGGGGAAACCATGCTGGTGGACGGCGGCATCGCCGGCAGCGCCAAGGCCTTGAGCCGTTTTCTCAAGGCGCAGAACGTGACTTATTGCGATTATTTCTTCAACACCCATCCCCATGGCGACCATATCCTGGCCCAGCGGCAGCTGATGATGGATGACTTTTTACCCGGCGAGTTCCTGTCCATGTACCCCATGGATTACCGCTTTGAAGAGCACCAGGACACGGTGGAGCAGATCACCAAAAAAGGCGTGCCTTACCGCCAGGTTTTTTCAGGCGACAGCTTCAACATGGGCAAGGCCACCCTCACCTTCATGAACGATGACCGGCCTGAAACCACCAACATGAACTACCGCTCCATGCTGCTGAACATCACCTTTGGCAAGCGTAGTATTCTCCTGAGCGCTGACTGCACCGGCGGCAGCATCGCCTATGTGGGGGAGAAATACCCGGAGCTGATGGATGTGGATGTGCTTAAATCCCCCCACCATGGCATCAACCGCCTGCGGCCTGAAACCTTTGACCACATCACGCCGGAGGTGGTGGTGATCACCTCCACCAAGAAAATCGGCGAAACCCTGGCCGTCCAGCTCCGGCGCAAAAAGCTGCCCCACTACTATATGTCCATGGGCACCGTGCGCCTGGAAACGGACGGCAACACCTGGTATGTGCGCCAGGAGCCCCGGGTGGAGTGATGGAAAAGGCCCTGATCCAGCGGGATCTGATGCGCTTTGGCGTGGAGGACGAGATCACCGGGATCACGCCGCATATTCATGGTGACGATTTAGATGGCCAGCCGCCAGCGTATAAATGGGTGGCTGGCCTTACTTTTCATGAGCGGCCACCGCTCATTGTCAAATACCTGAAGGAAGCGCGCACCAGCCCGGCCTATCTGGGGGAACAGCATCAGCTGGCTTCACTTTTCCTGCGCCATGGCATCCCCACAGCCAGGCGCCTGATGACCACAGAGGGCAGGGACCATGCCAGTGTCATGTACAAGGGGCATCAGCTTTTGATGACGCTGGAGGAGGACATGGGGCCTGAAATTTCCCTGGCCAGGCTGGCGCTGTGCCGCCAGGCCGGGGACCTGCTGGGGCGGATGCACCACGCTGTTATCCAGGAGGATTTCCACATGGCAACAGGCCGGTCCATCTTTGACTGGATGCGGCAAAGCGATGTGGACGCCGGGGAGAAGCTGATGGATTTGCTGGGCGCCCATGGCAGGCACCCTGAGCGGGAGGCTGTCCGCGGGCTGTATGAGGCCAGGCGGGCCTTGCTGTCGCCCGTTTGGGGGGATTTTCCCCGTGGCGGGGTGCAGGGGGATTTATCCATCAACAACCTGGTGCTGGATGACAAGGGGACGCTGAAAGTGTTTGACTACAACTGCGCCGGGGAAGCGCCGCTTATCAGCGATGCCCTGCTGCAAGCCCTCCTCTTTGCCCGGGAAATGCCCTATGAGGATGAATCCAGCTGGGATGAGCGCTTCAGCGCGTTTTTTAACGCGTATCAGGCCAGGCGCCCTCTGACGCCCCTGGAGCAGGCCTGGTGGCAGCCCCTGTATCAGGCGGCGGATGCCTTTTGGTTCACCCGCTATTTCTATGGGGAGGATACCCTGGAAAAGCGATTGGCAAAGGACAGCGAACTGTCCCTGGCTCCGGTGATAGTACAGATCAAAGCCCTGCTTGAAAAAGAGCCGCCGATGTAAACGGCGGCTCAGTTGCTTTATCAATGGGGCTTTAGTAAGACATGAACATCCAGTGGAAGCCGAACTTGTCCTTCACCTGCCCATACAGGGGGCTGAAAGAGGTTTTTTCCAGGGGCATGAGCACCTGGCCATCCTTGGCCATGGCATCATAAAAGGCCCTGAGGCGCTCCTGATCCTTCATGGAGAAATTGATCCACATGCTTTCATTGGGGCTGACATCAGCGCTTGGCATGGTGTCAGACATCATGATGTCGCCCACGGCGGTTTTCACATTGGCGTAGGCCACCCGGTTTTCAGCGCCTGGGGGCAGACCTGCCTGGTCGTTCTGGGGCATGTCGGCAAAGCGCAGGATGTAGGGGGCCGGGGCTTCAAAGAGCTGGGCGTAATAGGCGGCGGCTTCGGCGGCGTTTCCGTTGAAATTAAGATAGACTTCAATCATGGGGGGATCCTCCCTTAACAAACTTGTATGTGGGGAGAATATACCCGGGGCGGGCACCTTTCTTGGTACCCGCCCCGGTGTTTAGCTGCCTGATGGCTGGCTGGATTACAGGAAATATTCGATGGGCCGGGCTTTGAAGTAGTTGCTCTCCAGGTATGCCCTGGGGCCGGCGGGGTCATAGGTGCGGGCGCCAAACTCGCACACGTAGGTGCAGCGCTGGCAGGCCACGCACACGGCCTCGTCAATGGCCAGGGTGTCGTTGTCAATGGCCCTGACGGGGCACATGTTCACGCACATTTTGCAGTTGACGCAGTTTTCGGCCTTGAACTCCTTGGTGGCGGTTTTTAGCTCCTTCACCGGGGGCTCAGGGTTGCCAGGGATCTCAATGGCGTCCAGCTGGCTGGCGGCCAGTTTTTCCTGGATTTTGGCGGCAAAGGCGGCGATGGTGGCCCGGTCAGCCTGGTTGGGGCGGTTGCGGCCCAGCTTCTCAGAGAAGACGTGGGGGGTGATCACGCCGATGGCGCCAATCACCTTAAAGCCGCGCTGCTCCACGATGTGGCGCATCTCAGCCAGCTGATCATCATAGTGCCGGTTGCCATAGGCGGCCAGCACCACAGCGGGGGTGCCCTCGCCCTTTACGTTGGCAAAGAGGTTCACATTGGGCGTCCTGCCGCCATAAGAGGGAGCGGCGAAAATGGCCAGCTCATCGGCTGCGAAGGCCAGCTCCTTTTCGCGGTTGGCGGGCAGCGTCAGGTCTTCATACTGGGGCGCCGGGCTGATGCGCTCCGCCAGGGCGGCAGCGGCGTTGAGGGTGCCCTGGGTGGGGCTAAAGTAGGCCACGCGCACCTTGGTCTCCGCCTGCTTTTCTTCTGCCATCACAGTGGCGATGCCCGGCAGCGCGCTGCCAATGGCAAGCCCTGCCAGCGTTGCGCCAGTTCCCCGGATAAAGTCCCTGCGGCTAAGATTTCCTGAAGCCATGTTGATCCTCCCATAAACTCATTTGATACCAAAGGGATTATAGCCAGTTTTCCCGATGTGTCAAGGAAGGGAAGACCGGGTTATTACCTGACGGAAAAAATGTGGCATTCTGCACTGCCCTCAGCCAGGCCCTTTTCCAGGCAATAGGCCAGGGTGGGGCCCATGAAGCCGAAGTGATAGTTGCTGACTTGTTTGGCGCCGTCAGCCACGGGCTCGTTAAACCTGGAACTGAAGCTGCTGATGTCAATCAACTGACCCGCTGCATCCCTGAGAATCCAGACAACACGGAGCCGGCTGATCTCTGCCCCCGTGTTGTTGGTGAACTCGGCAGTGATGCCTGTCTCCTCATTGAGCTGGTCAAGGGCGGAAGTGACCTCCACTGGGAGGGCTGTCAGCTGGCCAATGTCCTCGCCCTTTTCTTTGGGGAGGGTGATTTCATGGCTGGTGATGGCGGACAGGGTCTGGCTGTCCAGATCGAGGAAGGAAACAACGAAATAGGCGCTTTCCCCCGGCTCTAGCCGGTCAGGCTGTGCCATATGGCTGCCGTTTTTCAGGGGCTTCCCGGCTTTGTCCTTCAGCGCCACCTCGGGCCAGCCCAGGTCCACGGCTTTCTTTCCCTGGTTGGTGATGATGCCGGCGACCTTGTAAAAGTTGTCCTCAGGTATGGCGATGGCCACGTCGCTGGTCACCACCAGGCCGCCTGAAGCCAGGCTTGTGAGGGTGATGGCCATAAGCAGAACCAGGAGCAGGGCAAAGCTCAATTTTTTCTCCATGACTGGTCTCCTTTTAATATGATGATTGTTCATATCATAGGCTGTGGAAAAGAGCTTGTCAAACCATAAAAAAAGGGACTGCTGAGGATGCCCCGGCAGTCCCTGATTGCGTGACTGAATGCCCTTATACTTCCTGCGCTTCAAGCCAATCGGCCAATTCCATGTCCTCCGCCTTGCCGCTTTGGCGCAGGCGCTGGGCCAGGGCGGGGCCTGTGAAGAGGCTGCCGCTTAAGGCGGCTTCCACCCGCCCGGCCAGGTCCGGGTCGTTGGCGTCGGAATAGCATCTGGCTTCCTGCACGCTGCCGTTTTTAAGGCTCAGCAGCAGCTCCACCCCGCCCCAGGGGAAGCGGTTTTCCAGGGTGATTTCAAAGCGGGGGGTTTTGCCATAGGTCCAGTCCCAGGAGCGGTATTTCTGCGCCAGCTCCTGCACCTGGGCCACGTCCAGCACCTCTTCCCAGGGCTTGCTTTCAGCCGGGCCATACTCGGCGATAAAGGCTTCGTTGAGGGCAGGAATCAGGGCCTGGATGCTGATGTCAGGCGCCAGTTCCTTGAGGTTGCCCACGCGGGCGCGCACGCTCTGCACCCCCTTGGCCTCCAGCTTTTGCTTGGAGGGGGCCAGGTAGCGGCCCAGGAGGGCCATGTCCACATTCATCAGAATGGTGCCGTGGTGGAGCGAGCGGGTCTGGGTGTTGCGGAAGGCATTGCCGGAAAACTTGGCGCCGGAATCCTTCAGCACAATATCATTGCGGCCGGAGGCCTCCGTCTGGATGCCGAACCGGGCCACCGCGCCCTGGATGACCTTCAGCTGCCGGCTTACATCATACACATCCTTGGGCATGACAAAGGAGAAGTTCAAATTGCCCAGGTCGTGGTAGACGGCGCCGCCGCCGGTGGAGCGGCGCACCAGGGTGCCGCCTTCATCTTCCAGCAGCTGGCTGCGGCATTCCTTCCAGGCGTTTTGCCCGCGGCCAATAACCACCGTGTGGGCATTCTGCCATAGGAAAAGCGCCGGGCCCAGGCCCTCTTTTAGCAGCAGCGCTTCTTCAATAGCCAGGTTCAGGGTGGGGTCGGTGTTGGTGGTGTCAAATAGATAGTTGTTCATGGCACGTCCTTTGCTTGAAAGAATAAAAGTCCTCAGGCAGTATACCTGAATAGACGAAAAAATGCACCCGCCTGCGGGCTGGTGCATGGAGGGGATATGACCTTATCTGGTGTAGCCGCAGTTCTGGCACACCCCAACGGTGGTGGTTTGCACCTTTTGTTTGCGGTTTGGGTTGATAATCCGCCAAATTAGCATGGGAAGGGTGAACACAATCCAGAGGATGGGGTGAAGCCACCACCCAATCAGCAGCCAGTATATGGGGCCATGCCTGGCTTTGTTTTTGGCGTAGCTTGTCGCCTGAAAAGTCATGGGTCCTCCGCAGCGCGGACAAGGCTTGCTCATTTTGCTTTCCTCCAGAATTAATTATTATTAGAATATTATAACATTTGTGCAAAGCTAATCCTGAATTATAAAGTTTTCCGGGAGAGGGTTCGGGGGAGGGCGCTTTTTTAAAAGCGCCCTCCCCCGATTAGGTCATATTCTGTTTCCTTTACACCCCGCGTTTGTTCTCGCGGATTTGCTCGGTGGTGGTGAAGTTGCGGGTGGGTTCGTGGCCGGGCAGGGGGAGCAGGCGCTCGTTGATGGCGTCCAGGATCCATGCCGGCTGCGGGAAGAAGACGTCTTCCATCTCGTGGGCGGGGGTGATCCAGTTGCGGGCGCCCACGACCACGGGCGGGGCATCCAGGTAGTCAAAGGCCAGTTCGGTGATGGTGGAAGCCATCTGGCGCATGACGGAGTTGCGCTCGCAGGCGTCGCCGGTGATGATGATGCGGCCGGTTTTCTTGACGGACTCGATGACCTTGGTGTAGTCAAAGGGCACGATGCTGCGGGCGTCGATGATTTCGGCGGAGAGGCCGTATTT
>CAZSSU010000043.1:0-12023 GCA_964609415.1 uncultured Christensenella sp. | reverse complement strand
TCCCCCAGCAGCAGCTCGGTGCCCACACAGAGGATTTCACAGCGTTTTCTTGGCATGGATTGATGTCCTCCCGTTCTGTTGGGCATTGTACCACGAAGGATATGATAAAATAAACGCCGGTTTGTCATGTTTCCATTTTTCGCGCGTCCTATGGGTGAAAGGCAGGTGAAGGGTTTGCAGGGGTTTGAGGGGGTGTACCGGGCATATTTTCAGGATGTGTACCGCTATGCGCTGAGGCTGGCTGGGGAAAAACAGCTGGCGGAGGACCTGACCAGCGACACCTTTCTGAAGGCCATGGATGCCATCAGCGGCTTCCGGGGGCAGTGCGAAATCAGGGTGTGGCTGTGCCAGATCACGAAAAACCTGTATATCAGCCACCTGCGGAAAACCAAGCGCCTGGTGCCCCTGGAATCGGTGCCGGAACCTGAGGGGGAAGACCTGGTGACAGCCCTCCTTGACCGGGAGGAGGCACGGGACCTGATGGCGCTTGCCAGCCGCATCCGGGAGCCTCACCGCCAGGTGTTTGCGCTGCGCGCCTGGGGCGGCCTGCCTTTTGGGGAAATTGGCGCGCTGTTTTCAAAGTCGGCCAACTGGGCCTGTGTGGTTTATCACCGGGCCAGGAAGATGATCCGGGAAGAATGGGAGGAACATAATGAACTGTGATGTGATTAAGGACCTGCTGCCCCTGTATGCTGAGGGGATGCTGAGTGAGGCCAGCCGGAAGCTCGTGGAGGAACATCTGAAAGATTGCCCTGAATGTGGGGAGACACTCAAAGAACTGCATCAGGAAGAACCCAAGGCGGAGGCCACCGCGCTGCCGCTTGAGAAAATCAGCCGGGGGCTTAAAAAGAAGCGCATCCGGGTGGGCCTGCTAGTGTTGTTTTTGCTGCTGGCCTTTGTGACAGCGGCCTTCTCCGCCTTCACCACGCCGCGCAGTGCCCCTTATACGGAGCAGCTGTTTTCCATCCGGGAAATCAAGGTGGATGAGCTGCTGGCTGGGGACATCACCCAGAACACCGTTGACATCCTGGCCCAGGCGGGCATCCTGGGGGTGGCGGCTGAAACGTTGATGGCATCGGGGGATGACAGCCTGGCGCAGGAAGTGCTTGGTGCCGGCAAGCCGGCTGGCGGGGAGACGGTGCTGCCCGATACCCTGCTGGAAGTTAGCTTTGAGCCAGGCTATGGCGCTAGCCTGTCCTACACGGGGATGCCGGATGGCGAGGATGAAAGCATCCAATCCTTTGACTTACAGCTTTACTCCTACCCATATGCCCAGGTTGGAAACAAGGGAGAGGTGAAGCTGTACACCGCCGTGGAAAAGGGAAAGCGGGCCGCGGTGTTTTACCTGGAGCCTGACCAGGAGGACCGGCTGGTGTATGGCCCGGATCCAATCCCTGACGGCGGACGTATAACGCTACCCCGCCTGGCCCTGGCTTATTATGTCATGCTGGCCTTGGCCCTGGCAGTGCTGATTGCAATCCCGTTTTTCCTGCTGCGCAAAAAGGAAAAGCCGCGCCGGGTGCTGATCATGCTGCTGGGGCTTCCCCTTTCCTGGTTGGGGGGTCACCTGCTGATCAGGGGCTTTAGCAATGTCTCCTGGGATATGTGGCGTGACCTGGGCTATATCCTCGCCACCGCGGTCTTTCTGTTCGCGGCCTGGGTCATCTACTGGCGCGGAAAAGCCCAGCGGCGTATCAGCTGATGATTTAGCCCATCACGCCCTGCTATCCTCCCCCGCTCATAGGCGGCGGGAGGTTTTTCAGGAGTCAAATGACATATATATTTGACATAAGGAAAAATATATATTACAATCAGGCTGGTAAATAAAAGGAGGGGATGGCCATGCACCAGGTATCCCGGATGAAGGTGGCCCGGGTGGAAAAGGGGCTCACCCAGCAGCAGCTGGCGGATGCCATTGGCATCACCCGGCAGACCATTGGGCTGATAGAACAGGGGCGGTTTAACCCCTCCCTGGCGCTGTGCATCCAGATTGCAAAAGCGCTGGGGAAAACCCTGGACCAACTATTTTGGGAGGAGGACGTATCATGACGCATTCTGGCAAAACGACCAAAGGCTTAGGCAACTCTGTGTGGGATGAGCGGCAGCGGCAAGCCTATCAGCGGGTCAACAGCCGGGCCTATAACCTGGCCTGGGGGCTGCTGATTGTCGCCTTTCTTGTGCAGGTGATTCTGTTTCCCACTCAGCCTGAACGCTGGCTGGTGGAAATGGGCTTGTTTCTGCTAATAAACCTCTATACGCTGACGGCTTACCTCAGGGAAGGCCTGTGGACCAGCCAGCGTCAGCAGCCAAGCGCCCGGCAGAATCTGCTGGCAAGCCTGGCTGCCGGGGTGCTGGTTCCGGCGGTGGACCTGATTATGATGGCGCTGTCTGACAAGGCCTTCACCTGGCCTGCCATCCGTTTTCTGCTGCTGCTTGGGCTGGCGGTGTTTGTTCTCGCCTATGGCGCCCTGGCTTTGCTGGGCCATTATCACCGCAAGAAGCAGCGGGAGGCTGAGCAGGCATTGGACGCAGACGCGTAAAGCCAAAAGATTTTCAGGGAGGGTGCAATCCATAGCGCCCTCCCTGATGCTTTCAGGACCGTTTAAGGCTGGGTGTAGCTTTTGGCGAGCGTTTCCAGAAAGGCAGAAGAAACCGATTCGCCTGAGGCTGTTTTGTAGTGAATGCTGTAGGTAACAGAGGTGAAAATCTCAGGCTCCAAGGGATAATCATCTGTATCCGGGGCGATGGTGAAGTAATCCATCCGGCAGGCGCTGATGGGGGCAATGCCTGCTTGCTGGAAAAACACTTGGATTGCGCCATTTCGTTCAAATAGCAAAGCGTTATCAAAACCTGGGATGACGATGGGCTTGACTTTTTCACCCTGCCAGAGGCCAAAGTCTTCTTGCCCGCCAGACAGACGCGCATCCAGGCGCAACTGGTCTCCCTTTTTGTTCACAAAGTAAAGGCTATAGTATCTAAAGTCTTCCAGAGCCTCCTGGGATAGTCGGTAGCCTCTAAGCGTAAGTCCGGGCGCAGGCGTTTCATCTGCCAGACGCTGGAGGCTTTCATAGTATCGGGTATCTATATAATGAGATAGTATGCCATAATCAAAGGTATACGCTGCGGTAACATTGTCTGGCAGCATCAGAGGGGAGTCACTTCTTGCCAGCAGTTCTTTTACCTCCTCATAGCTGTTCACCCGGATTTTGGGGAAGAAGGTCGTCCATATGCCTGCGTCCGTATGGGCTAACCATAGTTCCTCCGGGGGCATGCGTTGAAGGGCTTCATGGACCATGTGTTGCGACACATCAGGAGAATCGGTGGGTGCTTGTTTCGTTTCCTCCGGGGTTTTGTTGCCCTGCCAGTCAACCGCGCCTAGATACTGGCTTGCGGAGTAGCCCACCCCGACCACCACAATCAGGGCCAATGCCAGCACCAGTGCTTTTTTGAAGGGTGCGGGGCGGGGTGTTTTTGTGCTGGTTGAATTCTGAAGCCGTTCCAAACGGCCTTCGTCCATCCGGATATCAGCGAATTGTTTGTCAAAGGCTTGTTTGATGGGGTTACTCATCTTTCAGCACTCCTTTCAAAATGGGTTTGAGCAGGGCCCTGGCCCGGCTGAGGCGGGTGTAGACAGCGTTTTCTGAGGTGTTCAGGGCTAGGGCGATTTGCCGGGCATCCATGCCCTGCCAGTAAAACAGCAGGATGGCTTCCCGGTATTTGGCGGGCAGCGACATAACCGCCTCCACCACACCCAGGTCCTCCGCCGGCATAGGCGCAGCGGGTTCGGGCAGGGCGTGGAGGGGCTGGGTTTGAAACAACCGCCTGAACCAGCCTGCGCGCCTGATGTCCTTGCAGGTGTTAATCAGGATGCGGGTGGCCCAGGTGGCTAGTTCCCCCTGGCCCCGGAACTTGTCATAGCCCCGGATCACCTTCAGGTAGGTTTCCTGTACCGCATCCTCCGCCAGGGGCCTGTCCCCCAGGTAGAGGACAGCCAGCTGCAAGAGCCTGGTGCCATGCGCCTGGAACAGGTTTTCCGCCGCTTCCCGTGCGTCCACAGTCATTCTTTCACGCCCCTTTCATTCATTAGACGAGCCCCGGGGGATTTTCCTGACAAAAAGCGCCTGCTCATCAGCAGGCGCAAAATGGATGCATATAAAGGAGTACCGGGTGCTGAAGGGATCAGTCCTTCATGCGCTCGGGATAGGTTTTCACATCAGCGGCGGCCACCCATTCGTCCATGGTCTGGGTGAAGACGCTGTTCTGCTTGGCGGTGAGGAGGCTGTCGTGGAGGGGCTGGCGCACGCTGTCAAGGGCGACGGGGCCTTCGGGGATGTCGGCCGCGTACTGCACGATGTAGTAGCCGTAGATGCCCTGGCTGGGCTCAGCCACATCGCCGATGTTTGTGAGGGCCATGGCGGGCTTCATGAAGGCTTCGTCAAAGCCGGTGAAATCCTGGAACACGGCGTAGCCCTGGGCGGGCTGCCCGGCATCGTCGTTATACTCTTTGATGAGGGCATCAAAATCTGCGCCTTCGGCCGCGGCCTTGGCATAGATGTCATTGGCGCGGGGCAGGATGGTGGCATAGGCCGCGGCTTCCTTGGCGGTGAGCTCAGCGTTCTTGGCGTCGTAATTAGCCTGGGCTTCCTTGAGGGCGTTTTCCAGCGCCAGCAGGGCGGCTTCGCTTTCAGCGTTTTCCTCAGGAGCGTCTTCGGCGGCCTGGGCATCCTTGAACTGGGTGAGGGCGGTCTGGGCTTCGTCCAGCGCGTCCTTAAGCGGGGTCAACTCTGCTTTCAGGGCGTTGATGGCATCCTGATCCTCCTGGGTGAGCTTCACCAGAATCTGCTTCACAAAGCGGTAGCCGGCGGGGGCATAATACACGGGCTGGCCGGCGTTGACTGCGCTGCCATAGGCGGAGGCGTTGGTTTCGTAGCTGGCCTTGGCCTGCTCCACCTTCTGGTCAAAATCAGCCTGCACTTCTTCATCGCTGATCGTCACATCCTTGACGGCATGGGCTTTCAAATTGTCATAAATCTTGTTATTTTGAAGGTTGCTCTTTTCAACCTCCAGCATGTCCTCCAGGTGAATCTGAAGTTCAGCTGCTTTGTCGTTCAGGGCCTTGTCCAGTTCCTCGCCAGTCAGCTCAGTATCCGCGAAGAACTGATCCTTAATCTGCCCCAGGGTGTCCTGGAACCTGGCGTCGGCGGCTTCCTTGGCCTTGGCTTCATCCTCGGCGGTGAAGGCATCCAGCCCCAACTCCTTGGCTTTCTGGCGCATGACCAGTTCACGCACCACAGCGGTGACGGTGCTGTCAAGCACGGTCTCCGGGGTGATATTGACCTGTTGGATTGAACCAAACTGCTGCATATACTGCTGCATGATGTTGTTGTAATACTGGGTGAAGCTTTCTTTGGCGACTTCCTCGCCGTTCACCGACACAATCACCTGCCGGGCGTCCACCTCAGGGTCCTTGACGATGAGGTTGCAGGCGCTAAGCACCATCACCAGGGCCATCAGCAGGGAAATGACCAGAATTTTCTTTGAGATCATGTTGTTCTTCATCAGACACACTCCGTTTTTTAGATCGCCCGCAGGCGCATACTAAACATTATACCTTGCAAGCAGCGCCGGGGCAAGGAAAATCAGCGTTTTGGCACGATTTCGCCGCTCACCTTCAGGATGCTCTCAGGCGGGATCAGGCCCCGGGCACAGGTGGTGGGGTAAACCGCACTGTGACGGCCTGCCACAGTGCCGGGGTTGAGGACGGCGTTGCAGCCGATTTCCACATGGTCGCCCAGCAGCGCGCCCACTTTTTTGCGCCCGGTGGGGTAGAGGTCGCCTTCCTGGTCTTTCACCACAACCAGGGATTTGTCGCTCTTGACGTTTGAGGTGATGGAGCCGGCCCCCATGTGGGCTTTGTAGCCCAGGATGGAATCCCCCACATAGTTGTAGTGGGGCACCTGGACATTGTCAAAAAGGATGACGTTTTTAAGTTCCGTAGAGTTGCCCACCACGCAGCCAGCCCCCACCAGGGCATTGCCCCGGATAAAGGCGCAGTGGCGCACTTCTGTTTTGGGGCCGATGATGCAAGGGCCAGTGATGGAAGAGGATGGGGCGATGACCGCGTCCTTCGCGATCCACACATCCGCCTGGGGCTGGTCATATTCAGCCGGGTCAAGGCGAGCGCCCAGGGCCAGGATCATCTCTCCAATGCCGCCCAGGGCTTCCCAGGGGTAGGTGAACTGCTGTAGCCATTCCCCGGCCAGGCTGTGGCTCAGGTCAAACAAATCCTGGGTTTTAAGCATGGTTTTCCTCCGGCAGGTGGCCAAGGGCCGCGATTACAGCCACAATGCTGTCAACCGCCTCCTGGCACAGGGCTTGGGTTTCAGCTTCCGCCATCACGCGCACCACCGGCTCCGTGCCGCTTTTGCGCAGCAGCACCCGGCCGTGCCCGGCCAGCTTGTCATCCATGGCCTGGGCGGCGGCCAGCACCTGGGGGTCTTCCATGGCGGCGTCCTTATCCTTCACGCGCAGGTTTTTGAGCACCTGGGGGTAGATGGTGACCGGCTCCGCCAGTTTTGACAGGGGCAGTTCCTTGGTGGTGATGGCCTGCATGAGCTTGATGGCGGTGAGGACGCCGTCGCCGGTGTTGGCGTATTTGCCAAAGATGATGTGGCCTGATTGCTCGCCGCCCAGCAGGTGCCCGTTTTCCTTCATGCATTCAAAGACAAAGCGGTCGCCCACGGCGGTCTTCTTGTACTGGATGCCCGCCTCGTCCAGGGCTTTGTAGAGGCCGTAGTTGGACATGATGGTGGTGACCACGGTGTTGTCAAGCAGGTTTCCCCGCTCCTTCATGAAGGTGGCGTAGATGTAGAGGATGAGGTCGCCATCCACCACATTGCCCTTTTCATCCACGGCCAGGCACCGGTCAGCGTCGCCGTCAAAGGCGAAGCCCACATCAAGCTCATTATCCACCACCAGTTTCTGCAGGTGCTGGATATGGGTGCTGCCGCAGTCCAGGTTGATGTTAAGCCCGGTGGGCTGGTTGTTGATCACAAAGGTTTGGGCGCCCAGGGCGTCAAAGACGCTTTTGGCGATCATCCAGGTGGAGCCGTTGGCGCAGTCCAGCCCGATCTTGTAGCCCTGGTAGGAGTTGCGGGCCATGGAGATCAGGTAGCCGATGTACTGGTTGCGCCCGCCGTAGTAGTCGATGGTTTTGCCGATGTGCTCGCGCCTGGCGTAGGGGATTTCCCCGTACTCGCCGTCCAGGTAACGCTCAATTTCATCGGTGAAGGCTTCGTCCATCTTTTCGCCATTGCCGTTGACGATTTTGATGCCATTGTCATAAAAGGGGTTGTGGCTGGCGGAAATCATGACCCCGCAGTCGAAGCGCTCACTCCGGGTGATGAAGCCTACGCTGGGCGTGGTGGTGACGTGCAGCAGGTAGGCGTCCCCGCCGGACGCGGTGATGCCGGCGGCCAGGGCGTCCTCCAGCATGTAGCTGGAAAGGCGGGTGTCCTTGCCGATGACGATGCGTGCTTTGTGTTTTTTCCCAAAGGCATGGCCCAGAAAACGGCCGATTTTCACTGCGTGGTCCACGGTCAGCCCGACATTGGCCTCCCCGCGGAAGCCATCGGTGCCAAAATATTTCCCCATATCATCACTCCTTTTCGGGGCAAGTATACCCCATTCGGGGGCTGGTATCAACGATGCCTTGCTTTTGATGGCATAAATGCAGGGGGTTTAGATTTTGTCCACAAAAAAGCTGCCGTTATTTTTGCGGCAGCCTGTGTGATGAAGCGTCAGCGTTGGACGGCTGTTTTCCCTTGCCGGCGTCGGTAGAGGAAGTAGAGCAAAGCAGCAATGGCAACAGCAATCGCAAGGCTGAGAAGAGGGATGTTGGTCTGCTGATAGAAGTGCGAGATATTGGCGACCAGGGGATATTTCCGCGCGTCAAGCGCAAACTGAATGACAAAGCAGAAGTTGTACAGGGCGTGCAGGTAGATGCTGGCAGGGACACTGTTTGTGATATAGGCGGTGAGGGCGAACACCAGGCCAATCACAAACAGGTAGGGCATCTGGGTCAGGTTTTTGTGAAAAACGCTGAAGACCACGGCACTCACCAGCAGGGTGAAGGCTGTTTTCATACCCGCGTGCTCTGTGAGGGACATCAGGGCGCCGCGGAAAAACATCTCCTCGCAGATGCCAGGGATGATGGACAGCAGAAACAGCGTGTATAGGAAGGTGCCCAGCTGGCGGATCAAGCTTGCGCTGCCATCTGGCTGAATGGCCACCTGCTGCATTACCCCACTGGCGCCAAACACCTTATCAGAATAATGGATGATGGTGTTGACCACCAGCGGCATGCTCAGCGCGATGGCCGTGATCACGATGAACTCGACCAAGTCAAAGCCATTCAAGCGGAAAAAGGCGCGGAAGCTGTGCCCGGATTTTTTCAGATAGACCAGGCTGATGAGGATACAGGGGAGCAGCAACAGGAGCGGCAGATCGATCAGGCTTTTCAGCTCCGCATTGTTCTGCGTTGCGATGGAGGGAATGAGCATGTAGAGCATCACTTTCAGCTCCGGCAAGATAAAAAGAAGCACCACCATGATGACCGCGGTGATGATGGCCCGTTTCCTGTTGGTTTGCATAATGCCTCCTGGACAAGTTTTTACAGATTATATGCCTGATAAGCAGAAGGGTCAACGATTGGCGCGATGCGTTTTGCTTTACTTTTGATGGCACAAACGGTATTATGCGGAAAAATGTGTCTTGTAAGGAGGCCCGCCCTGTCCGCCCCGATGAAAAACGCGATGAAGATTACGCTGCCAGCCATGCTGCTGGCGGTGATGCTGGTGCTGGGCTATATTGAGAAAACCCTGGCCATTGTGGGCCCGGTGCCGGGCATCAAGCTGGGGCTGTCAAACGGCGTTCTGCTGATTTGCCTGTACTGGCTGGGCATCCCCGCCTCCATCATGCTGATGCTGGGCAAGGTGGGCTTGATGGCGCTGATGTTTGGCAGCCAGCCGGTCACCTTTTTTATGAGCCTGTCGGGTGGTGCGCTCAGCATGCTGGGCATGATAGTAATGGTTTACCTGATCAAGGGCGTCAGCCCCATTGGCGCTGGCATCCTGGGCGGGGTGCTGCACAACATCGGCCAGGTGGTTTTCTACATGATGATTGCCCATATCAACCTGCTGTATTACCTGGCTATCCTGGTGGTGGTGGGCGCTGTGATGGGCGGCATCACCGGCACCGTGGCAAACAGTTTGATGCGTTTTTTGCCTTATGAAAGGCGGGTGGCCCTGGGCATTGTCAGAGCAAAAACCAGCGCCGAAAAGGCGCTGGAGGAGCAGACAGGCTCAGCAGATAAGGAATGACAGCCATAAAGCGCCTTTCACCGGGCGCTTTTTTATTCCAGCGTGATGCCCCGCTTTTCAAGGACTTTCACCATGGGCACGCCCAGCAGGTAGCACACAATCGCCTGCCCGGCACCCACCGTTAAGAAGCTGATATAGGGATGCAGGCCATAGACCAGCCACAGCATGGCGCCAATAACAAGGGCGTTGATGACAACAGGCATCAGGGCTGCCAGCCAGATTTTCTCCCGGAAGCGCCGGGTGAGGAGGGCGGCTATCAGGGTGGCCAGGGAGCCGAAGAGCACATCCTGCCAGGGCTGGCCGGTGATGAGGTTTGAAATCAGGCAGCCGATAAAAAGCCCGGGCACACTGGCTGAACTCATCACAGGAAGCAGCGTCAGCGCCTCTGAAATGCGGAACTGGATCTGTGCAAAGCTGATGGGGGCAAAAATCAGCGTCAGCGCTGTGTAAAGCGCCGCCACAATGCCGGCTGCAGCCAGGGAGCGGGTGGTGAGCCGGGGGGTGAATGATGTCATAAAGCACCTCGTAAAAATATCATAGCCGCATTATAGGAGAACTTTTGTGACTTGTCGAATGCTGACGGATTGCTAAGCCCATTTTTACCTGATATAATTTGAAAAGTTAAACACTGAACATGAAAAGAATAAAGGAGGCTCTTATGAAAGCGACCTGGAGAATCACCGCCCTGTTGGTAGCCATGATAATGCTCATGAGCGTGAACGCCGGTGCCGCGACCCCGGCTTCCCTCAACCAGCGCATGGCCACCCGCTCAGGCCCCGGCACCCAGTACACAGAGGAGCTGGGCACCATGCCGCAAAACACGGACATCACCCTCATCGAAATGGTCACCACTAACGGCACCCCCTGGGGCCTGGTGGAGTTTTACCGGAATGGTCAAAAGGTCAGGGCCTACACCGGCATGAAGCGCATCAACGCCTATGGCCCGGTGACCCAGGGCTCGCTTTATTATGATGAGATTGTGCTCTCCCAAAGCTCTGAGGTGTACTACGGCCCGGGCTACAACTACGCCCAGCGACAAAAGCGTGTGCCTGCGGGCAGCTGGCTGCGGGTGTACGACAGCGAAAACGGCTTCACCCTGTGCGATTATCAGCAGGATGGCAAGTGGGTCAGGGGTTATTTGCCAGGCAGGCCCCAGGGCGGATCATCCTATTCAGCGCCCACAGCGGCCCCCTCCTACTCCTATTCCTACAGCTATGGCACCCCGGCCTCCCTCAACCAGCGCATGGCCACCCGCTCAGGGCCTGGCACCCAGTACACGGAGGAGCTGGGCACCATGCCGCAAAGCACCGCCATCACCCTGATTGAGACTGTGACCACCGGCGTTCCCTGGGGTCTGGTGGAGTTTTACCGGGATGGCCTGAAAGTCAGGGCTTATACCGGGATGAAGCGCATCAACGCCCATGGCCCGGTGGCCATCGGCAACCAGGACTATTATGAAACGTCCCTGTCCCAGTCCACCTATGTGTACTATGGCCCGGGCTATGACTATGCCAGGCGCGCTGAGTCAGTCAGCAGGGGCACCTGGCTTAGGGTTTACGGCTATGAGAATGGCTTTGCGATCTGCGATTACAAGCGGGGCACCGAGTGGGTCAGGGCCTATTTCCCGGTGATTTAAGGCGGGCTAAATAACAAAAGGGAGAGGGATAGACTATGGGGAATTTAAAGAGAAGATGGGCACTGGTCCTGGTGATGGCGATGATTGTAGGAAGCGTCTTTTCGGCAAACGCTGCTGATTATGACGGGGAACCGGAGTATTTCTTTGAGGTGGACGTCTTTGATAACGAGCTGGCAAGTGACTTGCTTGGCGACCCGGATAGTCGCCTGGCGATTGCGACCATGATATATTCCATGGCGGCTTACCATATTGACGATATCCGCGCCACCTTTGAAAACCCGGACGCCATGACCCGGGTGTACCTGGCGTCATTAAGCTCAAACCCGCGCTTCTTCCGCATGTATTTTTTCGCGCCGGGTGAAACCTGGATTTTCACCTGCAACACGGTGTTCGGACAGATTGCTGGCGGGCCCATGAACTACACCATGGTGCCGGGTGCCGCGGACATGGTGATGACTTCTCTCCAGTCAGATGGCACCATAGGGAATTATTATTCCGTTGAGTATAGCGACATATATTACACCTTGATGGACCTGGCTGCCATGTAATCAACATAAAACCGGGGCTGACGTCATAAGGCGTCAGCCCCGGTTTTGCTTTATCCTGTATCGTTATTTCAAATGCCAGATGCGGTCGTTGTACTCGGCGATGGTGCGGTCGGTGGAGAAGAAGCCGGACATAGCGGTGTTGGTGATGGCCATTTTCAGCCATTTCTCCTGATCGGCATAGTCCTGGTTCACCTGCTGGTGGGTGGAGGAGTAGGAGCCGAAGTCCTTGAGCACAAAGTAGTTGTCCGGGTGGCTGCCGCCTGCGCCAAAGAGCAGGTCGTGATAGAGCATCTGGAGGAGGGCCGGGTTGTCCGGGAAGAGGGTGCCGTCAATCATCTGCATGAGGGCTTTTCTGATCTCCACGTTCTGCTCAAAAATCTGCATGGGGGAGTAGGTGCCCTCTTTGTACAGCGCGGCCACCCGGTCTGCCTTCATGCCAAAGATGTAGACGTTTTCCCG
>CAZSSU010000042.1:2667-12035 GCA_964609415.1 uncultured Christensenella sp. | reverse complement strand
CCAAATGCTTGGAGCCAATGGGGTTCTGAAGCGCACGGCGCACCTCTTCTTCTCCCGTAAGCCCCAGTTCCAGGGTGTTTGGGTTAAGCACCGCCAGGAGGTTTTTATCCGGTATCTCTACACGCTGAACCCCTGACCCAAAACCAAGATCTATCCTCATGGGAATGTCTTTGCCGCATGGCGCAGGGCTTTCACCACGGGCAACTCCTCCCCGGTTAAAAAGCGGATCAAAGCCCCGCCGCCTGGGCAGATGTAGCCGATTTGCTTAGTTTTGTCGTATTTTGTGGTGGCGGTGATGCTATCTCCCCCGCCAATCACGGTGTATGCCGGGGTATCACCCAGGGCGTCCCACACCGCCTTGGTGCCCAGCTCCGTTTCCGCTTCTTCAAAAACGCCCATGGGGCCATTGACAAAGACGGTTTTTGCACTCCGGATGATGTGTTGATAATGGGCCGCATCCTGTGTGCCAATGTCAAGGGCAGCCGCCTGCTCCGGCAGCTGAGCCAGCGCCGCTTCCTGGCGTTTGCCGTTTTCCAGATAGGCAAGGGATTGGGGTAGCACAATTTTGTCAGCGTATTTTGACAGCAGATCTTTGGCTGTATCGATGTACTGGGCATTGTTTGAGCTTTTGATAAAGTCGAGGCTGCCCTGCCCGATTCTCTCCCCTTTGGCCGCCAGCAGGATGTTGGCGACCAGCCCACCTGTGAGCACCTGATCAGCCGTGCCCCGGGAGAGGACTGTGTCCATCATAAGGAAAGCGTCGCCCACCTTAGCACCACCCAGCACAAACACACAGGGGCGCTGGGGTTGCTCCATCAGTTCGGAAATCACCACATACTCCTGCTCAAAGAGGCGGCCCATATAGGATGGCAGCACCTGCTGAAAGCCGCAGAGACTTGGTTGATCGCGGTGGGCGGCCGCAAAGGCATCGCAAACATACAGATCAGCCAGGGGGGCCAGTTTTTTAACCACCTGGGTTTGTGCCTGTTGCTGATGGCTGAGTTGAAGCTTTTGTTCAAACAGCGTTTGCTCCTCAGAGCAGAAGCGCACATTGTCAAGAAGAAGAATATCCCCGTCATTAAGCGCTTTGATGGCTGCCCTGGCTGTGGGGCCGGTCACATCATCCACAAAGGCCACCTCCCGGCTCAGGAGCCTGGATAGCACCTGGGCGTGGGGGGCGGTGGTGTAAAAGTTTTTGTATTCAATGTCACTGCCCTGATGGGCCAGAACGACCAGCCGGGCCTCCTTGTCGGACAGTTCCTTCAAGGTGGGCACGCAAGCCTCGATGCGGGCGGTTGATTTAAGGGTGCCGGTTTTTTGGTCTACCGGCTGGTTAATGTCCACCCGGCACAGCACGGTTTTGCCGGCTACCTGGGCCTCATCCAGGGTTCTAATCCCGAAGCGCATTACTTTTTCCCCTTGCCAATGTGCAGGTATTTATTGGTTTCAGCGGTGCCTTCAGCGCCGGTTTTCTGCATGGACATGGCGGCGCGCACGGCGTCAATGCTCTCAGGAATGGTGACTGATTCCTGGGGAATATTGATGGCGTACATGATGGCGTTGCCCGTCTCGACCACAGCATCCTTCCAAAGGCCTACCTCATACATGTCGCCCCGGCGGTTGCCCAGATCCCTGGCATAGCGGAAGAAGGAAGCGTTGCCCTTGAAGCCTTCGTCAATGGACACCACACGGATGCGGGGGTGCTGTTCAAACACCTTAAGCGCCGCTTCCTTGGTGATTTTGCCTTCCTTGGGGGTGGCAACCACCGTGATAATGTGGCCGTGGGTTACAGGGGTGTGCACCAGGATGCCGGTGGCCTCAATGTGCGGCATGATGGTCATCAGGTCAACCGCTTGATGGCTGGGCGCCTTGTCCATTTGCAGGGCGTTGGTGAGGCCGCGGTGATAATCGCCCGGGTCAGCCACGCGGCGGATGATGGTGATCGCCACGTGATCCAGGCCAAAAGCCTTATCCAGGGCATGCACGGTGCGGATGAGGCCCGTGGTGTTGCAGGAGGTGAGTTTCAGGTAGTCAGCGCCAACGCCTTTTTCATAGTTGGCATAACCATGGAAGAACACGTCTGCCACTTCATTTTTCTCGCCGCCCTGGAAAATGGCTTTTTTGCCATATTTCTTATAAACTTCCTTGTTCTTCACCCCAACCCCGCCGGGGGCGGAATCCAGGATGATATCAGCCTGCTTAACCATTTCATCAAAGGTACCGGCAACGGGAATGCCCAGGTCATCAAAGGCGGCCTTGTCAGCCCCATCCACCAGGTAAAGTTTATATTCGGTGTTGTTGGCGCCAATCATGTCCTTTTCAGCAAGGGCACGGATGGATAGGGTGGGGGCCAGGTCGGCAATGCCGATCAGCTCCATATCCCCCTGCATGGCGACGCCATCAGCCAGGCGCTGGCCAATCACGCCATATCCTGAAACAGCTACTTTAATTTTAGACATATCATTTCCTCCTCTTGGTTGTTATCAGTATTCGACTTGCACAGGCTGCCCATTCAACTGGCAGGATTTAAGTGCCGCATCCGCGATCAGGACGGGGGAAAGGCCGCCGCGCACGTCAATGAGCGTGGGCTTGTCATCCAGGCAGGCATCCACAAAGCTGATATTTTCATACAAAAAGGCATCAGCATAGCGCTCCAGGAAGAACCAGAGGGGTTTTTCCTGACTGACGCGATCAGCGGTCATCAATGTGGTGTTGTTGGGGCGTTCATTGGCGGCGGTGATGCAGCCCTTGGAACCAAAAACCTCAATGCGCTGGTCATAGCCATACACAGCCTGGCGGCTGTTATCGATCACAGCCAGGGCGCCATTATCCAGTTTGAGATTGACAATACAGGTGTCCACATCGCCATGTTTGGCGAAATCCGGGTTGATGAGGCAGGCGCCCAAGACGCTTACTTCCTTGACCAGAGCGCCGCTGAGGTACTGCACCATGTCAAAATCATGGATGCTCATGTCGGCAAAAATGCCGCCAGAGGTTTCCACATAGCTTAAGGGTGGCGCCTGGGGATCACGGGAGGTGATTTTGATGATATGCACCTCACCCACCTTTCCATCCTCCACCGTTTTTTTGATGTGGGAGAAGTTGCGGTCAAAGCGGCGGTTAAAGCCCACCTGGAACTTGATGCCTGCTGCGTCAACTGCTTTTATGACCTTGCGGATTTTATCTGCATTATGGTCGATGGGCTTTTCGCAGAAGATGTGCTTGCCAGCCTTTGCCGCTTCAAGCGCTATCATTACATGGGCATCTGTTGAAGCCAGGATGAACACTGCGTCAATAGCGGGATCACTTAAAATCTCATGATAATCCTGGCACACTGGGATGCCCAGCGGGTCCCCCAGCGCATGGGCTTTGTCAAGATCAAGGTCACAGAGTTTCAAGACCCTGCCCCTTGGCACACGCTGTGCCAGAAGCGGGGTATGGACTTGGGAAATTCGCCCGGCACCAATGATGCCGATGTTTAGCTTCCTGTTCATTTATTCCACCTTAATCGGCGCTCCGCCCTGCTGCCAGCTCTTTTTGGCGGCAATGGCGATTTTTACAGGCTGGAGGCCATCAAAAGCGCCTACAGGGGTATCAGTGCCATCCAGGCAAGCGGCCACAAAATCCTTGGCCTCCTCGACAAAGGCATCATTATAGCGCTCCAGGAAGAACCAGAGGGGTTTTTCGCTGGTCACGCCTTCGGCGGTGTACAGCACGGTGTTGTTGGCGGTTTCGTTGTCGGCGGTGACGCAGCCCTTGGAGCCAAAGACCTCAATGCGCTGGTCATAGCCATAGACCGCCTGGCGGGAGTTATCAATCACGCCAAGGGCGCCGTTCTTAAACCGCATGGTGATGATGCAGGTGTCCACATCGCCTTCCTCGCCAATGGCCGGGTCAATCAGCACCGCGCCAAAAACGGAAACTTCTTCCACTTCGCTGCCAGTGAGGTAGCGCACCATATCGAAATCATGAATGGTCATGTCCACGAAGATGCCGCCGGAGGCTTTGATGTAGCCAGGATGGGGCGGCGCAGGATCACGGGAGGTGACCTTCACAATATGCACATCACCGACATCGCCTTTTTGCACGGTTTCACGGACTTTTTTGAAGTTGCGGTCAAAGCGGCGGTTGAAGCCAACCTGATACTTCACACCGGCTTTTTTAACCTCCTCGAGCACTTCCTCAATCTTTTTAAGGTCATGGTCGATTGGCTTTTCGCAGAAAATGTGCTTGCCCGCCCGGGCTGCTTCTATTGAGATGGGGGAGTGAAGGTCTGTGGGGGCGCAGATAAAAATCGCGTCAATTTCCGGGTTGTTAATGATATCGCGGTAATCCGAATAAGCATGTTTAATGCCCAGGGAATCTGCCAGTTCCTGAGCGCTTTTCAGATTGACGTCAGAGACGGCCAACAGATTGGCTCTGGGCACAAGGTTAACCAGGTTGTTCGCGTGGAGTTTGCCGATGCGGCCAGCGCCAATAACACCGATGTTGAGTTTTTTATCAGCCATTTTTCTTCCCTCTTTTTCTTAGTACGCTCTCGCGTCTTTGATGTGATCCAGATGCTCCTGCCAGGCGGCATGATTGCGCGGGTTTTCTGACACCTCCGCTGAACCGACTCGCCACCATGAGGCATAGCCATCAGTCATGGTTTTGGGCAGCACCTTGATGTCAAAAAGCACAGGACGGTCTTTTACCTTCAAGGCATCTTTCAATGCGCTTTCAAGCTCTTCAAGGGTGCGGATGGTATAAGCTTTACAGCCATAGCCCTGGGCGATTTTGGCGTAGTCAACATGGAGAAAACTGCCATCATGCTTTCCGGATGCGGTGCGGTAGCGTAGCTCGGTACACAGGGAGTCATTTCCCTGGCCGGTTTGCAGGTTGTTGATGCAGCCAAAGCTGGCATTGTCAAACAGGCAGATGTTAATCTTGATCTTTTCCTGAACGGCAGTGAGCAGTTCAGAATGGAGCATGACAAAGCTGCCGTCACCCACCAAGGAGTAAGTTTCCTTATCGCCAACAGCCATTTTCTGTCCCAGGGCACCTGACACCTCATAGCCCATGCAGGAATAGCCATATTCCATGTTATAGCTGTCAGGGCTGTGGGGACGCCACATCCGCTGCATATCACCAGGCAATGAGCCTGATGAACCGATGACTACGGCATCCTTTGGTATCAGACGGTTGATGGTGCCAAGGGCGGCCGTCTGGGTGAGGGCAGAAGCAAGGTCCATGGCGTACTGCCCGGCGCTGTCGGCGTTTCTGTCATTGATAAGCGGCGGGTTTTGTTCGTCATACACAGTGCTGTCCAGGCGCTTGAGCTCTTGCTGCCATTGCTCGCGGGCCTGGGTGATTTCATGCTGATAGCTGGACTTGTAGCCATCCAGTGCGCGGGTGAGGGCAACCAGTGCTTCCCGCGCATCAGCGATGAGCGGCAATGCATCCAGCTTCATGGCCTGGAAGGGGGATACATTGATGTTCAGGAATTTGGCCTTCGGGTTAAACAACCATTTGGATGCGGTGGTGAAGTCCGTATAGCGCGTTCCAACGCCAATGATGAGATCCGCCTCTTTGGCCAGGGTGTTGGCGGCCAGGGTCCCGGTTACGCCAATGCCGCCAAGGTTCAGGGGGTGATCCCATACCAGAGCTGATTTACCAGCCTGCGTTTCACCAAAGGGGATGTTGAACTTTTCTGCAAATTCGGCAAATGCGGCATGAGCCTCTGAATAACGCACGCCTCCGCCGCAGATAAGCAGGGGTTTCTTTGATCTTTTGATTAATTCAATCGCTCTGTCAAGCGCATCCTTTTCAGGCGGGCGGCGCTGAAGGTGATAAACCCTTTTTTCAAAGAAACTGACAGGATAGTCATAGGCTTCACCTTCCACATCCTGGGGCAGGGCCAGGCAGACAGCGCCCGTATCCGCTGGGTCTGTCAGCACACGCATGGCGTTTAGCAAGGCGCTCATGACCTGTTCGGGGCGCTCAATCCGGTCGAAATACCGGCAGACAGCCCGGAAGGCATCGTTGGTGGAAAGCCCAGCCGACTGGGCATGCTCAATCTGCTGGAGCACCGGGTCTGGCTGGCGGGATGCAAAGGTATCGCCTGGCAGCACCAAGAGGGGAATATTGTTTGCCGTGGCGGTGCCGCACGCGGTGAGCATATTGGCAGCGCCTGGCCCCACAGAGGAGGTGGCTGCCATAATCTGCTTACGCTTTTTTTGCTTGGCAAATGCGAGAGCGACATGCGCCATGCCCTGTTCGTTTTTGCCCTGGTATATTTTCATGCGCTTGGCTTCCTGAGCGATGGCCTGGCCCAGGCCAACCACATTGCCATGGCCGGGAATCATCATGATGCCAGCCACAAAGGGGGTTTCCTGATCATCCCAGGCCAGATATTGGTTTTCGAGGAAGCGTATCAAGGCCTGGGCCATGGTAAGCCGGACAGTATTCATGCTTCTCCCTCCAATTTGAAAATATGGTCGTTGGCATCGGCTTTCCAAAGCCACTCGTGCCCCGGATCGTCAATGCGGGTTTTCTGCCAGGGGTTTCCGGGCAGGTGGCGGATGCCCCACATATAGCACATGGCATAACCGGGCGCTGCGGTTTGTGAATGGAAGCCATCAAGGATCACAGTCAGGCCATTCTGTTTGGAAACGTGTACATCGCCATTGGCAAAACTGGCGCCAAAGCCCAGGGGCTTGTCAAAGCGATGGAAGTATACCTCTGGCTGGGGATGATGGTGGGGGGGATAACTGGACCATTTGCCCGGGAAGTTCAGCACCTCGCCCAGCACCATCTGGGACCAGGGGGCTGACTCATAATCAAAGAAGGTCTTTATCTCCCGGCGCATGGTGCCCAGCAGTTCGTTTTTGTCACCGGCGTGCTGCACCATCACATCTTTAGGGGTATAGAGCTTGCTGGGAAAGGGGATGGGGTTCTTGGCTGCTTGAATGTAAATCTCCGTATGGGTGACGGCCTGGATGGAAAAGGCAACGCCAGGCCCAGTGTGCAGGCAATAGGCTTCATCCACAAAGGGATTGCGCCTGTTCACATGAACGGACTGGCCTTCCCAGTGAAAAATGGCTTCTCCTTCCAGCAGCAGGCAGGCGATTTCGATGTCAGGCCTGCCACTTTCCCAGCCCTGGCCAGGTTTAAGGACCAGCAGCCCCACATCCATCCCCACCTCGGGGTTGTCATGTATATCCAGGTAAGCGTTATATCCGGGTCTGATCTCCGGCTGTAAATATGCCATGGTCATCCTCCTTTATATGCCCGCGTGCTCACGGATAAATTTTCTGGCCTTGATGGCGTATTCCAAAGGATTGGCCTTGGCGGGGTCCTGTTCGGCTTCCACCAGCAGCCAGCCTTCATAGCCGGATTTGGCGAGCAGGTCAAACACCGGGTCAAAGGCGACACAGCCATCTCCCGGCACCGTGAAGGCACCCTCACGGACAGCTTTCAGGAAGCTCCACCCTTCAGGCGCTACCTTGTCCACCACTTGCCGGCGCATGTCCTTCAAATGCACATGCCCCACGCGGTTGGCATACAGCCTGAGCATGGCCAGCGGATCCTCGCCCGCAAAGGTAAAATGCCCCGTGTCATAGCACAGAAATACCTTGTTAGGAGATGTGCTGGCCATCATGCGGTCTGTTTCTTCTGCGGTCTGCACCACTGTTCCCATGTGGTGGTGAAAGCAGAGTTTGAAGCCTCGCTTGTTTGCGATATCGCCCAGTTTATCCAGCCCCTGGCAGAAACGTGCCCATTCAGCGTCGTTCATCACATATTTTGCCTTGCCCAGCACTGGGGTTTCTGTCTGCCCCTGGATGGAATGGCTTTGCTCGCTGACATTGATGCGATTAGCGCCTACCGCGGCAAGAAAATCCAGATTTTTTTCGAAATCCGCTGCCACCTCATCAAAAGGCTTGGTGAGTAGAAAACTGGAAAACCATCTGGATGCGATGTGCATGCCCCGCAAATCCAGCTCCCACTTCAGTTCCTTGGCGTCGGTGGGGTACTTGTTGCCGATTTCCGTGCCGGTAAAGCCGGCCAGTGCCATTTCACTCACCGTTTGGCGGAAGGTGTTCTCTGCGCCCAGTTCCGGCATATCATCGTTGCACCAGCCGATGGGCGCGATGCCCAGATGGACCTTATCCTTGTTAAACATTTAAATCTCCTTAAATTGTTGCCAGTTTGCGGGCGCGGGCTTCGAGCTTGTTCCGGGTGACGTCAATGGTAACGGCCAGAATAATGACGGAACCAATGACGATGTACTGGATATCATTGCCGGCGCTGAAGAGGTTTAAGCCGTTTCTGATGGTGGAAATGAGCAGAGCGCCTAACAGTGTGCCCCAGATGGTTCCTTTGCCGCCACGGAAGGACGCGCCTCCGATGATGCAGGCGGCGATGGCGTCGGTATCATAGGTGGCGGCAGAAGCGGTGTTGGCAGTGTTCAGACGTCCGGCAAGCACGATGCCGGCGATGCCGCACATGAAGCCGGAGATCATGTAGACCACGGTTAGCACATTTTTAGAGCGGATGCCTGATAGCCTGGCCGCCTCAGGGTTTCCGCCAACGCAGTAAATCTGACGGCCCAGGGCGGTGTGGTTCAAAAACACATGGAACACCGCGTATACCACCAGCACAAGAATAAAGCTGACAGGGAAACCGCTTAGCAGCTTAAACCCAAAGATGTCAATGTCAAAGGTGGCGCGGCCAATCCATAGCGTGCTGTCAATGCCCTTATTGGTAAAACCGATGGTTTTTGAAGAGGTGATAAGCAGCGCAACACCCCACAACACATTCTTCATGCCCAGAGTGGAAACAAAGGGATGGGGGAGATCCAGGCGTGTGAGCAGTGTGCCGTTGATAAAGCCGGCAAAGGTGGAAACCAGGATGGCGGCTGGAATCAGAATCCAGACGGATGTGATGCCAAAGTTCTGCATCAGCACACCGATGGTGCAGGTTGCCAGAATGGCATTATAACCCACTGACAGATCGATGCCCGCTGTAATCAGCGCAAGCAGCATACCCGCCCCAATCAGGCAGTTGACGGCTGTTTGCTTCAGGATGTTCATCTGGTTGGCCATGGTCATGAACTTGCCCTGATGCATCACACTGAACAGAATGTATAGAATAGCCAGCACCGTCAGCGGTGCGATTTTCATGATAAAGTCACCCATGTTGGATTTTTTCTTGATGGCTGTTGTTGTCATGCGATTTCCCCTCCCCAAGCAGCTTTCATGATGTCGTTTTGGTTAAAATGCGGGCTTTCGCGCGGGATTTCTGCCATGATTTTCCCTTCCCGCATCACAATGACCCGATCGGCCATGCCCAGCACCTCCGGCAGCTCCGAGGAGACCATGATGATGCAT
>CAZSSU010000042.1:0-2657 GCA_964609415.1 uncultured Christensenella sp. | reverse complement strand
GTTATAAACCTCAATCTTGGCGCCAACATCGATGCCCCGGGTGGGCTCATCAAAAATATAGATGTCAGCATCCGAGTTAATCCACTTGCCGATAACCACCTTTTGCTGGTTGCCGCCGGAAAGCTGCACCACCACCTCTTCAATGGTGGGGGTTTTGATGCGAAGCGTGTTCACATTTTTCTGACTGACTTCATTGATTTCAGCATGGTTAAGCAGCGGCCCTTTGCGGTAGTTTTTAATATTGGCCAGAATCAGATTGGTTTTGACGGACTCTGATAGCACCAGCCCCTGGCCTTTCCGGTCTTCGGTTACAAAAGCCAGCCCTGAGCGGATGGCCTGGCCTGGGTTATTGAAGCTTACTTCTTTGCCATTGACATAGATTTTCCCGCTGTCAGGCTTTTCAGCGGCAAAAATCGCCCGCATGGTTTCTGTGCGCCCGGCACCTACTAGCCCGGCAAAAGCCAGGATTTCACCGGCATATGCCTCAAAGCTCACATTTTTGAGGACGCCAATTTGGCTAAGGTTTTCCACCTTCAGTAGCATCTCACCGCGTGTGGTGGGGATTTTGGGGTACTGGTTCTCAAGCGTTCTGCCCACCATGGCTTCAATGAGGGAATCCTCCGTCATCTCTGTCATGTCTTTGGTCAGGATATGCTCTCCATCCCGCATGACCGTCACCCGGTCACACAACTCGAACAACTCTTCCAACTTATGGGATACGAAGAGGATGGCGATGCCCCGGTCTTTCAGCAGCCTCACGGTGTCCATCAACTGCTTGACTTCCTGTTCGCCCAGGGAGGAGGTGGGCTCATCCATGATGATCAGTTTGGCGTTCTGGGTGATGGCCTTGGCAATTTCCACCATCTGCTGCTGACCGATGCCCAGTTTGCCACACTCCATGCGGGTATCAATTTCAGCATGGCCAAGTGAGGACAAGGCATTGCGTGCCTCCTCATGCATGTGAGCGTAATCCAGCAGGCCAAACTTATTGGTGATTCTGCGTCCCATGAACACATTGTCTACCACAGGCAGCATTTTTACGATGTTCAGCTCCTGGTAAACACAGGCGATACCCGCCTCCCTTGCCTGAACGGGATTCCGGAAGGACACGCGCTGGCCTTCCACATAAATCTCGCCTTCTTCAGGAATATAGACGCCTGTGAGCACCTTGATCAAGGTGGATTTACCAGCGCCATTTTCTCCAATAAGGCCGTGAATTTCGCCGGGTCTGATTTGGATATGCATATCACGCATTGCAATAACACCCGGGAATTTTTTCGTGACATGCTTGAGCTCAACGACAAACTGCTCTGACACGCAAACACCTCGCTTCCGCAGTGATAAAGGGGTTGATGACCATTGCTCTTAAAAAAGACAGGGGTGGCCCGGGGACATGCTCCGGACCACCGCCTGATGATGTTCCCTTGTTCTATGTGCGGTTTATCATACCGGAACAAGTCATGTTATTTCTTCAGGAAATCGGCGTAGTTATCCTTGTCGATGATGACGGTGTCAACCACCACATTGGCGTCCACGGCTTCGCCCTTGAGCGCCTTGAGGGCAGTCTCAACAGAGAGGTAACCCATCAGCTTGGGCTGCTGTGCCACGGTGGCAGTCAGGTCGCCGGTGGCAATCAGCTCAACAGCGGATTGGTTGCCGTCAAAGCCGATGATGGAGATGCCTTCTTTGCCAGCTGTTGTCACAGCGTTAAGCGCGCCGATGGCGGTGTCGTCATTCATGCAGAGCACGAGGTTGATTTCGGGATTGGCAATCAGCTGGTCTTCCATGACTTTGGTGGCGCCATCGGTGGTGTTGTTGCCGGACAGCATGGCGACAGGCTTAATGCCGGCTTCTTCCAGGGCCTGCTCATAGCCAGCCTTGCGGAGGTTGGAGGTGTTGTCACCTTCCTGGCCGTAGATGATGAGGGCCTTGACATTTTCTTTGCCCACAAGATCGATGCCGTACACACCGCCGGAATGAGCGGCCACCTGGTTGGAGGTGCCCACAAAGGAGGTTTTGTTGGCATAGTTGGCATCGGTATCACAGAAAATAACGAGGCCTTTGTAGCCAGAGGACTCAATGGCGCCGATCACCGCGTCGCCGTCCAGTGGCGCTATGATGATCGCGTCAGGGTTGGCTGCAAGCTGGGTCTCCAGTTGCTGAACCTGCTCTGCGATTTCGGTTTCGGCAGCGGGGCCCTGTACATCAATGTTCAGGCCGAATTCTGCGGCTGCTTCGTCAATGCCGGATTTCACGGTCTGCCAGTATTCACTGGAAAGGGTCTTCAAGTTCACAACGATGGTGTATTGTTTTTCTGCAAGCATGGGAGCGGCACTCAGCACCAGGCAAAGGATCAACAACAGGGCTAGAGTTTTTTTCATGAAAGAAGCCTCCTATTATTCGCGGCCCAAACCGCATTT
Organism: uncultured Christensenella sp.; assembly: GCA_964609415.1. Classification (GTDB taxonomy): domain Bacteria; phylum Bacillota; class Clostridia; order Christensenellales; family Aristaeellaceae; genus UBA6115. Next base: position 237 of record CAZSSU010000042.1, on the reverse strand, counting down.
TGATGTGAACATCCTCAAACGAAAACAGATGATATCAAGAGGATGGACATTTAAGCACAGTATAATCATACCTTTTGGCCTTGTCAATGCGTTAGGGTGTACACAGCAGAAAATGAGCAGGATAGAGGCAATGATGCTGCGAAATTAAAAAAGTGAGGAGTGAATACAACTCCCCACTTTCCTGGTCGAGGTGACAGGATTTGAACCTGCGACCTTTTGGTCCCGAACCAAACGCGC
>CAZSSU010000041.1:0-12350 GCA_964609415.1 uncultured Christensenella sp. | reverse complement strand
CATGTCGCTGGGGCGGATTTCCATCAGAGGGCTCCGCCCTCCGATACCTTCCTGAATATGCTTTTTTAACGCTCAAAGCCCGTGCCAGCTTACCGGCACGGGCTTTTTGCTTTTTAAATCAGGCTTTCGCCTTCAGGGATTCCAGGATGTCTTTGGCGCCGGACTCCTCCAGGCCAATGTAGTACACCGTGGGGTCTGTGCCAAATTCGGGGGAGAGGGGCTGGGCGTTGAACTCCTTGACGAGCTTGGCCACCTCACTCTCCGGATCGTTAAGATCCCCATAGAAGCGGGAACTGGCAATGCAGGTGCTCACACAGGAGGGCACCAGGCCATTTTCAATGCGGCCCAGGCACAGGTCGCATTTGTCGGCCTTGTTGTTGCGGGGATCGATATAGCGGGCGTGGTAGGGGCAGGCATTGACGCACATGCCGCAGCCGATGCACTTCTCCTCATCCACAATGCTGATGCCGCCAAGATCCTGATAGGTGGCCTGCACCGGGCACACGGGCACGCAGGGCGGGTTGGCGCACTGGTTGCACAGCCGCGGTAGTTTCACCCGGGACACATTGGGAAATTCGCCCTTGTCCGCTTCTTCCACCCAGGAACGGGAAAATTCCTTGGGGCTGTTGTTTTCCATTTTGCATACAACGGTGCACGCGTGGCAGCCCACGCAGCGCCTCAGATCAATCACCATGCCATATCTGGGTTGAGCCATTTTATAACTCCTTTCATCACTGGGCGGGGTCGGATAACGCCGCCATATCATCCTGTGCCCACAGCAGGGCCGCACGGCCCAGGGCGCTGTAGAACGGCGCTTTGGCCTGGGCAAGGGCGGTTTCAAAGTTGGGCAGACAGGGAAGCAGTTCTTCCCTTAGAAACTTGGTTTGGCTTTCCCGCCAGGTTTTAGCCGTTTCCTGGTCCTTCTCCTGGTGTTCAGCCTCACAGAGGTTAGCCATCAGGGCAAAGCAGAAGCCGATGTGATCAGCAGCGCCTGCCTGACGCCAGGGGCTGAAGATGTCCAGGGTGCGGGGCTCAAAACCGAAGCGGTCATATGTATCCTGCACCCGGGCACTCACCTGGGGATCCAGCAAGCCGAAGGGCTTCTTTTTCCCAGGGGTGTAAGCCATAAGCGAGGAAGCATACGGCGGCACATAATGCCCTGACTTGGGAACGAAAAACACATCATAGTATTCCTGCTCCGTGTTCTTCGCAAACCCGTGGCTTGCCATCAACATGTCCAGGCTTTCCCGGCTTTCACCAAAAGCCGCCAGCAGGGCCGCCAGCTCCTCCGCCAGCGCCGGGAAGCTTTTGGCTTCAGGGCGCTTTAAGAGGAGGTTTGCAATCAGGGCATAGATGTCGCGCCTGGTTTTTGCGCTGTGGGCGTATTGTTCCATCACTCGCTCCACGCCGCCTTAAACCTTTTCGATGCGGTAAGCGCCGCCGTTGCGGGCGCACATGCCGGACTGCATCTCGGCAAGCCCATACATCTTGTCCCCAAAGGTGGGATCAAGCAGGCTCACCTTCACCAGGTTCATGCCCACCTCACGGGGAGAGGTGGCTGCCACGTCCTTGCCATCCACCTGGTAGGCGTTGGTGTTGTATTCCCAGTGGCCATAGCCAAAGGCCACGGCGATGGTTTTCCGGGCAACGCCGGAGCGCGCCAGGATTTTGCCAAAGGTTTCGCTGCCGGTGGCGCTGGTAACACGCACCGCGTCCCCGGTTTTGAGGCCCAGCTCTTCAGCATCCAGATCGTTGATTTCCACCGCGTTTTCTGGCGCCAGGTCTCTGAGGATGGAGTTATCCAGCATTGACACGCTGCGGTACTTGGCCTTGTAGGAAATGCCCTGGAAGGGGAAATCCGCCTCGGGGAATTTCTCTGTCAGCGGGGTGCCGTCAGCAAATTTCTGCTCGTTGTAGTTGAGGGTGCCGGAGAAGGGCTTGCCCGTGTAGGAGTCGAAGCTGGTGGCCACCTTCTCCAAATAGATGTTGCTGATGCCGGTGTAGGGGTGCTTGTAGGTGTCCCCGTCAAAGCCACTGCCGTAATCGCTGAAGCGGCCGCCGCGGGAGAGCAGATAGGCCACCCGGTTCCACTCCTCTTCGCTTAGCGCCACATGAGCCCAGCGCGCCTTGTACTTGTCAAAGTCCATCAGCGCCCGCTCCTCATCGGAGATTTCGGGCACCGGCTCGCCATCGTCATAGGCTTCGTTCACCGCTGCGCGCAGGAAGATATCCTCAGCGCTGTTGAGGTCGTAGAAGTTGCCGTCCACATCCTCGATGGCCTTTTCGCCAAAACCGGGCAAGCCGATCTTCTTGGCCACGTCAATGAGGTAGTTCTCATAGCAGGCATGGCGGTAATCGTCGATTTTCTGGGTTTTGGGGGCCACCACAGGCCAGCGGATGGCCGTGCACTTATCGGTGGTGTTGCCTTCCATGTTGGGGAAGCCCCAGGCTTCGTACTGGGTGTAGTCCGGCACGATGTAATCGCTCACCGCTGCCACCTCCGCCATGAAAGCGTCAATGGTGATCAGCAGCGGGATGCGCTCGGGCTTGCAGAACTCCTGCCTGACATCATCCCGGGAAGCGCCGGGCACCGCAAAGAAGGGGTTGGCCATCCAGTTGAAGACAATCTTGGGCGCGTAGGGGTAGCTGTTGCAGATGGAGAACACCGCCTGGTTGTCAGAGGCGCTGCCATAGCTAAACCAGGGCAAAATGGCCGGGTAGGCGTTTTCACCCTTGTCGATGTGCCGCTTATACTCGCTGGTTTTCTCATAAGCAAAACCGGTACGGCTGATGCGGGCGCCCTTGACATCGGGCTTGCCGGCAAAGGAGCTGAGCTTGTATTTGGCGCCGTCAGCCACCGCCCTGAAGGAGATGCGCCGGCGAATCATACCGCCCTTCATGTTGAAGCAGCCCACCATGCAGCAAAGCGCCGTGCCGCCCAGTACCTGGTCAGAGCCATTGGCAGCGGCGGTGGAGCCCAGGCCGGTAAAGGCCACCTGGGTGCCAAAGCTGGTCCACTTGGTGGCCACATCCACGATGATGTCTTCGGGCACTTCGCAGATGGCCGCATATTCAGCAATGGTTTTGGCCAGGACAGATTCCTTCAGGTAGACAAAGGAGGTCTTCGCCTTGAAGCCTTCCACCTCGCCATCAAAATCGATGTCAGCGGTGGTGGTCTCAGTCACAGCCACCGGCTTGCCGCTGGCCTTGTCCATCACCACATAAACGGTTTCGGGCTTGGCTTCACCAGTGGGGATGTTCAGATCCTGGCAGGTGATGAGCTTGCCATTTTCCGTGTTCACCAGGTAGCTGGCGTTGCAGAAGCTGGCAAAGCCCTTGCCTTTGGCCGCGTCCAGGGTGGGTGAGGACAGATAATCCTCGTTATAGCGCTTGTTGGCGATGATGTGGTTGAGCAGGCCCATCTGGAAGGCCGCGTCGGTGGTGGGCTTGATGGGAATCCAGCGGGTGTTCTCGCCCACCGGCTGGATGTTGCCGCCCAGCATGGCCGGGTCCACCACGTCGATGTGCAGGTCACCCGATGAGGTGCGCAGCGCCACCTGGCGGGCCATGGCCGTTTGCGGCTTGCCCGACTGCCCAGGATATTGGCCTTCAAAGAGGATGTATTTATTGCGCATCACGTCCGGGCGCATAAACTGGCCGCCGGTGGTTAGCGAGCCTGTGGGGATAAAAGCACCGCCGCAGGAATAGCCGTGGCCATAGGAGTTGGTGCTGCCATAAGCGCCCATAAAGCGGCCGGTGAAAGCGCCGCGGCCGTCGCCACGGCCACCCATTTCAATCACCTGCATGGACTTGGGGCCCAGCTCCGGCGCGTCCGGATCCAGGGGTGTTTCGGTGTCCCGGCAGGCACGGAAGCCTTCAATCTCCCGCTCCTCGCCGATGTCCGCGAAAAGCTTGCCGCCTTCTACGGTTTCTTCCACCAGGGTTTCCCAGGAAATGGGCTTCCATTTGCCGCTTCCCCGGGGGCCTGTGCGCTTAAGCGGCACCAGGAGGCGGTTGGGGTCCAGGTGGGCGGTCAGGGTGGCGTTGCCGCGCTGACAGAGGATACCCCGCTGGTCGTTGCCCCGGTTTTCAAACTGGCTGAAGGCCAGATAAGCGTCCGTCAGGGGGGCTTTCATGGACAGGTGAGGCTCAGTGGACATGGGGTTGTAGGGGTTGCCTGTCACCCGGAGCACCTGCTCGGTCTTTTTGTCAATCTTGATGCGGTTGCCGCAGGAGGCATAGCAGCCAAGACAGGCGCTGTTTTGCATCAAAATGTCGGGGTTGGGCGTGACTTTGCCGGTTTTGGGATCCACCGTGGCCTCTACAGGCAGGCAGCGGCCACGCTGCATGGGCTTGTCCTGAGCCGCTTCCGCCTTGGCAGGGTGCTGCAAGCTGCTCATGCCAAGGGCAGCGAAGCCGGCGCTTGAGACCCCCACCAGTTTCAGGAAACTACGACGGGTCATGGTGATTGGGCGCATCGGAATCCTCCTTCCATATTTGAGCCAGGATTATGCATCAAAACCAGGCGGATAACCGCGCTGGCCTTAAGCGTTTTTGACGGTTTTTTGTCACAGGGCAGGCATATTTCCCGCCTGAATGCCTTGTAATTCTCACCTGAATAATATAACACCCATGGCATAGGATGAACAAGCAAATAGGGCTATCAATTATATAGAAAAAAACCGCGCATTATGTACACATGTGCGCATGACGACAGGCGCTATTTGACAGGCCAAATACCATCCAGCAGTGGCAACTTGACAGATACAGTAAAGGATTTCCGACTTTCCTCCACCTGGAAGCTGCCTCCATGGTAATCAAAGGCTTTTTGACAGGTGGTGAGGCCAATTTTGGTGCTCTCACGGGCTTTCAGGCCGGGATCAACCGCATTATCAAGATTGATAGCCATCTGCTTCCCTTCCCGGCGGCATGTGATGGTGACAGGCTGGGTGGAGTCTGCATATTTTTGAATATTCGAGAACAAATTATCAAAAGCCCGGATCAAAAGCGGGTAGTGCACCTTGAGGTAGCCTGGAAAATCGCTGAGCTGCTGCACCACCTTGAAGCCATGGCTCTCCAGCTCCAGGGCCTTCTCCCCCAGCACCTGGGCCATCAGCTCTGCCGCCGGGGCGGTTTCAAAGGCATCCCCTTCCTGGGGCTGGGAATAGACATAGAAGTAATCAAAGAGCGCATCTGACATCTCCTTGATCTGATAGGCTTTGGCATGGGCGCTCCTGAGAAAACGCTCCTTTTCTTCCGGGGTTCTGCCCCGGCCGTCGATGACCAGGTCCATATAGCCAAGCAGCGAGGTGAGGGGGGTGCGCAGGTCATGGGACATGGCCGTCACCAATTCCGCATTGGCCTGCTGGGCCTGATCCTGCTCCCGCTGCTGGCGCAGGAGGGATAGGCGCATCTCCTCAATTTGCCGGGCTAAATCCCCCAGCTCATCCCGGCCTTTAACCGTGATGGGATAGCTGAGGTCACCGCCCTCCAGGATGGCTGTCTCCGCCTTTAGCTTGCCCACATAGCGCAGCTTATGGTGGATAAGCACAAACAGAATCCCTGCGAAAAACAAACCGCCCAGCAGGATGGCGGCGATCTCCGCCATGTTGTAGTAAGCCATTTCGTCATACACAAGAATCATCGCCTGCACCCGCCCATCGGCAAACTGCAATGGCAGCAGCGGTTCCAGTTGTCCCAGGGATTCCACTTCCTCATTCTCCAGGGGGGTATCTTCCAGCATGTCCTGGGAGACGCCGGTGGCAAAAATCATCCTGCGCCCAGCGTACAGCGTCAGGATCACATAGGGGTTCTCCGCCTCCCATAAGCTAAGATCATAAACTTCGGACAGGGTGAGGCCATGTTCATCAATGAAGCGCTGGACGCTTTCCTGCGCGCTTTTCGCGCGGCCCGTTTGATAGCCCTCCGCGTCCACCATGCGGTTTATCTGCCCATGCATCACATGGCGGCTGAGTAGAAAAACCCCGCCTGCCACCAGCAAAGACAGGAGCACCGCTGCTACCAGCATGGCCAGGAGGCGATTGGCCCGGAAGCGCTTAATCAATCCGATATCCCCTGCCCCAGACGGTGCGGATGATCTCCCCATTCTGGGTGCTGTCGCCGATTTTTTTGCGGATATTACGCATATGCACCATCACCGTATTGTTGGCTGAATAGTAATAAGGCTCCTGCCAGACGCTTTCGTAAATATTCTGAACAGAAAAGACCTTTTTACGATTTTTTGCCAGCAGCAGCAGGATACCATATTCAATGTCAGTGAGAAAGATTTCGGTGCCGGACTTCAAAACGCGCTTTTTTTCAGGGTCTATCACCACATCAGCGATATGAATCTGGCCGATTTGCTCCTGGGGCTTGGCGCCATAAACCAGGTAACGCCGCAGCGCCGCCTTGACCCGGGCCAGCAGCTCACTGGCAGAAAAAGGCTTGGCCAGATAATCATCCCCGCCCACAGAAAAACCCATGGTTTTATCAGAATCCTGGGATTTCGCGCTTAGAAAGATCACCGGGGCTGAGGATTGCTTGCGGATTTCCGCACAGGCAGAAAAGCCGCTGGCGCCTGGCATCATGATATCCAGGATCATCAGGTCAACATCCTCACCCGCCATGCGGATGGCTTCCTGGCCGTCCGCCGCCTCAATCACCTCATAGCCCTCGCTTTCCAGCAAGATGCGCAACACCTCGCGGATCTGGGCATCATCATCGGCGATGAGTATCTTTTGTCTCTCCTGCATACCGCTTCTCCTCCTCGTGATGGCCCCAGTATACACAGCAAAATCCTATCTGTCATGGAAATCCCCGGAACTTAAGAAATCTTCATCATTGACCCCCCTTTTTCTTAGGATTTGTTGGATATTATGCATGTGTAGGAAAGGAGGGAGCGGGTGAGCCAGAACATGAAGCCCCTGATCCAGGTCAAGAAGCTGTCCAAGCTCTACCATGTGGGCGATGAAGTGGTGAAGGCGCTGAACAACGTGAGCGTTGACATCATGCGCGGGGAGATCTGCTGCATCTTTGGCACCTCCGGCTCCGGCAAGAGCACGCTGCTCAACCAATTGGCCGGCATGGAAAAGCCCAGCCGGGGCGAGGTTACAATCGGCGGCGCTTCCATCTCCCGCATGACAGAGGATCAGCTAGCCCGCTTCCGACAGCGTCACCTGGGCTTCATCTTCCAGTCCTACAACCTCTTGCCCCATCTGACGGCGCTGGAAAATGTGGAGCTGCCCCTGGTGTTTTGCGGGGCAGACCGCGTGAGCCGCAGGCGAGCCGCCATGGCCATGCTCCACCGGGTGGGGCTGGATCACCGCCTGCACCACTACCCCGGGCAGATGTCAGGCGGCCAGCAGCAGCGGGTGGGCATCGCCCGGGCCTTTGTCAACCGGCCGGCTGTGGTCTTTGCCGATGAGCCCACCGGCAACCTGGACACCAAAACCACAGAAGAAGTGATGGCCATGATGAAGCGCTTCGCCCAGGCCTATCAGCAAACGATTATCCTGGTCACCCACGACCCCGGCATCAAAGCATACGCCGACCGCGTGATTACACTCAAGGACGGCGAAGTGATCAGCAACACAGTGAGGGAAACATCCGATGAAGAAAAACTTGAAAAAACTCATCCTGATTCTGGCCGTCATGGCGATGATGAGCCACATGATGCCGGGGTATCTGCCCCTGATGGCACGCGCTGAAAGTGAAGCCGCCGCGGAAACGGAAACATCCGCGCCGGAGGCAATCCCTGAGCCGACAGCTGAGCCTACGCCAGAACCAACACCAGTGCCCACGGCTGAGCCGACGCCGGAGCCCACACCGGAGCCAACGGCTGAACCCACACCAGAACCAACACCCGAGCCCACGGCTGAGCCGACGCCGGAACCGACCCTGGAGATGACAGCGGAGCCTACTGTTGAGCCGACGCCGGAGATGGCAGCAGCGCCCATCACACTGCAAGCGCCTCCTGCCGCGGAGGTTTCCGAAACCCCTGAAAACAGCCCGGAACCTTCCCCCTCCGCCAGCGCTGAAGCCAGCGTTTCCCCCAGCGCTTCTCCTACAGCAAGCCCGCTGCCTCAAAGCGCCCTGCGGGAAGACGGCGGCTATCAAATGCTCCAGGATGATCTGTACACCCTCATTTCAGAAATTCGCCAGGACGAGTTCGCCAACCTGGTTTTCCATTTCCGCGACAGCGGCCTTACCAAGGAGCACCTGGCCCATGGTGAAAATGACATCTCTGTCAGTAGCCTGGGCGGCAGCTTCCAGATGGTGGAGAACAGCCGTGATAATCCCAATCACACCGGGCGGCCCGAGGTGCGCATCACCTCCGGGGAAGGTCAAGCCCTCACCTTCACCGTGACCTTCCCCCACGCCCGCTACAGCGGGGAAAAGGCGGAGCTGGACTTCAGCCTGTCCTACCGGGGGGATATCCCGGGCACCCTGCGGGTGCGCTATACCGACATGCGGGAATGCATCATTTCCACAGAAGCTACCCCCAGCCCTGAACCTTCCGATACAACAGAACCCACCATTTCGCCCGAACCTTCGGGCACCTCTGAACCCACCCATGCGCCCGAGCCTACTGATACCTCCGAACCCGCCATTTCTCCCGAGCCTTCGGACACATCTGAACCTGCCATCACACCCGGGCCTTCAGATACGTCCGTGACCACCGACACCCCTGCTCCCACAACAGAGCCCACCCAAGCCCCTGAGCCCACGGATATACCCACAGCTTCCCCCACCCCCAGCGCCAGGCCTACTGACTCACCTACGCTCAGGCCTTCTGCAAGGCCCACCGCCAGCCCCAGCCCAGACCCGGAAAATCCGGACGCAACGCCAGAGCCTGTGCCCGCGCCGGTGGTACACATCAGCCGGGGGGAGATGGCCCCCATCATGGCCGGTCAGCCCTTCACGGTGGAGGTGCTCTTTACCAACTACGGCAAAGACGCCGTTGAAATCCCCGTGGCCACCTACACCGCCTCAGAGGGCATTGCCCTTGACGAGCGCACCCCTTCCTTCATGCTGGAGCGCATCGAGCCGGGCAACACCTTCAGCATGCGCCTGCACCTGAAGGCCGCCAAAGAGCTGAGCGCCAGCCAGTATACGGTGGATGTGGCGCTGAAGTTCGAGTACACCCCTGAAGGCGGCCAGCCCAGCCAGGGCAGCGCCAGTGACAAGCTGCTGATTCCCGCTTTTATCCCTGAAAAGGTCAATGTGCTGGCCGGTCTTCTGATTGGCCGGACGGATTTCCTCCAGCCCATCAGCGCCGGTCAATCAGCCACCCTGACCCTGTGGTTTAAAAACACCGGCAATGTGGTGCTGGAACGCCCCCTGGCCTCCTTCACCCCTTCAGAAGCGCTGATGCTGCTGGAGGCCACCACCTCCTCCCCTTTGCCTGACATCGCCCCGGGCGAGGTGGCCTCGCTTCAGCTGCGCATCCGCGCCAACAAGGAAATCCCCACCCCCCAGCAGCATGTGCAGGTGGAGGTGAAGTACGACTACCGCCAGGAAAACGGCCAGATGCAGCAGGGCAGCGCCGCTGAAAAGGTGCTGGTGCCAGCCACCGTCAAGGTGCGCTCATCAGGCGGCGGCGGGGGCGGCAGCAAAAAGCCGGAGCCGGAAAAACCCGTGCCCAACATCATTGTCAGCCGCTATGACTTTGGCGCGGGCCAGATCGCGGCCGGGGCTGAGTTCCCGCTGAACATCACCTTCAAAAACACCAGCGCGCTGCGGGGGGTCGAAAACATCGTGATGACCCTGGAAACCAGCGAAGCCCTGACCATCACCTCCAGCTCCAACACGGTCTTCTTCAACCAGATGGCCCCCGGGGAGGAAAAGAGCGTGCAAGTGCGCATGATGGCCCTGCCCGCCGCCAAAACTGAGCCTGCCAAGGTGGATGTCGCCTTCAAATATGAGTATCTGGACACCGAAAAGCGCAGCAACGCCACCACCACCGAAAAGATCTTCGTCCCCCTCTATCAGCCCGACCGCATGACCTTGAGCGCCCCCACCAGCCCTGGCAACGCCGAGGTGGGCAAGGAGCTGGTGATTTCCATCCCCTATGTTAACAAGGGCAAAAGCGAGGTGGCCAACCTCTCCGCCACCCTGGATGGCAAGGTGAAAGCGCTGGCCAATGTAATTAACGCCGGCAACATTGAAAGCGGCAAAAGCGGCAGCCTGGACTTTATCCTCACCCCTGAAAATGAAGGGGTGGAGCAGTTCACCATCAAAGTGACCTATGAGGATGCCAGCGCCAAGCCCATCACCCAGGAATTCCCCCTGTCCATCTCCGTGGCCTCCGCCTATGAAGACCTGCCCATGGAAGGCGGGGAAGAAGGGACTGATTTGCCAGAGCCGCCTGAAACCACCGGCGGGGACAACAACCGCCTCATCATCTACGGCCTGGGCGGCCTCTGGGCGGCCACGGTGACGGGAGGGCTTATCTCCCGGAGACGCCGGAAGCGCAAGCTGCGCGAGCAGGAAGCCCTGTTCAAGTTTGAAGATGACCTGCCAGGCGGCAAAGCATGAAAACCATGGACCTGGTGCGCATGTGCCTGCAAAACCTGGCCCGGCGCAAAACCAGGACACTGCTGACCGTGCTGGGCGTGGTGGTGGGCGCCTGCTCCATCATCATCATGATTTCCATCGGCGTGGGGATGCGGGAAAGCCAGGAGAAGATGCTGGCTGAGATGACAGACCTCACCCTCATCACCGTGTACCCCGCTAGCGCCAACCCCAAAGCGCCCAAACTGGACGGCAAAGCCCTGGCCGAGATGCGCGCCCTCCCCGGCGCCGTCTTTGCCACGCCCAAGCAGCAGGCGGAGGATTTTCAAATCAGGTATACCGCCGGCCGTGACCGGCGCTTTGCAGCCGATTACGCCTCCTTGCTGGGCATGGAGGCAGACGCCCCCGCAAAACTGGGCTACCAGATTGTAAAGGGCAGCCCGCTGTCCGGGAAGCCGGGGGAAGTCATTGTGGGCGGCACCTTCGCCTACCAATTCAAAGACACCAAGCGCCCTGAGGGGGCCAACATGGTGGATATCTACGCATGTACAGCCAGCCCACGACGGGCGGCGAATCAGCTGAATCTGCCCGCCCTGACCCCTACTTTGACCCGCTGGGGGCTACGATTGAGATGATCTTTGAGGTGGGCGAGGCGGAAAAAGCAAAAACCTTCAGCTACAAGTTCAAGGTGGTGGGCATCATGAAGGAGGACATGAGCCGGGGCAGTGAAACAGGCGACGGCATTGTGATGAACATCGATGAAATGAACCGCATCATTGCTGAGGTGCGCCGGAATGCCGGCCTCAAAGCCGATAAAAAAGCCGGCTACCAGCAGGTGCTGGTAAAAGCCAGGGACATCGGCACTGTGGCCAGCGTGGAAGCTGAGATCAAGCGCATGGGCTTTTCCACCAACTCCATGGAATCCATCCGCAAGCCCATGGAACAGGAAGCCCAGCAAAAGCAGATGATGCTGGGCGGGCTGGGGGCCATCTCGCTGTTTGTGGCAGCCCTTGGCATCACCAACACCATGATCATGTCCATTTCCGAGCGTATGCGCGAAATTGGCATCATGAAGGCGCTGGGCTGCTTTGTGAAGGATGTGCGCGCGGTGTTCCTCTTGGAAGCAGGCTGCATCGGCCTGATTGGCGGCATCATGGGCATTATCATCAGCTCTGTCATCTCCATCGCCATGAACCTGGCCCGCAGCCAAAGCCCCATCGGCAGCCTGGAGGAGGCCATCACCCTACTCACCACCAAGGGCAGCCGCATCTCGGTGATTCCCCCCTGGCTCCTGGGCTTTGCCCTGCTCTTCTCCATCCTCATCGGCCTGGGCTCAGGCTATTACCCCGCCAACAAGGCCGTTCGCATCTCCGCACTGGAGGCCATCAAGCACGAGTAACTGCCTTGTTTACAATTTTTTCATCAATCCGCCAGATTTGGCGGCCTTTTCGTTTGACAGCACTATAAAAGGGTGGTATTATCTATGATTGCATCAGTATCGCCATTGAGCGGGCAGGAAGACGCCATTATTATGGAAAGAATTCATGCCGCTTACGGGCGGATACCGGGAGCAATGAAGGGGTGATGTTTAAAAATGGCTCACGAAGTCCAAATGGGAAAACTGCGTAAACGCATGAGCTTCTCGCGAATCGATGAAGTTCTCGACATGCCCAACCTGATTGAGGTCCAAAAAAACTCATACAGGCGTTTTCTGGAAGAAGATTTTAAAGAAGTGCTGGCGGACGTTTCTCCCATTACCGACTACTCTGAGAACCTGGTGCTCGAATTCGTTGACTACAAACTCGACAAAACCCCCAAACACAGCGTGGAACGCTGCA
>CAZSSU010000040.1:0-12786 GCA_964609415.1 uncultured Christensenella sp. | reverse complement strand
CCACCCAGGGCATCATCACCCGCTCACACAGCATATCCGGCTGCCGGTTCACCACGTCATAGATAATTTTCATGCCCAGGTGGCTCATGGCCACCTCATAGCTGTCCGGGAAGCAAAAGGCAAAGGGGATCACCCCCGCCTGCCATTCCTTCACCACAGCGTTCATCTCGCCCCCCACATAGCGGGCAGGCTTCTGTACTTTTTCAAGTAGCGCCTCCAGGCGCCGCATCGTCTGATCGTTCAAAAACAATACCTCCACCGTAAATCAGCGCATATCATAGCACAGGGAGCCGAAAAAAACACTGATTTAGATCAATACCCTGCTGCTCAGCGGCATCTATCATTTTTCCATTAGTTAACATCGGTTTAACTATTCTATAATTTCGTACAGTTGGGCGCCGCCTGTTTCCTCAACAATTTTACACAAACCACATCATTCCATCCAACGCTCATCCCTTTAAACGTGAATCACATCATGTTTTGCGCATTATCCAATCGCTATGGGATGATGATAGAATCAAAGCGAAAAAAAGAAACTGCGTTATAAACAGCCCGCCCGGCGTCTAATAGGGTGAAAGGAGGCGGCAGGATGCAGAATTGTCAGGTACCGGACAATACAGGGGAGCTGGAGCGCATGATGGATGACTACGGCCCCAGGCTGCTGCGCCTGTGCTTCCTTCGCCTGCAGGATGTGCAGCTGGCGGAGGACGCCCTGCAGGACACCTTCGTCAAAGCCTGGCAGGCCTACCCCAGATTCCGCCATGACAGCAGCGAGATCACCTGGCTTTCCGCCATCGCCATCAACTGTTGTCGCTCCATGCAACGAAAATCCTGGCACCGCCTGGTGGATTTGAAAACGCCGCTGGACGCCCTGCCGGAAGCCACCACCCCCTTCACCCCCTATGATGACACGGTGACCCAGGCGGTGATGAAGCTTCCCCGGCGCGATCAGGAGGTCATCCTGCTGCACTACTACCAGGGCCTGCCGGTCAAGGACATCGCCAGCGCCCTGTCCATCCCCCTCTCAACTGTGACCACGCGCCTCATCAGGGCGCGGAAAAAGCTCGAAAAAAGCCTGGAAAGGTGGTATCACGATGCCTAAACCTTTAGCCGATTCCCTGGATGCCCGCCTGTCCGGGCTGCGCCTCAACCACGGCCTCAAGCACCGCACCCTTGCGGCCATCCGAGAGAAAGGAAACCCACCCATGAAAAAGAAACTATCCTTCAGCCTGGCCCTTGCCATGGGCCTGATGATCATGAGCCTTGCCACCGCCTTCGCCCTCACCAATGGCTTTGGCCTGTTTGATGTGATGCGCACCTCCGTCATGGACAAGTTTGGCGTGGCGCGTCCCGTAGCCCAGCAGTTGCTCCACCAGAACCTGGCCAGCCTGGAAACAGAGCATACGCATATCCAGGTCACCGAGGCTGCCTTTGACGGCAAATTCCTGCGCCTGGTCTATTCCGTCCAGGCCAAGGGCATCGACAAACCTTTTGCGGAAGAACCCACCAGCATGGATAGCCTGCTAATCATCAAAGATGAAAACGGCAACGACACCACAGGCGTCCCGGAAGGCCCCCTCAGCCAATTTATGGACGCCATGAAGGCCGACCAGGTCTCCTGGAGCACCCTGGACAGCGCCGAGGTGGACGGGCAGAGCGTCTCCGCCCTGGGCCACACCGGCTCCATCAGCGGGAAAAACCCCGGCGAGGTGCTCAGCTGGGTGCAGTTTGACCTCTCCGGCATCACCCTGGCTGACCCCTTCACCGTGAAGCTGCGCCTCACCAGCCTGGAAAAGCCTCAGCACCTCACTTTCCAGCTGCCCTCAACAGACCTGCCCGGCGTTAAAAAGCTGGCGCTGCCCGAGGAAAAACAGCTGGACGGCTACAGCATCAAGTTGACCGAAGCCCTCATCACCCCCTTCCGGGTTTATGTGGCAGCGGAAATCACCGTGGACGCGGGCGTCCCCATGGAAACCTGTGACCGCATCCTCATGGCCTGGCTGACAGAGGCGGAGCTGGCCGACAGCAACCGCAACCTGGCCCTGGCCTGGGTGGACTCCAACGGCGCCGGCTACCCCCTCAAAGACAGCAACGTGGCCTTCCCCACCCAGGATAACAACTTCACCCAGTCCATCATCGACCCGGAAAAGCCGGTGAAAATCACCCTCTCCCATGAGTTCATGACCGCAGAAACCTATCCCGATCCCCTCCGGTTTGGGGTGAGCGAGACGGAGTACCTGCTGATTCCTAACGCGAAGTAACAACGCCTATACGGATGATTTTGGGGGATTTCTTGAAAGAAATCCCCCAAACCCCCTTAGAACTTCATCAATGAATGGAGGATAAGCATGAAAAAATCATGGGTTGTGTTGTTGATTTGTCTGCTCTTGCTCCCTCTGCTCCCCGCCCAGGCCCTGAGCCTTTTTGACATCCGCCAGCAGGCGCAAATCGGCTGGCACCAGCGCTACCAGGTGAAGGGACGGGACATTGAGATTGACCTCAGCCCTTCCCTGCCCGATGTGGCCCAGCTGCCGGTGCTGGAGGTTATCCCCATGCCGCCTATCCCTGACGCGATTTTCCGCCAGGAGGTACCCCACTGGAAAAACCCCGGGGATGGCAGGAATGATCCCGGCAGCCTGGTGGTGGCTGCCAGCACCCAAACCCTCAGCGGCGAGCTGGCAAAGCACCACGATTACCCCATCCAGCTTCTGCCCCTGGCCGGCCTTGATAAAGCCCAGGTCCTGGCTGAGGACAGCCGCACCAGCCTCAAAGAGGCGGACGATTTCTTCCAGTGGAAGCTGCACGCCTTCTATGGCCCCGCTGTGCAGGCCGTCCTGGATGAAGCCAGGCAGCTGGACCGGCCCCGGCCTTATGACGATCAACACGAAGCCTTCACCGGCGACAGCCCCCAGCCCGGCACCACCGGTTCCTTCCGGCTGCTCTATCACCAGTTGCTCCGGGGCATCCCAGTGCTCTACCCCTTCCAATCCCGGATCTGGTATGCCACGCCTGCCAATTACAGCTCCCTGGTCTTTGAACTGCGCCAGGAAACAGGCGTCCGCCACCCGGATTTGCCCCTGTGCCCTTTTTCCCACATCACAGGCGCCCTGGAAGCCCTGATTCAACAAAACAAGCTCCAGCACATCTCCCGCCTGTCCCTGGGCTATGTGGTGTTTGGCAAGCCCCGGGAAGCAGGCCTCGCCATGCCCTACTGGGTGGCCGATGCCCTGCGCATCACCCAAACGCGGGCCGGGGAACACCGCCTCCCCCTCACCATCATCATCCACCCCCAAACCGGCGAAGCCCGCATCCAGGAGGATGAAAGTACCCCGCTGACGCATATCATCCCGCATTTCGCACCCTGACCATCTTGAAAGGATAAGGCCATGAAGCGATGCTTATCCGTGTTTATCGCCCTTTTCATCTGTCTGGGCCTGCTGCCTGTCAGCGCCGCCAGCCTGGCAGATATGCGCCAGCAGGCCCAGGCACACAGCAATCAACTGGGCATCCCCATCCTCCTCCCCCAATCGGAGCATGCTCCTGTGCTGCGGTTGATCAAAAGCCCTGTCATGCCCCGGCTTTCTGAACCGGCCGGCGCTTCCTATGCCCAGGCCATCCCCGGCGCCTATGGCCTGGCCTTCAATGATCCGGTTTGGCACAACTATGGCCAGCCTGACATGCGCTATACACTGCCCAAGGGCCAGGAATTTGCCTGGCAAAAGGTGCCGCCGCCCTGGGAATCCGCCTGGATTTACCCGGAAAACAGCAATCTTAGCCTGGGGGAAGCCCTGGCCTTTGTGCAGAGGCACGCGGCTGCGGCCATGGGCGGGGAGGTGCAGCTGGATCTCTTTTCCTTCAGCGTGATCAATTCCGGCATCCGGGGCAGCGCCAGCGCCCGGGGCTATGAGATTCTGCCGCCCTATGGCACAGGCGCTTATGAGCTGAACCTGCGGCAGGTGATAGGCGGCTGGATGCTCATGGACAGCATCCAACAGCACCTGGCTGACAACTACCAGGGCAAGCACCCGGAATCCCTCTTCCGGGATTCCCAGGCCCGCATCGCCTCGGCGGAATCCTACTTCATTGGCATCAGCGCCCTGATGGTGGAAGCGGTGCTGGCAGAGGATATCCCCCTGTGTCCGCTGGAAGAGGTCATCGCCGTCTATGAGCGCATGCTTAGCGCCGGCCAGATAGGCAGAATGAGCGAGCTGCGCCTGGGCTATGTGCTGTTTCCCTATGCCGCCCAGGCGGAAAAAGCCATTGCCTTCCCCTGCTGGCTCCTGAAAGCGGAATACCTGGACCAGCCGCTTCCCACGAAGGGCAGCCTGTCTGCTGCCAGCGCGGAAGATTCCCCCCACTACGCCCAGCTGCTGGTGAACGCCCACACAGGCAATCTGATAGGCCCCCGCATCACCCGGGAGCAGGACGCCATGGCACCGGCATGGGGCCAATAAGGCCATCAGCGGCTCATTATCGTCTGGTTTTCTGAATTACTGTCTGGCCCACCAGACGATAATGAAGCCCTCATTTTCCCAGCAATATCAAGGTATTTTGGCATATCAAAGCAATTATTGTCTTATTTGTCTGGTTTTCCCGTGTGTGTAAAACAAAAAAGGATAAACAGAAGAAAATAAGCTATATAATTAATTAATATATTTATTATTATTTATATTTATAAATGAATCATCATCTATATCTCTCTTTTTATATTTTACCTGAACACGCGCCAGGAACCAGACAAATAAGACAATAATTCCCCTTTGCCCAGAAAAACGCAATAATATCAACGATTTTTGGCCCATCATTATTGTCTGGTGAGCCAGACAGTAATTCATCAAACCAGACAACAATGCGAAGAAGCATTGACAAGCGCGGTAGACGGCTGTACACTCTTTAAGTAGACGGATGTCTACTTGCCTGAGGAGGTGTTTGAAAATGGCTGTGCAATGCACGGAAGCTGAATGGAAGATCATGGAGGTGCTGTGGGACGCGTCCCCACGCACCATGGCGGACATCACAAAGACCCTGGCGCCGCAGACCGGCTGGACGCGGCACACGGTGATCACGCTGCTCAAACGCATGCAGGAAAAGGGCAGCGTGGCGGTGGATGAAAACGGCCCCGCCAAAACCTATGCCCCGCTCATCACCCGGGAGGAAGCCTCAACCAGCCAAACCAAAAAGCTGCTCTCCCATGTGTTTGAGGGCAAGGCCTCGCTGCTCATCAACAACCTGGTGGATTCAGGGGAAATGTCCCTCAACGACATCCAGGAACTGCTTGATCTGATGCGTCAGAAAGGACAAGCGTAAGGAGGCGAAACCATGCGCACCGCAATCCTCTATAACTTTCTGCTGGAAGCTAACCTGATGGCCAGCATCGCCATCATCCTGATGATGATTCTGCGCAAAACCCTGCGTAAACCCCTGGGCAATGCTGCCCTGTCCTTTGGCTGGCTCCTGATTGCCATCCGCCTGCTTGTGCCCCTGTCTCTTCCCAACCCCTTCATCCACCTGATCCGCACCCCCTACGCGCCGGATGCGGCCATCCGCCCCATCGCCGGGCAGATCAAGGTGCGGCTGGCGGATTTTCTGGGCAGTCTGTACCGGGGAACGGAGGAAGGCACCCATCAGGCCGTCCGTTCGCTTTATCGGGGGCTTGGCGATGCCAGCCTGCCCATCACCCTGTTCAAAATCTACCTGATTGGCCTGGCGCTGGTGATCCTTTGGTTCATCTTCGCCAATGTGCGCTTCCGCAAGCGCCTGAAGGCTGACCGCATCGAGCCCATCAGCGGCAAGCTCCTGGATGATTACAAGGCGCTTTGCCTTAGCCTGGGCATCAAAAAGCCCCTGCCGGTATATCTGGTGGATCCGCTGCCCTCCGCCTGCCTGGTGGGGCTTGTGAAGCCCTACATCGCCCTGCCCCTCACCCTCAGCCCCCAGGACGCGCTGCACGTCCTGCGCCATGAGCTGTGCCATGTTAAGAACCGGGATCACCTCTGGGGCATTTTGCGGCTGGCCTGCTGCGCCCTCCACTGGTTTAACCCCCTGGTGTGGCTGGCCGCCTCCATGAGCTATACCGACAGCGAGCTAAGCTGTGATGACCGGGTCACCGCCTCCCTGGCGCCCCAGGAGCGGGAGGCCTATGCCAATGTGCTGGTGCTCTCCGCCGCCCGGCGCACAGCCCCGGGGCTATCGGTGCTGGCCACCGGCATGACCACCCCCACCAAAAAGCTCAAGGCCCGGGTGCTGGCCATCCTGGCGGGCAAAAAGCCCCTGCGCTGGCTGTCCACCGCCTTTGTGCTGCTCTCCACCATGCTCCTGGCCGGGGCCTTTGCCACCTCGGAAGCCCCGCTCAGCCCCCGGCTCAGCCTCTTGTCCCCGGCGCTTGCGGTGCAGCACATCACAAGCGATGAGGAAGCTTACGCCTATGCCAGGACGCTGTTGGCCCGAGAGGAGATGGGCATTGACGAAGTCCGGGATGATGTGAGATGGGAACGCATTGAAAATGACCAGAGCGCAGGGGATTACAACCTGGGCGCCACCCTGCCGGATGAGGACAGGGGCCTGTATAGCGCAGCCTTTAACAAGGATGGCCGGGTGCTCTTCCTGGGGAACTTTGATTCTCATGTGGATAACTCCCTGAATGTGAACGTGAGCCTGGACAAAAGCGCCCAGGAAGCCCTGGCGGAGGATATCGTCCGCTTCCTGCGCCTGATTAACCCCGAAGAGGCGGTGAAGGCCAACAACTGGATGCTGCTCCGCCAGGAAAAGGGCTGGAAAAGTGAGCAGATCAGCTTCCTGTTTTATGACCGCAAGGAGGATCTGGGCAATGAGGAGGTCACGACCATCACGGTCACGGTACAGATTGCGCCGGTGGTGAGGGTGCTGCGGGTCAACTTCCGCTCCACCGAGCACGCCGGCAACGGCTGATAGGAGGAAAAAGGATGAAACGCTTGTTATGTCTGGTGGCGGCGCTTTTGCTGGCGCTGCCCGCGGCCCTGGCCGCTCCTGAAGACCTGATCGCTTCCGCCAAATCCCACCTCACCGAAATCTATGGCTACACGATGAAAGAGGCAGAGCAGTTTGAGTTTTCCTTTGACGGCAAAGATACCTTACGCTTCTGGCACAAGGAGCACCCCGAGTGGGTATACACCGCGAACAATCGCCCCCGGGACCCGGATACCCCCAGCGCCACCTCCCCCTTTTACACCGGCCAGTTCTTCGGCTACCCCGGGGAGAATGACATCCGCTGGGTGCTGAACGCCGCCCGGGAAACGGGCTGGTTCAAAAACTGGGACCAGGCGGCCATGGCAGCCTTCCGCGAGGCGCTGAGAAAGGCTGCCAACATCCGCGTGTCTGTCCCCCTGGCGCTGGGGCTGGAGGCTGGCGACATCACAGCCGCCCAGGCAGTGGAAGGCTTTTTCCGCTCCTGCCTGGGGGAGCCCTACCAGTGGACAGCGGCCGCCCGCCAGTGGCGGGACTGGGTGCTCAAGGAAAATGGCCTGCTGCCAGAAAAGCCCTATCTGGCCCCTGACGGCCTGGCTGTCACGGTGAATTCCCGCCGCAGCGGCGACTTTATCATCACCCATTTTGAAGACAATATCCCGGACAGCCTGACCGCCGCCTTCTCCCACCCCCAGCTCGCGGGCTGGATTTGCCTGGGCGGGGTCACCCAGGAGCAGCAGGTGCAGGGCAAGCCCACCGGAGGCAGCGGCATCGCCGGCTTTGAAAAAGCGGGCAAGCGGCTGCTGGTGATGCTGTTCAAAGATAAAGAAGCCCCCTGGCAGGTGGTGCCCGTGGGGGACAACGCGCTGTATCAAAACCGGGCCATTCATTTCACCATGGACAACAGCTTTTACAGCATGCGCATTGACTATCCCCTGCCGGACGGGGAGCTGGAAGCCTTCACGGTGATGCCTGTCCGCCTGGACAAAGGGATGTTTGTCTGCGAGATTGAAAGCTACCTCCACATCAACCTCAACCCCGGCCATAGCCTGAAGGCCAATAAAGCTATCAGTGGTTGGCGTCTGGTGGAAACCCTGCCAGATGGCTTGCAGGCCCAGGCCGCCCTGGAAAACGCCGCGGTGTTTGGCTACCTGGATGCGATTTCAGACATCAGCGCCTTTCCCAAAACCCCCGAGGCCTGGTTTAAAGCCATGGATGGCCGCCTGATTCCAGAGGGATACGCCATGCTTGCCGGTGTCAATTTGCGGGAAAAAACCTCCTCCCGCTCCGCCTCCCTGGGGGAGTTCAAGCCCGGCACCCTGGCCAAGGTGCTTGGCTTTGAACAGGGTGATCCCTATCCCTGGCTCCACGCCCAAATCGGGCTAAAAACCGGCTACGCCAGCACCAGCTATGTGAACCCGCCCGCATCCGAATTTGGCAACGCCACCTCCGCCACCCAGCCCCTGCCAGTGGCCCAGGCCAAAAAGGATATGGCGCTCAAAAGCGGCATGGGGCTGTTTGAGGGCAGCGTGAAAGAGCTGCCCGCCGGCACCCGGATGCACGTGCTGTGCGAGGAAAAGGGCTGGCTGTATGTGTCAGTGCCCCGGGGGGAGGCCGGGTGGCTGATGGACGTGGAAGGCACTTACGGCTATGTGAAGCCGGGAGAGGTCAGCCTGGCCGCCACCAGCTTGCAGCTGGACTGGCTGGAGTAGCCTGCCGCCCGGCATTGTCTTTCCCCCGGCGGGATGGTATAATCCCGTCGTCATTGAACAAAAGGGACATGGTGCCGCGCCTCTGGCGCGGAAAAAGGGAAGCCGGTTAAAGTCCGGCACAACAGCCATTACTGTGTTTGGCCAATCGGAGGCACAAAGCCATTGGGCGCAAGCCTGAGAAGGCGCTTCCGCGGGTAAACCCCCCAGCCATCAGTCAGGAAACCTGCCATGAACCCTTGGTGCTGATTTTTCGGGCAAAGGAAAAAGAAAGTACGGGGCAGCATGACGGCATGATGCAAAGCGCTTTCTTTTGGTGAGGAAAGCGCTTTTTCTATGGCCTCAAGCGCGGGCAGATGGAGGGCAGGGTGAGCAGGGGGAGCAATCTATCCGGCAACAGGGCCACTTTGAGGGATTACGCCATCATGACGCTGGCAATTTCGCTGTCCGCTGTGGGCGTCTATTTCTTCAAATTTCCCAATAACTTTTCAACCGGCGGGGTCACCGGCATCGCCGTGGTGCTATCCCAGGTGATGCCCGGGCTGTCGGTGACGGGGCTGAGCAACCTCCTGAACATCGCCCTGTTGTTGATTGGCCTCCTGCTGCTGGGCCGGGATTTTGGCATGAAAACGGTGTATTGCAGCTTGCTGCTCTCCTGCCTGCTGTTTTTGCTGGAGCAATTGTTTCCCCTCACCTCCCCGCTGACAGACGAGCCTTTTATGGAGCTGATGGCGGCCATGCTGCTCTCAGCCGCTGGAGCGGGGCTGCTGTTTAACGTGGGCGCTTCCAGCGGGGGCACGGATGTGGTGGCCATGGTGCTCAAAAAATACGCCCACCTCTATCAGATCTCAACGGCGCTGATCATCACGGATTTTCTGGCGGCGCTCAGCACCTTTTTTGTGTTCGACATCAAAACCGGCATTTTCTCCCTCTTTGGCCTGATGATTCGCGGGGCGGTGCTAAGCGGGGTCATGCAGGCCCTCAGGCAGCGGAAATACTTTCAGATCATCACCGCAGACGCCCAGCCCATCAAAGCCTTTATCATTCAGAAGCTGGGCCGCAGCGCCACCATTTTTGAAGGCCAGGGCGCTTATTCAGGCGGCAGCCGCCAGCTGATTCTGACGGCTGTCAGCACCCAGGAAGCCGTTTTGCTCAAGCAATTTGTCAAAACCCACAGTCCCCGCGCCTTTGTGCTAATTTCCAACACCGATGACATCATCGGCAAGGGTTTCAGGAACAGCTTGTGATGAAAGAAGGAAACAGGATGAAATTATCAGCGCTGATCAACAAAAAGAACCTCCGGGCCTGGGCAGGCCATGTGCTGTGGGATGTGCTGGGCGGCCTGGTGTACGCGGTGGGGGTGTATACCTTTGCCTCCCACGCCGGCTTTGCCCCTGGCGGCATCACCGGGGTGGGGGTCATCCTGAACTATCTGTTCAAAGCGCCCATCGGCACCACCGCCCTGGTGCTCAACCTGCCCATTATTCTGATTTCGCTGAGGTTTCTGGGCAAGCGCTATCTTCTGCGCACCCTGCAAACGCTAATTATCAGCGCCTTGTTTTTGGATGTGGTCATGCCCCTTTTCCCGCATTACACCGGAAGCCCCCTGCTGGCCGCCCTGTTTGGTGGGGGCATCAGCGGGCTGGGGCTGGCGCTGATCTATCATGCCGGCAGCTGCACCGGGGGGAGCGACCTGATCATCATGTCCCTGCGCAAGCTGCGCCCCCACCTGTCTGTGGGACAAATCACCCTCATGATTGATGGCACGCTGATTCTGCTGGGCGCTTTTATCTACCAGAACATTGACGCGGTGCTCTACGGCATTTTATTCACCCTGGTGTCCACCTTTGTCATCGACAAGCTGATGGACGGGTTTGCGGGCGGCAAAATGGCGCTGATCATCAGCCAGCGCCATGGGGAAATTGCCCAGCGCATCCAGCAGGAGCTGAACCGGGGCGTCACCCTCTTAAAAGGCCAGGGCATGTACACCGGCGCCCCGCGGGATGTGCTGATGTGCGCCTGTGCCCGGGCTCAGCTGCCGCGCATCCGCCGCATTGTCAGCGACTGCGACCCGGATACCCTGCTGATTGTGATGGATTATAACGAGGTCAGGGGCAATGGCTTTTTGCCCCACGGCAAATAACAGGGCTTATTTGCCCAGCTTCACCGGCTTTTCGCCGCCCGCCTTGGGCAGGATGTAGAGGCTGCCGCCCTTCCTGGCTTCAAAGGCAATGTAGTCCTCAAACACATAGACGCTGGCGGCGGCGGTGTCTGACAGGGTTTCCGCCTTGTCCTGGCCGGGCATAAAGCGGCAGAGCTTATATTTGTCCGCGCTGTTGGTGAAGTAGACATACTCCCCATCGGCGTTGAGGGCGCCGGCCTTGATGCCGGCCACTTCCCTGGCTTCGCCGCCTGAGGCCGGCAGCACATGCAGCTGCTTTTTAGCGTTCGTAAAGTAAAGCACCGTTTCCCCTTCCAGCTCCGCCACCGTAAAGGCCTCGGCCTTAACTTGCGTGAGGGGGCTTGCCACCTGGCCATCCAGGGGCATCCGGTAGATCAGTTTATCCCGTTTTCCGCGGAAATAGGCATAGCCGTTGAAGGGCAGCAGCTTGTCCGCCTGAATCTCCTGGCCCTCATGGTAGGCGCGCAGGGTGGTGGAACGGCCATTGGCCAGCTCTACCCGGTAAAGCTGCCCCTCCTGGATGTACACCGCCACCTCATTGGTAATGGAGAGATCCTCCACCCCCTTCCGGCGCAGCTCCGCCAGGGTGGCCCGCCCCTTCTTGCCAATGGGGTCGGTAGCCAGGCGGGTCACATAGCCGTCGGGCTGTTTTTTCTCGCCCTCGGGCACATCAGGCGCACGCTGTGACAGATAGCGCTGGTAATACACCATCGTGTCGCCAATCACATCCAGATAGGCATATTCCCGGGCCTTGTACACCAGGGCCGGCTTTTTGAAAGCGGGGGCCGCCGCCTCATACAGATAGCCTTTTTTGTCCAGGAAATAGGCCTTCTCCCCGTGCATGGCCACCCGGCCACCGTTGGTCCCGTTGGCAGCCCCGGTGTAGGAGTCGTTGCCATAGCCGATGATGGCCGTGTTCTGGCCGCCCGCCTCCAGCAGGCTTTCGTCAAAGGGCAGCACCTTCAGCTTCAGGATGGCATCGCCAGAGCCCTCATTATTAGTGGCCCTGACGGTGAAAACCAGGGTGCCCGGATTTTCCGGGATGCCGGAGAGCACGCCGGATGCGGACAGCTTCAGGGCATTGGGGAAATCATTGCGCTCGGTGGTCACATAGGCCACGGTGAAGGTGAGGGGGTCCTCCCCACTGGCCTTAAGGCGCGTGTTGT
Organism: uncultured Christensenella sp.; assembly: GCA_964609415.1. Taxonomy (GTDB): domain Bacteria; phylum Bacillota; class Clostridia; order Christensenellales; family Aristaeellaceae; genus UBA6115. The sequence continues at coordinate 787 of CAZSSU010000040.1, read as the reverse complement.
AATACACGCCCACCATGGCATCCGGCAGGTATTGGGTCAAGACCTCCGGCGCCCCTGAGGCGGAGGCGCCGGCCATGGCAAAGGCCATGACCACAAGCGTCACAAGGGCAATTTTTCGCATGCGACTATGATGTCAGTCTTCCTTCAGCAGGTGGGCACAGTCGGCGCCGAAGCTGAGGAAAGCCTGGTCCCCTTCCTTAAAGATATGCTTGTTGACAGGGCAGTTGTCGTTCACCTTCACCAGGGCATTGCCCACCATGGTCTGATAGTACTGGTAGGCGCCCATAAAGCAGCTGAAGGTGACCGTGCAGGGCAGCTGCCCGGCCTTGCCGATGATGGCGGCTTCGGGCCTGAGCACCAGCTTCACCTGGGTGCCGGGGCTTAGGTTTTCATCGTTGAGCACCTCCACCAGGTGGCCGTCGATGGCAACGGTGCATACATTGCCCTCCACCTTGTGGACGGTGCCGGGGAGGAAGTTGGCCTCGCCGATGAAGTCCGCCACAAACTCGCTCCTGGGATGGTAATAAATCTCTGTGGGGCTGCCCATCTGGGCGATGAGGCCCTTGTTCATGATGATGATCTGGTCAGACAGGCTCATGGCCTCGGCCTGGTCATGGGTGACATACAGCGCCGTGATGCCCAGCTTCTGCTGGATGCGCCGGATTTCCGTGCGCATGGCCACGCGCAGCTTGGCGTCCAGGTTTGACAGCGGCTCGTCAAACAGCAAAACCGCCGGCTCCACCACCAGGGCCCGGGCCAAGGCCACGCGCTGCTGCTGGCCGCCGGA
>CAZSSU010000039.1:0-12916 GCA_964609415.1 uncultured Christensenella sp. | reverse complement strand
CGCTCCAACCATATGATCCAAAGGCTGCAGAAGGCTTTCCTTTCATCATATAGGGATGCATGGCACTGAGCAATTCACCGATGGGCTGTAATACATCCCCAAGGAAGGTGGGGCTGCCAATCAGCACCCCGTCAGCCTCTTCTACGGCGGCCAGGGCATCCTGTTTATGCTCGCTGACCTCCACCATCACCACCTTGATTCCTTCCTCTTTAAGAACCTGTGCAATGGTATTGGCTAGGGTTTCTGTATAGCCATAAGCGCTCACATAAGGAATGGCCACAGTTTTCCCAGTTTTCTCCGGTTTGGTTGCCAGTTTCTCATAGAGATCATAGAAGTGATCCAGGTTTTCGTCCAGAATAGCACCATGGCCTGTAAAGATGGCACTGGGCTTTAGTTCGCGGCAGGCTTTCACCCCATTGGTGACAAAAGGTTGGGTGAAGGGGCTCATGATGTCCATAAAATAGCTGACGAGGCCCTTCTCATACGCTTCCTTCTCCGTCTGACTCATGCAGCTGTACAGCATTTTAGGCCAGGCGAAATGAGCCCCCAGAAAGTCACAGGTAAACAGCGCCCCTGTCAGGCTGTCATGGGTGAAAAGGGTGTCCGGCCAATGCAGATTAGGCATGGGATAAAAACTGAGCGTCCGCCCTCCCAGGTCGATGCTGTCCCCCTTCTTCACCACCTTATTGTTAAAAGAGCGGTTGATGATATGACTGGTAAACTGGATAGCGCTTGTAGAGCCAAGCACCTGAATGTTGGGGTTCTTATCCAGCAGCCATGCGATGGTGCCGGCGTGATCGGGCTCTGTATGGCTCACCACCAGATAATCAATCTCTGTGATGGGCATGATCTCTTCAATGCTGCGGAAATAGCTGTCACAGAATCCATCCTTCACCGTATCGATAATGGCGGCTTTTTCGTCTCCCTTAACCAGATAGGCATTATAACTGGTTCCCTTGGGGGTGCGCATGATGATGTCAAACACCCGCAGGTCCGCGTTCTGTACGCCGATAGAGTATATCCGGTCTTTCAATTCAAGCATGGAATGCCTCCTTTGTTTGTGTACTAAATGGATTATACCATAGGAAACCCTGATCAACCCACGTCTATCATTTTTTCATTTTCTTTTGACCTCCAAATATACAGCTATGTATTTTTTTGTCTCCGACCGGTTGATTTCAGACTTGCCTTCATGTATAATTCAATGTACAATAAGTGAACAGAGCAGCATATCAAGGTGAAGGTATAGGGTTGCTCAATAATAATACAGTGGAGGTACACCGAATGAAGAAACTTGTAGCACTCACGGTTGCACTCGCCCTGGTGCTGGGAATGGTCGGCACCATGGCCGCCGAACCCACAGTCGGCGGGGAAATCATCTATGGTTCAACCACAGAGATTTCCGGTGACTGGGCGCACGGCGCGCAGTGGACCAACAACGCCAGCGACAACATGATCCGCGGCTTGTTCAACGACTATTCAACCGTCTCCTTTGACCAAGGCGGCGCCATGGTCATGAACAAATCCACCGCGGAAAGCATTGATTCCGTGGTGAATCCTGACGGCACCAAAACCTTTACCGTCAAAATCGCCGAGGACCTGGTCTTCAGCGATGGCACCCCCATTAAGGCTGAAAACTATGTGGCCAGCCTGCTCCTGTTCAGCCATCCCACGCTGATCAAGCTTGGCAGCAAATCCACCGCACATCTCACCTATGTGGGCGGCGCAAACTATGCCAAGGGCAAGACCATGGGTTTTGAAGGCGTTCGTCTGATTGATGACTACACCTATGCCCTCACCGTGAATGCGGACAAGGTCCCCTATTTCTATGACCTTTCCTATGCCAGCCTCTCCCCCCTGCCCATGCATATGTGGCTGGGTGAAGGCTACACCCTCCATGATTTCGGCAAAGGCGCTTACCTGCGCGGCAAAATGGATGAAGGCACCCTCAAGCCCAAGGTTGAGCATGCCCGTTTCCTGTCTGAAGGCCGTGTTACTTCTGGCCCCTACAACCTGGTCAGCTACGATACCGGCGCCAAGCAGGCTGTGCTTGAGATCAACCCCCTGTACAAGGGCAACTTTGAAGGCCAGAAGCCTCACGTGCAGAAGCTCGTCATCGTGAAAGCCGAAAGCGAAACCCAGTTTGACGCCCTGAAAACCGGCGGCATCAACCTGCTCGATACCCTCACCGGCGGCGTTGACGTGAACGCGGCCCTTGACATCGTGAACGAAGGCGGCTTCAACTATGTTGACTTCGAGCGCAATGGCTACGGCAAGCTCATGTTCCAGTGCGACTTCAGCCCAACCCAGTTCAAGGCTGTGCGCCATGCCATCGCCCACCTGCTTGACCGCCCCGAGTTCGCCAACACCTTCACCCAGGGCTACGGCGGCCTGGTTAACGGCCCCTACGGCCTGGCCATGTGGATGTACAAAGATTCTGAAGAAGAGCTGAACGAGAAGCTCAACACATACACCTACAGCCTGGCTGATGCCCAGAAACTGTTGGAAGAAGATGGCTGGGTGTTTGATGCCCAGGGCAACCCCTGGACCTCAGGCCTTCGCTACAAGGAAGTCACCGAAGAAGAAGCCGGCACCTACAAGCACAATGTGAAGGTTGGCGGCAAAATCCTGATGCCCTTAATCATTGAATGGGCTTCCTCTGAGAACAACGAAGTGTCCGAATTGCTGGTCACCATGCTGGCCAACAACCCCGACGTTGCCACCGCTGGCATGGAAATCCGTCAGAACGTGATGACTTTCGCCGAACTGCTTAACTGGATGTACCGCGACAAGTCCGTTGGCGATCAGTATGGCGTGCCCACCTATGGCATGTATAACCTGGCCACTGGCTTCACCCCCATCTATGACATGTCCTACTCGTTCACCATGGATCCCGAACTGGTTACCCAGGGCTACAACGTGAACTTCCTGTTTGACGAGAAGCTGGACAAGCTCTCCATGGACATGGTGTATGGCGTGGACGCCAGCGAGCCGGAGAAGTACCGCGAGCTGTGGGTTGAGTATATCGACCTGTGGAACGAGCTGCTGCCCGAGGTGCCGCTGTACTCCAACGTCTACTACACCGTCTTTGCCGACAAGCTGAAGGGCTATGAGCAGAGCTCCCTGTGGGACTTTGAGCAGGCCATCCTCTACTCCTGGATCGAAGAGTAATTATTAGCTAAAAGAAATCGGGGGCGGGTTTCTCCCGCCCCCCCTTTCTGCCAGAAATAAACACCCATCATCAACAGCCAGCTGCATAAAAGCAGCGGTTGCCTTGGAAAGGTTGGTGCCCCCGTGGGAAAATATATCCTGAAACGCCTGATTTACATCATCATTGTATTTCTGACATTATCCCTTCTCATGTACATGCTCTATAATCTGATCCCCACCGATCCGGCAAGGGCTGAGCTTGAACCCATGAGAAAAACCTTGAAGCCGGATGAATATCAGGAATTGTATCTGAAATTGCGCGCTGATTTAGGCCTTGATGATCCGCTTCTGTTGCGATATGGCAGATGGATAGGCTTAGCGCCAGAAAAAAACGGTGAGTATGATGGCATCTTCCAAGGGAACTTCGGCTACTCAAACTTCTACAAAAAAGATGTCCGGAAGGTTATCGCCGACCCTATTTTAATCACCACATTCATGAACATATTTGCCACCATCCTGGCGCTTGGCATCACCATTCCGCTGGGCATTAAGACAGCGGTAAAGAAGAATAGTTTGCTTGACAAAAGTGTTCAGGTGATGAGCATTGTGGGTTACTCAATCCCCATCTTCATTGTATCCCTTGTTTTCATCTACCTTTTTGCGGTGCTGATCCCAATTTTCCCGGTGATGGGCACCAAAACCCCAGGATCAAACTTCAGCGGCCTCAAGTATTATACAGACATGCTGTATTACCTGGCGCTTCCGTTGATTGTTATGACCTTTGCCTCCCTGGGCGGCATGACCCGCTATGTCCGGGCAGCGATGATTGACAGCCTATCCATGGACTATGTCAGAACCGCCCGGGCCAAAGGTGTGAGAGAAAAAATGGTTATCTATTCCCACGCCTGGCGCAATGCCCTCCTGCCAGTGATTACGGTCATCATCGGCTGGTTCCTGGGCATATTTAGCGGCTCAGTTATTATCGAAAACACCTTTTCCATCAACGGTATGGGAAAGCTCTACATAGACGGCCTTAACAACAACGACTATGAGTTGGTGTTGGCCATGCAAATGTTTTATACCATTGTCAGCCTCGTGGGCATCCTGCTCACTGACCTGAGCTATGGCCTGGTCGACCCCCGCGTGCGCGTGAACAAGTGAGGACAAGATGAGCAACAATAAAAACAGCAACAAAAACAAGTCCTTTTCCCTTGGCCGCTGGTTTAAGCGCATGTTCTTCGGCCCCCAGAAGGAGCTTTCCTTTATGGAGGAAGAAGCGCTGCAAAGCCCCCTTCGCACTGTGGTGGACAACTTTGTGTCAAAACGGCTTTCGCTCTTTGGCCTGGTAGTTTTCGTTCTAATTTTCCTCTTCGTTATGCTGGGGCCCATCTTTGTGCCCATTGACCTAAGCTATCAGGACAACACCCAGCTCAACGTAGCCCCCGGACTTAACATGATGAGTGTTCCAAAAGAGTTAAAGGGCAAATTGAAGACAATCGCGCCTGGTAAAACCTTTGGCATGGGCCTTGATAACAATGGCAAAATCCACTTCTGGGGTTATACCCGTATCACCGATGTCATTGACCTAAGCAAAATCCCTGACGAAGTGAATCAGGCCAATATCGTTGATATCGCTGTTGGATATGACCATGCGGTGGCCATGGATGAGAAAGGTCAAATGTATATCTGGGGCAACACCCGCCTTGGCCAGGATAGATTACCCAGCGACATGTCCAGCGCCCTTCGCAAGGGTGAAGACCTCAACCTTATCCAGCTGGAAGCCAGCAACCAGTTCACCACTGCCGTTTCTGAAGATGGCCACCTCTATATTTGGGGCAATAGCAACCTGAATGACATAAAGATCAAGAAGCAATATCAGGACAATATTGCGAAGGTTGCTACCAACATCAACACCTATCTTGTGCTCACCAAAGACGGCGCTGCCGCCTATGCTGGTTTCCAGCAGAACGTGTATTCCAAAGTGCCCGAAGGGCTTGACAGCGGTGTCATCGACATTGCCGCCACTGCTAACACCAACGCGGCGCTGAAAGAAGATGGTTCTCTTGTGATCTGGGGCAATGTAGCCAAGGGCGAGGACAAGGTTCCCGCTCACAACGGCAAGATTATTAGCATCCAGGGCGGCCGCTATCACTATACGGCGCTGACTGATCAGCAGGAGCTGCTCAGCTGGGGTAGCAACACCTTCAAGGAGTCAACCGTGCCCGATACAAAAGAAGGCACGAAGATCAGGGATATCTATGCCGGCTATTATCAGAACTATGCCGTCACTGAAAACGATGAGATCCTTACTTGGGGCTTAAAAGGTTATGCCCTGGGCACTGACCATCTTGGCCGTGATATCCTTACCCGCATTATCTCTGGTGGCCGGGTCACCATGACTGTGGGTGCTGTCAGCGTGATTATTTCGGTCCTGATTGGCGTCATCATGGGTGGCCTGTCTGGATACTTTGGCGGTTGGATTGACCTGGTCATTATGCGCATCGCAGAGGTCGTTGGCGGGCTTCCCTTCCTGCCCTTTGCGCTCATTCTCTCTGCTATCATTGGCACCCGCATATCAGTTGAACAGCGCATGTACCTGATCATGGTGGTGCTAGGTGTGCTCTCCTGGCCTGGGCTTGCGCGCCTGGTGAGGGCGCAAATTCTGGCCCAGCGCGAGATGGAGTATGTCACTGCCGCCAAGGCATTGGGGGTACGTGAAGGGGCCATCGTGTTCAAACATATCATCCCCAACGTTATCTCTGTCATCTTGGTGAGCGCCACACTCAGCTTTGCGACCAGCATGCTGACTGAGTCCTCACTAAGCTACCTGGGCTTTGGCATTCCTCTGCCCACACCTACCTGGGGCAATATGCTTACCGGCGCCAATAACTCAGTAGTTATTCAGCAGTTCTGGTGGCGTTGGGTTTTCCCCGCGCTGATCTTCAGCATCTGTACCATTTGCATCAACCTGATCGGTGACGGACTCAGGGATGCGATTGATCCGAAAAGCAACGAGCGCTAAGGGGGAACAAGATGGCACTTCTTGAAGTAAAAAACCTTAAAACATATTTCACCACCAAGCGCGGCATTATCAAAGCCGTGAACGATGCCAGTTATGCCGTCGAGCCTGGGAAGACGCTAGGTATCGTTGGTGAATCAGGCTCTGGTAAAAGCGTTTCTGCCCTTAGCGTCCTGCATCTGCTAGACGGCAACGGTTATATTGAGGATGGGCAGATCATCTTTGATGGCCGGGATATTACACATCTCTCCATCAACGAGCTATATAAAATCCGCGGCAACTCCATCTCCATGATTTTTCAGGAGCCTATGACTAGCTTAAATCCCGTCTTTACGGTGGAAAAGCAAGTGTCAGAGCCTTTTATCATCCATCAAAAAATGTCAAAACAGGAGGCGGCGCAGCGTGTCATTGACATGCTCAGTGATGTTAAAATCCCCTCCCCCGAAGTGATTGCAAAACAATACCCCCATCAGCTTTCCGGCGGTATGCGTCAGCGCGTTATGATTGCCATGGCACTGGCTTGTAAGCCTAAGCTTCTGATTGCGGATGAGCCGACCACGGCCCTTGACGTGACCATTCAGGCACAGATTTTAAAGCTCATGAATGAGCTGAAAGAAGAGCACGGCACCTCCATCCTCTTCATCACCCACGACCTTGGGGTGATTAACCAAATGGCAGATGACGTGGCTGTGATGTACTGCGGACAAGTGGTTGAGAAAGCACCGGTACGCGTTATCTTTGATAAGCAAACGCCCTTCTCGCATCCTTATACTGAAGGGTTGATGCTTTCCATCCCCCGGATGGATACCCCCGCCAACACACGCCTTGAGGTGATCCCCGGCGCTGTGCCTCATCCCCTGGACTTGCCCAAGGGCTGCAAATTCGCGCCTCGCTGTAAATATGCCACAGATAAGTGCAGAGAAGAAGAACCGGAGATGCTCACCGTATCACCCAACCAGCAAATCCGTTGTTTCTATCCGCGGAAGGAGGAACGTCATGGCTGATAAGCCCGTTCTATTTAAAATCACCAACCTGAAACAGCATTTTCCTCTTAAGAAAAAAGGCTTGTATGTTAAGGCCAATGATGGTATTAACCTGAACATCTACGACGGGGAAACGCTTGGGCTGGTTGGAGAATCCGGCTGTGGCAAATCAACCCTGGGGCGCACCTTGTTGAGGCTATATGATCCCACAGATGGAAAAATCATGTACTATGGCCGCCTGCTCACGGATTTTGCCCCCGCTTATATGGAAGATACCATAAATAAACTTCCCCATTATAAGGAGCAGATGCTCAGCGCCCAAAAGGAGCTGAACCGTAAACAGGCTGAGGTTGATAAACTCACAACCGAGGAGCAATATAAGCACGCGGAAGAACTAATCAGCCTTAAACGCAAGGCCCATAACGCGATGCTGGACATCACTAATATCATCGGCGGCCTTGCCAGCCTGGATAATTTAAGTCCTGTTAGCACGGTCTATGAAAAGCTCTATAGTGCCTCAAAAAAGAAGCGGGAATTGGTCTTAAAACGCAGGGACGAGCAGATAGATCTGAACGATAGCCGTTATCGCCTTGAGCAGGAGAACAAAGATACTCCTGCTGTACGAGAGCAAATCAAGAGCAAGGAAGCTTCTTTAGAAACCCTTGAAAAAGAAATCGCACTGGCTGATGATCAGATTAAGGCTGTACAGCAGGAGATTGAGGCTTTAAGGGCTCCCCATTTGAATGATCTTGTCTTCCAGGAGATGGATGAACATTGGGACACAGGCGTTGATATTTCCCGTCTATCCTATGATGAAATGCGCAGCCTGCGGGTTGATATGCAGTTGATTTTCCAGGACCCATATTCTTCATTGAACCCCAGGATGACCGTAGGCCAGATTATTTCTGAAGGCATGAAGGCCCATAAGCTCTTTAAGCGCAATGACGACCGCGTTAAGGAAAGCGTCTTGAAGGTGATGGAAAACTGCGGCCTTGCCCCCTATTTCCTGCACCGCTATCCCCATCAGTTCTCTGGTGGCCAGCGTCAGCGCATCGGCATTGCCCGCTCTCTGGCTCTTCATCCCAAATTTGTAGTTTGTGATGAAGCGGTCAGCGCGCTTGACGTTTCTATCCAGTCCCAGATTATTAACCTTCTCCAGGATCTAAAGGAACAGGAGAATCTGACCTACCTGTTTATCACCCATGACCTGGCCGTGGTGAAGTATATCTCTGACCGGATTGCAGTGATGTATCTGGGCGTGATTGTAGAATTGGCTGACACCGCCGATATCTTCGCCTGCCCCATGCACCCTTACACCGAAGCGCTGCTTTCTGCCATCCCCACTGCGGATGATAACGAAAAGCGTGAACTGGTGGTGCTGGAAGGCGATATTCCAAGCCCAGTCAATCCGCCCAAAGGCTGCAAGTTCCACACCCGCTGCAAATACGCCACGGAAATCTGCACCATGGTGGAGCCAGAATTTGTTGAGATAACCCCCAATCACTTTGTGGCCTGCCATCACCGGCTGGAAAGCAGCTGCGAGACGAACCTAAAATCGCAGACACAGGCATGATTTTACAAAAACGGATCGACCGCGTGTTCAGTTACCTTCGGGAGAAGGCGGATGAACGCAGAAGCAACACACCGCAGCAGGATGAAATCCACCTTGAAAAAGGTGACAAACTGGCCATGATCCTCTCGGCACTTATCGTGATCGTTCCGGTGGCATTGGTTGTGCTGTTAATCATAGTGGGTGTGGCAGCGCTCTGGGTACTGTAAAACATTTTAAAGGCCAGGCTCCGAAAGGAACCTGGCCTCTTTTTTTATTCCTATCAGCCTTTGTCAGGCACAATCTCAATCCAATATCCATCCGGGTCGCAGATAAAGTAGATGCCCATGCTTGGGTTTTCAAAGCAAACCACGTCCATGGCTTTATGCTTTTTCAGGGCAGCATCCATATCTTTAACGCGCATGGCCAGATGCACCTCGTTATCGCCCAGGTTGTAACGGGGGCGGTCAAAATCCTTAAGCCAGGTTAACTCCAGCTTGTGACGGGTTTCCCCATCGCCCAGAAAGACGATGGTAAAGCCTTCTTTTTCCTTGCGGGATACTTCCTGAAGTCCCAAGGCTTCCTTATAAAATGCCAGGGACTTATCAAGATCGACCACGTTGAAGTTGTTGTGGGCAAAGCAGAACTGAAGGTCCTGTTCATGATTGGGGTTGGTGTTCATAGGGCTCCTCCTTTTTATTTATGATGAAAATTCTTCAGACTCCAGCTCCTCATCAGTGCTTAGTGCTGGGGATTCTGGTTCCTCAAGGGATTCCACATGGCGTAAACGCCTGGTGATGACCCTCGTTTTCCGGGTAGCCAGGTCAATTGATTCGCTGGCTTGACGCAGGCGCAGCTGGGTTTTTTCCAACGTATCGCCAAAGGCGGTGAAATCGTTTTTAACCTGGCTTAAAAGACGCCACACCTCACCAGAACGCTTTTCAATGGCCAAGGTGCGGAAACCCATCTGCAAGCTGTTTAGAAGCGCCAATAGGGTTGTAGGCCCTGCCACAGTGACCCGGTGAACCCGCTGAAGTTTTTCAACCAAGCCCGGGATGCGAAGCACCTCAGCATATAATCCTTCCACTGGCAAATAGAGAATAGCAAAGTCCGTGGTATAGGGCGGGGCAATGTACTTGCTGGAGATGCGCAGCGCTTCTCTTGTGATGGCTTGGCTGACAGCATTGATTGCCTCATCCATCAAGCGTTTGTCGTCCCCTTCCTGGGCAGCTTGAAGGCGTTCGTAGTCTTCCAGCGGGAACTTCGCGTCAATGGGCAAGTAGACAATGGCTTCATCCTCCCGCCCAGGCAAACGGATGGCATACTCCACCCGCTCGGCGCTGTTGGGCTTGACGGCGATGTTGGTTTCATACTGGGAGGGGGCTAACGCTTCATCCAGCAACATGCCCAGCTGTGTTTCTCCCCAGGTTCCCCTGGTTTTAATGTTGCTGAGCACCTTTTTCAAGTCTCCCACCCCGCTGGCCAGGGTCTGCATTTCTCCTAATCCTTTATGAACAGCTTCCAAGCGCTCATTCACCATGGAAAAACTCTCGCCCAAGCGACGGCTTAAGGTTTGGTGCAGGCTTTCATCCACGGTTTTACGCATTTCTTCAAGCTTTGCCGCATTATCCTGGCGCATCTGGGTGAGGGATTGGAACAGCGTGTCCCGCATCTCCCCCACCTTCTGGTCATTCTGACCCAAGCGAACATTGAGCACTTCGTCCAGATGCTTTAAGCGCTCTCCCTGAATGCCAAGGGCGCTGTCCAAACGCTGATCCATCCGGTCAAGACGGCTGCCTGAGGACACTTCCTGGGCGCGCAAAGCGCTTTGCAGGGCGTTTTGATCATAGCTGGCATTGGCGGTTAGCCGGGCTTCAGTATCCTTAATCAAGCGCTCCATGTATTCGGTCAGCAGGTTTTCACTTTCCTCCTGCATGCGGCGCTGATTTGCTTCCTGACGCTTCTGACGCACCACAAGCATCACCAGGATGATCAGGGTGATTACCAGCACCACCGCCATTGCGATAATCCAGATCAACTGGTTGGTCAGCACCTCAGGCATGGCTGATCCCCCGGCGCCAATGCTGATAGCATAAGCCGATGTAGCGAATGGTCTGCTGATTGTCAATCAACACCTGTTCCCCGGTTTTGATCACCCGGCCTTCCGGATCCACCCGGGTGTTCATGGTGGCTTTGGCCCCACACCAGCACAGGCCGCCTGGCACCTCATGGATTTCTTCCGCCAGGCGCAGGAGTGCGGCTGAACCAGGGAAAAAATTGCCTTGAAAGTCAGTTTTTAAGCCGTAGCAGAAGATGTCCAACTCGTCTGACATGTCCGCCAACTCCTGTACCTGCTCCGGGGTTAAAAACTGTGCCTCATCAATAAACACATATTCAAACCCCGAACAGGCATTCCGGGCGGCCAGCCATAGCAGCTGCTCCCTGGCGCTGTGTCCATTTTCAAGCACCAGTTCAGCAGGGGCTGACAAGCCCACCCTGGAGTACACCAGGCTTTCCCCCATGCGGGTATCAATGGCAGGCTTTACCAGCGCTACCCTCAGGCCAAGCTGCTGATAATTGTAGCGCTGCATCAACAGCTGCGCTGTTTTGCTTGATCCCATGACGCCATAAAAGAAATGCAGCATTACATCTCCCGTCTGCCTTCCATGGCTTTGGACAGGGTAATTTCATCCGCGTATTCCAGGTCACTCCCAACAGGAACACCATGGGCAATCCGGGTGACGCGGATGCCTTTTGACTTAACCAGGCGCGCAATATAGGCCGCAGTGGCTTCCCCCTCAATGTCAGGGTTGGTTGCCAGAATCAGCTCTGTTACTTCCCCTTCGCTCAAGCGTTCAAGAAGCTCCTTAATCCGGATATCCTCCGGGCCTACCCCATCCATCGGGGACAAAATGCCATGAAGTACATGGTAAAGCCCATGAAAATCATGCATACGTTCCATGGCAGCCACATCCCGCGGATCCCTCACCACGCAAAGCAAATCCTGCCGCCGCCTGGGATCAGCGCATACGGGGCACAAGGGTTCCGCGGTGTAATTGCCGCAGCGTTCACAATGCTTAATTGCCTCCCGCCCCAGGAAGATGCCCTGGGTTAATTCCCGCACCTGGTCCAAAGGCTGAGCTGCCAGGAAATACGCCAGACGCTGGGCACTTTTTCGTCCAATACCTGGGAGCTTGGAGAGCTCCGCTGTCATGCGCTCGATGGGTTCCGCTTGACCACTCATTTAAAAGAGACCGCCCATGCCACCGGGGGCCATGGCAGACATGGCCGCTTCCCTGGCTTCCTCTCCCTGACGCAGCGCCTCATTGACGGCGGCCTTCACCAGGTCCTCCAGCATTTCCACATCATCAGGATCAACTGCCTCAGGCTTGATGGTGACGCTGATGACTTCCCGCTTGCCGGAAACCTTGCAGGTGACCATACCGCCGCCAGCTGAAGCTTCATATTCCTTTTCATCCAGGGCTTCCTGGGTTTGTGCCAGCTGCTCCTGCATTTTTTGTGCCTGCCGCATCAGCTGCTGCATGTTTCCGCCGCCAAAGCCGCCAAATTGTTTGCCGCCTCTTGCCATTGTCTTCCTCCAAAACAGGCCAAAACTGGCCTTGTGATATTCCCTGGCTTTGCTTAACCAGATTTGTTCAATTATACCATTGAAGCCTTGTTTTTCAAAGTTTACGACAAGCAAAAAAGGCCCGAAGGCCTTTCATGCTCAGACGTTTGCCTTGCTCTCGCAATAGAGGCAGCGGTATTCATCCTTCTCCCGGTCAATGAGCTTAAAAATATGGGGCAGCTCCTGTTCGGTTGAGGTGATGCACCGGGGGTTTTTACAGCGGATGATATTGGTGATGGTGTCCGGCAGCTCCGGATGATACTTCTTTACCCGCTCGCTGTTTCTAATCACGTTGATGGTGATGTTGGGGTCGATGTAACCCAGCGCGTTCAAATCCACATTCAGGTCGGAGTCAATCTTGATGATGTCTTTTCTCCCCATTTTGCTACTGGACGCATTCTTGATGATGGCCACTGAGCAATCAAGCTTATCCAGATCAAGAAAATCAAAGATTTTCATCGCCTGTCCAGATTTTATATGGTCAATGACGATGCCATTTTTAATAGAGTCAATGTTCATACCGCAACCTCCAGGAGTTTAAGAATAAGGGCCATCCGGATGAATTTGCCGTTCAAAGCCTGCCTGAA
>CAZSSU010000038.1:0-13383 GCA_964609415.1 uncultured Christensenella sp. | reverse complement strand
CCGGTGGCTTCATTAAAGGAAAGGGTCTCACCCGGCATCAGGGTTTTGCCATTCAAGGCGGCTGCCGCCAGGGCGATGTTGTTGTTGCGGTCGTTATCTGAGGTGGTTTTAGTGGAAAAGCTGGCCAGCATGGCAAAGCTGTTTTGCAGGTCAGAGCTGGTCACCTTGGGCAGGACAGGCTTGGATTCTATCGCGATGGTAGCCTGGTAATCCCCCCGATCAAGGGCCTGGGTCAGGGGCTCAAGCAGATCATTAAGTGCGATTTCCCGTCCCGGCACATCCCGGGTCACGGTAAAGGCTTTGGTGGAAAAATCAAAGGAGGCGATCACCGCGTTGACCGGCGCCCGGTTCACCTGGCTCACAATGCCTTCACACAGTGCTCTCAATTGCTGGGGATCATAGGTGACCCGGGTGGTGAAATAGGCCTTGTCCCGCTTGGTCTGCGCAATGTGGCTGTAGCGCACCTCAAAGGGGGTGGAGCCTTCCCCCATCATCCAGGGAAAACCCTGGCGTCCTATGGACCAGGCTTCCTCCAGCACCTGATGGGTGTTGCGTTTAAAGGGCAATTGCTGCTGTGTAATCTGATAGCTTGTGTCATCCACCTTGAGCGTCATGGAAAGCTGTTGCTGGCTCTGGGCGGCGTGCTGGTTCAAAGCGCTTTCCGCCTGGGCAAAGCTCATTCCGCCTATGGCGTTGCCATCCACGTAGATCCCTTCATAAAACACATGGGGTCTGAGGGCGGCCAGCTTCCGGTTGAAGGCATCCTCCGCCCGGGACAGGGAATAGACATAAAAGCCGGTTCCCAGGATGATGATAAGCGAAATCAAGGCCACCGCCGCCCAGCGGCCCCGCCTGGAGCGCGGCTTATTTGCATGCGCTTCCCGGGGCGCTTCCTGATAGGAAGAAAAATAATCCTCCGCCCCCTGCTCCATCTGCGGGGGATTTAGCTCCTCCTCATAGAAGAAGCTGCCCTGCGCCTGGGGGATAAAAGCAGCCTGCCATGGGTCGTCAGGGGGCTGAAAGCCCGCCTCATCCGCCTGGAAAGCGGCGCGCCTTTGAGCCGGATGATCCGACTGATGATTTTCCCGCCGCCTGCGGCGCATGGCCTCCCTCCTCCCCCATCCAGATGTGAAATATTGTAGAAGTGGCCTGTGCCTTTGTCAAGGAATCCCGCCTTGACAAACCAGGGGGTGTCCGCATATCATAATGATGAAATATTTTTAAAGGAGGAAATAATGGTCAAGCTTTATCAGTGCAAGCATTGCGGCAACGTGGTCGTTTATATGTTCAACAGCGGGGTGCCGGTGGTGTGCTGCGGCGAAGAAATGCAAGCCCTGGCCCCTGACACCGTGGACGCTTCCAAGGAGAAGCACGTCCCCGTGCTTGAGGTGAACGGCAACGTCGCCACCGTCAAAGTGGGCTCTGTGGCCCATCCCATGGAGGAGAAGCACTACATCCCCTTCATCGTGCTGGAAACCAGCGCCGGCTATCAGGTGCGCCACCTGAAGCCCGGCAGCGCGCCGGAAGCCACCTTTGCCCTGGGCGAAGGCGAAAAGGCTGTCGCCGCCTACGAGTATTGCAACTTGCACGGCCTTTGGATGGCCAAAGCATAAATCTATAAAGGAGAGCAAGCCATGAAAAAGTACGTCTGCAATGTCTGCGGTTACATCTATGATGAAGCCGAAGGCGATCCGGACAACGGCGTAGTCGCGGGCACCAAGTGGGAAGATGTTCCCGAAGATTGGGAATGCCCCCTGTGCGGCGCCGGCAAAGACGATTTCAGCCTGGAAGACTAAGCCTCACGACCTCAAAGCGCCTTCGGGCGCTTTTTTCATTTTTCCGGGTCTTGGTTGGTCAAGTTCTCCCGTATGTGGTAAAATGGCACCATTCAAGCGGAAGTAGGTGAGAGAGCGCGTGAAAATCGAGCTTAAACTGGTAAGCGCCCTAACCAAGGTCTTCCATGATAAGGAACCGGAGGCCTACCCCAGGGACTGTCCCGCCAGCCTGCTGGGCGGCGAAATATTTTCTTTCCAGGCGGCCTATGCGCTGCTGGACGCATGGCAAGGCGAGCTTCCCCGGGTGCGCATCGCCTTTGACTGCGCGCTGCCCTTTCGCGTGCGGGAGGTGACAGGCGTGCCGGTGCGCTTCCCTAAATATGACGATGGGAAAGGCGCCTACCTCAGGGACACCCCTGGGGTCTATCCGGATTTGCTCCAAGACATCGCCGATACGGAGCGCATCTGCCTGTACCCTGGTTTTTGGAGCGCATTGTGGATTGATGTGGAACCTGCCCCGGGCACAGCCCCCGGGGATTACCCCATGACCATCAGCCTGTCCAGCCAGGCCGGCCAGGTGCTGGCGGAAACCGCCATCACCCTTAGCCTGCTGGATGCCCAGCTGCCGGAGCAGCAGCTGGTCTGCTCCCGCTGGCTGCATGCTGACAGCCTGGCCGCCACCTATCACCATCCCATGTTTTCCATCGAGCATATCCGGGTGCTGCGCAGCTTTATTAACCTAGCTGCCAAGCGGGGCATCAACACCATTTTCACCCCCATCCACACCCCGCCGGCCCACAGCCAGGAAGGGCGGGAGCGCCCTGTGGCCCAGCTGGTGGATGTGTTTGTGACCCCCCTGGGCTACAGCTTCCGCTTTGCCAAACTGCGAGACTTCATCAGCCTGTGCCGGCATGAGGGGATCAAGTATTTTGAACTGTCCCATTTTTACAGCCCCCAGGGAGGCTACCGGGTGCCCACGATCATGGGCGTCCAGGACGGCGCCTACACCCGTCTTTTCGGCCCGGAAACCGAGGCGGACGACCCCAGCTATCAGGCCTTTCTGGCCGCCTATATCCCAGCGCTCATCAAGGAATTGTCTTACATAGACGTGCTGGATCACTGCCTTTTCCACCTGACAGATGCCCCCCATATGGAGGATCAGGCCCAATACCTGAAGCTGATGCGGCTGACCGGGCCCCTGCTTCAGCAGGTCAAAATCATCGACACCCTGCCAGACCCCTCCTTTGTCCCGGAAGGCGCCGACAACCTGATCCCGGTGCCAAGCCTGGCCAAACTCCGCCAATTCACCTGTGATACCAAGCCCTGCTGGGCCAGCCTCAACGCCAACTACCGGGGGGCCTATGCCGACAGCCTCATCGCCATGCCAGGGTTTCGCACCCGCGTTCTGGGCGTGCAGATGTATGTGGAGAACATCCGGGGCATTGGCCACTGGGCATTGAACTACTATGCCGCTGAAAGCGCCGGCTACCCCGTTGACCCTTACATGAACACCGACTGTGATGGCCTTTCCCCCGCTGGGGATGCCTTCCTGCTGTATCCAGGCCAGGGCGGGATTCCGGAGGAGTCCATGCGCATGCTGCTCTTTCTCCAGGCTTTGCAGGATTTGCGCGCGCTTCAGGGGCTGGAGAAGAAAGCCGGCCGGGACGCGGTGCTGGCGCTGGTGAACCAGGGCCTCAATACACCCATCAGCCTAACGGAATACCCCACAAACCCCCAATGGCTGCTTGATTTGCGCCACCGGGTCAACCAGGCGCTAGCCGGCTGAGAGGCCCGCCATTTCATTGACACCCGCCATGCAAGGCTGTATAATTCCCCTCAATCAGGAGGCATGACATTGGATAAATGGGATCATCGATTTATTGAAATGGCGCGGCTGGTCTCTTCATGGAGCAGCTGTTTTAACGAGGACCGTGCCATCGGCGCTGTCATCGTGAGGGACAAGCGGGTGATCACCACCGGCTACAACGGCGCCCCTGCCGGGATGAAAACCTGCAAGGAGCGGGGCGAATGCCTCAGGCGCAAGCTGGGCATCCCCTCAGGCACCCGGGCAGAAATCTGCTATGCCATCCACGCGGAGCAAAACGCCATCATTCAGGCGGCCAAGCTGGGCGTGCCCATCCAGGATGCCACCATGTACATCACCCACCAGCCCTGCTCCATGTGCGCCCGCATGATTGTCAACGCCGGTATCAAGCGGGTGGTGTATGAACAGGGTTACCCGGATGAGTTTGCCCTCACCTTCTTTGAACAAACCGGCGTCGCCATCGAGCGCTATCAAAAAGAGGAAACCCCATGAAAAAGCTTCTATGCGTCTGCCTGGCATTGATCATGATGCTTGGGGCCATGCCTGGCCTGGCCAGTGAGCGGGAGTATCTGCTGGAGCACATCAAGCCCCTGGATGCGGCAGAGGTGCCCCCCACGCCCCTGGGCGTTCGCCACTACCTGCTCATCAGCATGGACAAGTGGCAGAACAACATGGACAACCTGGGCTACAATGACGGCCTGGTGCTGCTCACCATGGACGAGAAGACCGGCCGGGTCATCGTCACCTCCTTTATCCGGGACACCCTGGTCATCCGGCCTGACGGCAACCCCGGGCGCATCAACCGCATCATCCGGGAATACGGGGTGGATGCACTGCTGGACACCATGAACCGCCATTTCGGCCTCCACATTGAAAAATATGTGATGATGGACTGGCGGCACATCGTGGAAATTGTGGACGCGGTGGGCGGCGTGGATGTGGAGCTCACCTCCTCTGAAATCCATTACATGAAAAACTGGGCTGTGCCCGTTAACAGCACCCAGCCGGAGCTGGACAGGCCTGGCCTGTACCACCTCAACGGCTTTGCCGCTGTGATTTACATGCGTATCCGGCGCACCCGCGCTTCAAACGACGCCGACACCCAGGACATCGGCCGCACCTATCGTGCCCGTTTGATCCTGTCCAATATCGCCGCCAAATTAAGCACGTACACCATGGACGAGGCCCAGCGCTTGCTGACAGACATCCTCCGCATCTGGGAGGAGCCCTTCGACAGGGATTTCTCCTACCCCGGCATCCGGAACAACAACATTTTCCGGGTGAACGCCCCTGCCCAGGGCACCGAGCGCAAGCGCTCCGCCACCAACATCACCATGAGCGATGTGCTGGACGCGCTGAGCATTGCCTTTTCACTGCGCACAAGCCAGGTGGAGCAGTGCCGCCTGCCCTTTGACGGCACCTACCGCCCCTATGAATACGCCAAAAGCGCCGGCCAGCTGATGGACTTTGAGGCAAACCGCCAGCTGCTCAAGGATTTTATGTTCCCGGACAGCTTCATTGTGTCCGAATAATTTCCGCTCCAAGGAGAACGTGCTGAATTGATCAAAGACTTACTTGGCATCCGCCGCCCGCTGAGCGTCAAAACCCTGGCAATACTGGCCATGCTGGCCGGGCTGTCCGTTATCCTGGAGCGCTACCTGGGCATCAACATGCCCTGGTTGAAGGTGCATTTCGGCTATCTGCCCATCGCCATGGCCGGGATGCTTTTTGGCGTGCTGCCAGGGGTGATGGTGGGCATCGGCGCTGACATCCTGAGCAATCTGGGCACAGGATTCAGCTGGCTTTTTGTGTCCCTGGCCGTGATTGAAGCAGCGGTCTACGCGGCACTCCTCTTCACCAAAAAAGAAGGCAAAAAGGCGCTGCTGATCCAGGCCATCATCTGCCAGGCGGCGGTTTCCCTGTTTATCTATGCGGGGCTTAACACCTGGGCGCTGTGGACCATTGGCATCCCGCCCAACCCCGTGCGCCTCTCCATGATCCTGATCACCTACCCCATCCGCGTGTTCACCCTTTATAAAATGCTCGAATACCGGACCGTTTTTGAAAAACATGCCAGATAAAAAAACACGCCAGAAAAAGCCTGATATCCCGGCTATCCTGCGCGGGCTGGAAGCGCTGTATCCGGACGCGAAGCCGGAGCTTCACTTTACCAACCCCTATGAAACGCTGATAGCCACCATGCTCTCCGCCCAGTCCACTGACGTGCAGGTGAACAAGGTCACCCCCGCGGTATTCCGGGATTTTCCCACGGTAAAGGACATGGCTGAGGCCAGTCCTGAGATTCTCTATCCCTATGTCAAATCCTGCGGGTTCAAGTCCAAAGCCACCAATATCGTGCTGGCCGCCCGGGACATCATGACCCGCTTTAAGGGCCAGGTGCCGGGCACCCTGGATGAGCTGACCAGCCTGAAGGGCGTGGGCCGCAAAACTGCCAATGTGGTGCTGGCCAATGCCTTTGGGGTGCCTGCGATGGCGGTGGATACCCATGTGTTCCGCGTGTCCAACCGCCTGGGCCTGGCCCAAGCCACCACCGTGGAGAAAACAGAGCAGCAGCTGATGAAAGCCATTCCCAGGCAACAATGGAACAAGGCCCATCACTGGCTGATTTTTCATGGCCGCAGGGTGTGCAAGGCCCGCAACCCGGCCTGCCAGCGCTGCGCGCTTTTAGCCCTGTGCGCCCACCCCCAGATAGACCAACCATCCAAATAGTTAATTTTGGCAACCTTGCCCAAACCTTATTATTTTTTAAAGGACGTTTTTTCGATGGAAATGTTTCATGATTCCCGCTCCCTTGATTGCCGTGCCCCCGCCGGGGCGCTTAAAACCGGCGAAAGCGTCCGCCTGAGGCTGTATGTCAGAGGCGGGGCATCCAACGTCATCCTGCGGCTGTGGAATGGCGAAGAAGAATTGGTCACCATGAAAAACAAGGGCCTGGGTGTGTATGAAGCCACCGTGAAGGCCCCTAAAACCCCCTGCCTGTGGTGGTACGACTTCCGCCTGGAGGATCCCCGGGGGCACCGGCTGTATTACGGCAACGCCAGGGACAAACTGGGCGGCGTGGGCGCTGTGTATCAAGATCCGCCCCCCGGATACCAGATCACGGTGTATAATCCGGCCTTTGCCCCCCCCGACTACCTGCATGACGGCATCATGTACCAGATCTTCCCGGACCGGTTCCACCGCAGCAAAATGCCGCAGAGCAAGCGGAAAAACCTGTTCCTGCATGAAAACTGGGATGACATACCGCTGGTGAACCCGGACCCCCGCAGCGGGGACAACTACGCCACCGACTTTTTTGGTGGCGACCTGGACGGCATCCGGCAAAAGCTCCCCTACCTGAAGGAGCTAGGCATCTCCATCATCTACCTGAACCCCATCTTCAAAGCCCGGTCCAACCATCGCTATGACACGGGCGATTACAACGAGATTGACCCGCTGCTGGGCGATGAGGAATCCCTCAGCCACCTGTGCGATGCAGCAGAGGCCCTGGGCATGCGCATCATGCTGGATGGCGTCTTCAGCCACACCGGGGAAGACAGCATCTATTTCAACCGCTATGGCCGCTATGAAGGGCTTGGCGCCAGCCAAAGCAAGGATTCCCCCTACTACCCCTGGTACCAGTTCAGCGATTATCCCGATAAATACGCCTGCTGGTGGGGCATCCACACGCTGCCCGAAATTGATAAATCAAACGCCAGCTACCGCGCCTTCATCATGGGGCCAGAGGGGGTGGCGCGCCGCTGGATCAAGGCCGGCATCTCCGGCTGGCGGCTGGATGTGGCCGATGAACTGCCCATGCCCTTCCTGGAGGACCTGCGCCACGCCGTGAAGGCTGAAAAAGAGGACGCCGCCATCCTGGGCGAGGTGTGGGAGGACGCCAGCAACAAGGTGGCCTATGGCCACATGCGCAGCTATGTCCTGGGCGACACCCTGGACAGCGTCATGAATTACCCCCTCAGGGAAGCGCTCATCGGCTTTTTCACCCATGAAATTTCAGCCCCTCAGGTGGTGCGGCAAATCCGCTCCCTGCAGGAGAATTACCCTGTGCCCTTCTTCTACGCCACCATGAACCTGGTGGGCAGCCATGACCGGGCGCGTATCCTTAACCTGCTGGTCAAGCGGGATTATGCCCACCTGCCCCTCAGGGAGCGGGGCGGGCAACAGATGTCGGCGGATTTGCGGGCGCTGGCCATTGACAGGCTGCGCAAGCTCATGCAATTGGTCAACGCCATGCCCGGCATGCCCAGCCTCTATTACGGCGATGAAGCCGGCATGGAAGGCGCGGCTGACCCTTACTGCCGCGGCACCTTCCCCTGGGGCAAGGAAGACCCCCAGACCATGGCCATCCACCAGGAGGCCTTCAAGCTGCGCCAGGAGCGCCCGGTGCTCAGAAAGGGCAGCTTTGATATCTCCTACGAAGGGGACGACACCCTGGTCATCCACCGGGACAGCCTAAACGGTCTTGATGTCTTTGGAAAACCTCTGGATGACGGGCCCTACACCCTCCGGATCAGCCGGGATAACATCATCCTCTGATTCACCTGGTATAATTTTAACATTTCGTAATATTTTCTTGACATTTTATGCTGAATACACTACCATATCAGCAATAATACGGCATTTGACGGAGGTATCCATGACACGCTTTGCCAAACATCGCCTATTTTGCTTGATGCTGTCGGTGGTTCTGGCGGCGCAGGTGGTAGCTTTTGCTAAGGAAAGCTACCCTTACGTGAGTTTTGCCACCGCCTCTGTCAGGCTCAGGGCCAGGCCTTCATCCAGCGCCACCATCCTTGATGTGGTGCAGTCCGGCGAGGCGGTGCTGGTCACCGGCACGGACGGCAAGTACAAGGCGGTGGAATACGAAGGGAAAAAGGGCTTTATCGTGTCCTCTTTCCTAAGTGCAGCCGGCCAGGATGCCCTTGCCACGCCCAAGCCCGCCAGCGCGGAATTGAGTGCCAAGTACCCCTCCCTCGCCACAGGCTCAGAGGGGGACGCGGTCAAAGCTTTGCAGCAAGCGCTTAAAGAGCTGGGCTTTTATACCGGCAACATCGATAGCAAATATGGCAGCGGTACCGCCCAGGCCATCCGTGAGTTCCAGGAGGGCAACGCCCTGCCTGTCAATGGCACGGCAGACCCTGTCAGCCAACAGCTGCTTTTTGAAGGCGCTCCCCGCAACAGCCGCGGCAACAAAACCCGGGTAAAAACCCTGCCCCTGGTGGAAGGCCTCACCATCCGCCCGGGCGATCAGGGCGCTGCCGTGGAAACCCTGCAGCGCCGCCTAAAGGAGCTGGAGCACTACAAAGGCACTGTGGACGGCAAGTATGGCAACCTGACCCAGGCCGCCGTGCGCGCCTTCCAGAAGGCCAATGGCCTCAAGCAGGATGGCATTGTGGGCAAGGCCACCCAGGCCAAGCTGTATGTGACCGCTGAAACCGTGCCTACCCAGGCGCCAGCGCCCACCCTCACCCCCTCGCCTGAATTTGCCCCATCCCAGCCGGATGTGAAGGAAGAGGCCACCTTCCCCTACCAAACCACCACCTCTTCCGCGGTGAACCTGAGAAAGGGCACCTCCCTTTCCTCCATGCGCTATCTCACCATCCCTCAAGGTGCCAGCATTGAGGTGGTATCCGACGAGGGCAAGTATCAGAAGGTCACTTACCGCAGCTTTACCGGCTACGTGATGACTGAATATGTCAACATCCCTGAAATCTACCTGAGCGGCAAGTCCTTGAAGAGTGACGCCAGCGCCAAAGTCAACTATGAAACCCTGGCTGTGGGCGCTGACGGCGCCAAGGTGCGCGCACTGCAGCAGGCCCTGACAGAACTGGGCTTTTACAGCGGCGCCATTGACGGCAAGTTTGGCGCTGGCACCCTGGCCTCCCTGAAGGCTTTCCAAACCAAAAATGGCCTGCGCGCCACTGGCATCGCCCTGCCTGAACTGCAGAAGATGGTGTATGAAGACAGGGTGCGCAACAGCAAGAACAAACGCGTCCTGGTGAACACCCTGCCCCCCATTGACGGCTACCCCATGCAGCAAGGCGACTATGGCGACGCGGTTTTCGCGCTGCATCAGGCGCTGAGTTCCCTGGGACACTATGACGGCGCCATCGGCTATGAATACACCAAGTCCACCGCCACCGCGGTGAAAGACTATCAAAAGGCCCACAGCATCAAACAGACGGGCAAGGTGGACAGCTTTACCATCCTGTCCATGAAAACCCACCTGGCGACCCCCGCCCCAGCCCAGCCTGGACAAACCCAGGATACGGGGCTGACTGCCGACAACGTGGTGGAAATCCGCTCTGGCGCGCGGGGGCAGCCTGTCACCAAGCTGCAGGAGCGGCTGGTGGCCCTGGGCTATTACAGCATCGTGCCTGATGGCATTTATGACAGCAACGACATCGCCGCCCTCAGGCAGTTCCAGCGCAACAACGGGCTGACCGTGACCGGCGTGGCTGATTTGGCGACCCAGCAGGTGCTCTACAGCATTTACGCAGTGGCGGACGGCGGCCAGGCCCCTAACCCGGGCGCCCTCCCCACCCCCGCCCCCAGCCTGCTGAAAATGGGCATGACGGGCGAGGCGGTGCAGGCCATGCAGTCCAGGCTGATTGTGCTGGGCTACCTCACCGGCAGCGCTGACGGCATCTTCGGCACCCAAACTGCCAGGGCCCTGTCCAACTTCCAGCGCGCCAACAAGCTTTCTCCTGACGGCGTCGCCGGCCCCCAAACGCAGACCGCGCTGTATGGCGTGGGTGCCGTTGGTAACGCGCCTGCTGTCTCCCCCACGCCTGGCCCCAGCGCTGTCACCGGCAGCCTGAAGCTGGGCGCCACGGGCATCGAGGTCACTGCCATGCAGCAGCGGCTGATCGCGCTCAATTACCTGACTGGCGCTGCTGACGGCATCTTTGGCCCCCGCACTGCCCTGGCCCTCCAGTCCTTCCAGCAGAAGAACAGCCTGGAAATGGACGGCATTGCAGGCAAATTGACCCTGGCCAAGCTGAACGCCGCCTCCGCCATTGGCGCGGCAGGTGTGGTGCAGCCCCAGCCCACCGTCAACCCCACCCCTGCCCCCAGCGTTGATACCGGCAGCAGCTTCCAGGCGCCCAAGGCCAGCGAAGTGCGCTTCGCCAACTGGTATACCGAGGTGCGCAGCCACGCCCAGCGCGTGCGCAACGCCGTGATCTACGATTTCATGACCGGCAAGCACTACAACTTCCGCTTCTTCAGCTTTGGCAAGCACGGCGACGGCGACACCCCCACCAAGGAGGACACCGCCGTGATGAACAGCATCATGGGCGAAAACAACTGGACGCCCCGCCCTGTCTGGGTGGTGTTCAGCGACGGCCGTGTCTACATGGGCTCCACCCACAGCCATGGCCACGAGGTGGATTACACCAAGAACAACGACCTCACCGGCCATCTCTGCGTTCACTTCCCCCGGGATATCGCTGAAGCCGCCCTCACCGGGCCTTACGCCGTGTCCCACCAGAACGCCATCCTGGCGGGCTGGGATGTGACCCAGGGGATGGCAAGATGAGCCATCAACAGCCATTTTCCATCGCCATTGACGGCCCGGTCAGCGCCGGCAAGTCCACCCTCAGCGACGCCCTGGCCAGACACCTGGGCATCCTCCACCTGGACACCGGTGCCATGTACCGGGCGGTAGCGCTGTACGCGCTGGATAACAACATCGACCCTAAGGACGAAAATGCCTTAATGGAGGTCATTGACAAGGGGCTTGCAAAAGTATCAGTGCGCTACGCCGATGACTATCAAAAGACCATGCTCAATGATGTCAACATCACCTCCCGCCTCAGGGAGGAGCCGGTTGGTGCCGCTGCCTCCACGGTGTCCCGCTATCCCGCTGTCAGGCGCTACCTGGTGGGGCTGCAGCAGCAGCTGGCCCGGGAACAAAGCCTGCTGATTGATGGCCGCGACATCGGCACTGTGGTGTTGCCTGACGCTAACCTCAAGATATTCCTGACCGCCACGCCCGAAGCCCGGGCCCTCAGGCGCTATACCCAGCTGATTTCTTCAGGTCAAAAGGCGGATTATCCGACGGTGCTGGCTGACCTGATCAGCCGGGACGAGCAGGACACCACCCGCCAGCATGATCCGCTGCGGGCAGCAGAAGACGCGGTGATGGTGGACACCTCCGGCCTTTCCTTTGAAGAATCCCTGGACAAGCTCATCAAGCTGGTGGAGGCCCATCATGCCAAACAGGCCTGAAGCAGGTAAAAAAACCTGGTTCTTCCAGTTTGCCAGAATATTAGTCAGCATTTTTTCCACCCTCTTCTACCCCTCCAGGCTCATCCACCCAGAACGGCTGGAGCAAATGGATGCGCCTTATATTTTGATCGCCAATCACCAGAGCATGATGGACCCCTTGCTGCTGGCTGCCCATTTGAGCCGCTATGAAATCCGCTTTATGGGCAAGCGTGAGCTGACCAAGTTCGCTCCTTTACGCTGGATTGTCAATCACCTGCATATGATCCCTGTCAGCCGCCACCAAACGGATATGAGCGCCATGCGCGCCAGCATGGATGCGCTAAAGAACGGCCATGTCCTGGGCATGTTCCCCGAAGGCACCCGCTTCCGGGAGGGGGAACCCATGGCCCACATTGAATCGGGCTTCATCATCCTGGCGCTGCGCAGCCGCGTGCCGCTGCTGCCGGTTTATGTGCATGGCGTTCCGCGGCCTTTCAGTCGGGTGGATCTGGTGGTGGGTGAACCCATCTCCTTTGACGCCTTGAAACAGGACAACGCGGACATGTCCCACGACGCGGCCAAGGATCACATCCGGGCAGTCTATCAGCAGCTCAAGGACGAGGCAAAACATAAAAAAAACAATTCAACAGAGGCTCAGGTATGATCAGGGCTGATATAATCAAAAGGATTCACCAATGCCCATTCAGGTAGCAAAACACGCCGGTTTCTGCATGGGCGTCAGCCGTGCCGTAGCCCGGGCCGAGGAGGTCGCCGGGGAGGCGAAAACCCTTGGAATTCCTTGCTATTCCCTGGGCGAATTGATTCATAACCCAGCTGTGGTGAAAAGCCTGCGGGAAAAGGGGCTCAGGTCCATAGACAGCCCGGAGGAAGCCCGGGGCGGGCTGCTGGTCATCCGCTCTCACGGCGTAAGCCCTGATGTGCACCGGAAAGCGGAGAAAATTGCGCAAAAAACAGTTGACTGTACTTGCGCTTTCGTGCATCATGTACAGCAGTTGGTTTTTGCCTCAAGCAGCGATGGCCGCCCGGTGGTTTTGCTGGGGGATGCTGCACACCCAGAGGTGATTGGCATCCTTGGTTGGTGCCAGGCTGAAAGCTATGTGATCGAATCCGAAGCCCAGGCGGACCAATTGCCAGACAGCTGTAAAGAGGCCTTGGTGGTTAGCCAGACCACTTTTCCCCCAGCCCGCTGGGATGCCCTGACAAAGCATCTGTTAGCCCGTTTCCCCGATATGCGTCTGAAGAAGACCATTTGCCAGGCCACTGGCCTCAGGCAGTCTGAAGCGGAAGCGCTGGCTAAAAAGGCTGACAAAATGATTGTGATTGGCGGGCGGCAAAGCGCCAACACAAGAAAACTGGCTGAAACCTGCCGCCAATGGTGCCCGGAGACATTCCTGATTGAAAGCGTATCGGAATTGCCCCTGCACCGCTTTAATCCCGCAAGGGAACTCATCGGCATCACCGCCGGCGCATCGACACCGGCGTGGTCACTTAAGGAGGTTGTTGACAAAATGTACGACATGGAACTCAACG
>CAZSSU010000037.1:11244-13544 GCA_964609415.1 uncultured Christensenella sp. | reverse complement strand
GGATGCAGTCGATGAACTTGCCAATCATGGAGTGTTCGCTGGTGCCAATCAGGTAGAGGTCCTCTCCCTCGATCTTGTACATCATGTTTTCCATTTCTGAAAAACTCATCACCCCTGTTACCACGTCCGCCCGAATCATAAATGGCGGGATATAGTAGGTGAAGCCCCGGTCAATCATAAAATCCCGGGCATAGGACAGGATGGCGGAATGGAGCCTGGCCACATCGCCCTTCAGGTAATAAAAGCCGGTGCCGCTGGTTTTCCGGGCGCTTTCCAGGTCGATGCCATTCAGGCTTTCCATGATGTCCACATGATAGGGCACCTCATAATCAGGCACCACGGGCTCACCAAAGCGCTCCATTTCCACATTTTCGCTGTCATCCCGGCCAAGGGGCACGGAAGGGTCAACAATCTGGGGGATCATCATCATCTTTTCCCGGATGGCAGCTTCGTATTCCGCCTCTTTCTGCTCCAGGGCGGCCAGCTCCTCCTGCATGTCCTTCACCTGCTGCTTGACGGCCTCCGCCTCAGCCTTCTGGCCTTTTTGCATCATGCCGCCAATCTGCTTGGACAGGACATTGCGCTGGTTGCGCAAATAATCTGCCCGCTGGATGGCTTCCCGGTTTTTCAGGTCCAGCGCCGCCACCTCGTCCACCAGGGGAAGCTTTTGCTCCTGAAACTTCCTGCGGATGTTCTCCTTCACCATCTCCGGGTTGTCCCTGATCAGTTTAATGTCTATCATCTTGCCCTCCTAAAAAATAAAAACCTCCATCCCATGGGACGGAAGGTTCCGCGTTGCCACCCAAATTGCCTGTGCCAGGCCACTCGATGCTGTAAGGGGCTGACCCCGGCGGTTTCCAGGGAAGTGGAACGGCTGCCTCCTCCGCCGGGCTTGCACCCTCCCCGGCTCGCTGCGGGCTTTGGCCTGCTTTAGTTTCCCAACCGCGCTGGGCCTATTATAGGCGGTGGCGGCCAATAATTCAAGGGCGGGGAGCCTTTCTGTCATCCCGCCCCGCCCTTGATGATCTCATAGCTCGATCTTGGGCTCCTTATCGTTGCGCCGGTAGATCACAAAGCGCCGGCCAATCACCTGCACCGGGGCCGCGCCGGTTTTTTCGCACAGCTCTTGGCAGGCCTCCCTGGCCGTCAGGGGGGCATTTTGCTGCACGGCGCACTTAATCAGCTCCCGGGCGTGAAGCAGGTCATAGGCTTCCTTCACGGTGTTGGGCACGATGCCGTCCTTCCCCACAAAAAGAACTGTGTCCAGGGTGTTGGCCATGGCGCGAAGCGTCGCGCGCTGTTTGGTGGTAATTTCCTGCATGATATTCCTTCCTATTCTGTCAGATTGATCCAGTAGCGCTCACAGCGCCTGCCGTCAGGTTTCTCCCTGGTGTCTTCATAGATGCCGCCAGCCCTTAAAATGGCATGGCGGGAACGCTCATTATCGCTATAGCACATGACAAGCACCGGGTTTATCCCCATCCTTGCGCATTCCTTAAGCCCCAAGGTCAATTGCTGGATGGCATAGCCCTTGCCCCGTTCAGAAGGGCGGATGGCATAGCCCACATGCCCGCCAAAGTCCCGCAGATAATCGTTCAGGTAATGCCTGATATTCAGCATGCCCACCATATGGTCATCCGCAGTGCGCACGCAGAGAAATTGGCTGTTGGGCACCTGGCCCTCCGGGCAGGTATCCGGCCTGCTCTTTTTGTCAGCCATCTCAAGCCAGGCCGGAAAGCCCCCCTCATCCAGATCGCCCACCCCAATCAGGGGGTGGCCATCTGCCTTGAGGCACTCCTCCCGATAGGCCAATATCTGGGCCTCATAGGCCAGGGAGGGTTTGACCAGGCGCAAATCAGTCGATGAAGTCAAACTCCGTTTCCCCAATGTGCACCG
Source organism: uncultured Christensenella sp. (assembly GCA_964609415.1). GTDB lineage: Bacteria > Bacillota > Clostridia > Christensenellales > Aristaeellaceae > UBA6115. The sequence continues at coordinate 11,648 of CAZSSU010000037.1, read as the reverse complement.
TGTCCCCTTCCTCAGCGCCCATCTCCCGCAGGCGGTCAATCACGCCCGAAGCCCTGAGCGTCCGGTGGAACCAGCGCATGCTCTCAATGTCATCAAAGTTCACCGCGTCAAGGAGGCTGTCCATGGAGTTGCCGGTGACCAGGAACGCGCCATCCGAATCCCGGGTAACTTCCCAGCCGGGGATGCGCTCCTCCTCCAGGAAGGGCACTTCCTCAACCGGGGCAGCCGGCGGCAAGGTCACCAGCAGCGCGGTCAGGGCATCCATCATCTGGCTTAAGCCCTCCCCGGTGGCGGCGCTCACCGGGAAAACCGGGCGCTCGCCTGCCGCTTCCCTCAGCGCCTCCAGGTGCTCCGCCGCCTCGGGCAAATCCACCTTGTTGGCCACCACGATGCGGGCCCGGTCT
>CAZSSU010000037.1:6635-11144 GCA_964609415.1 uncultured Christensenella sp. | reverse complement strand
TTGGGCGTGAGGGTGGTGAAAGGATAATCGGCAATCTTGGGCCGGGCCGCCGTGATGCGGGCCAGCAGGCTGCTTTTCCCGGCGTTGGGGTAGCCCACCAGGCCCACATCGGCGATGGTGCGCAGCTCCAGCACAAACTCGTGCCACTGGGTTTTGATGCCGGGCTTAGCAAAGCTGGGCGCTTGGCGGGTGGGCGTGGCAAAGTGCATGTTGCCCCAGCCGCCCCGGCCGCCCTGCAGCAGCACCCGGCGCTGGCCCGGCTCAAACATGTCAGCCACCACCGCCCCGGTTTCCTTCAGGCGCACCAGGGTGCCCACCGGCACCTTGATCACCAGGTCCTCCCCGGCCTTCCCCGCGCAGCGCCTTCCGGCACCCTGGGTGCCATTCCCGGCCTGATGCTTGCGTTTAAAACGGAAGTCCAGCAGCGTGTGCAGGTTGTGATCCGCCAAGAGCACCACATCCCCGCCCTTGCCGCCATCCCCGCCATCCGGCCCGCCTTTTTGCACATATTTCTCCCGGTGAAAGGAAACAGCGCCGTTTCCCCCGTCCCCGGCTTTAAGCATAATAGGAGCCCTGTCTACAAAAGATGCCATCCTCATTCCTCCAATTCCATGGATACTATAGCATGTTTGGGGTCAAGGCGTAAATGCGCGGCAGCGTCAGAATGTTAAATATGGCCGTTTGCAACAAAACAGGCTGTCCACCAGTTATAATGAATGGTATCTCACCGGGCAGCACTGCCTGAAGGAGGGTTTATGCGTTTTAAAAGCCTAGCATCTTTTCTCGTTGCTGTCTGCCTGCTGGGCGGCAGCGTGACTGGCCTGGCCCAGCAAAAGGATCTGCCTCCATCCTACACCTCCTATGGGGGCGGCGTTTTTACCTTCCGGGGGGACGCAAGCAGGGGCAATGCGGCCTATGCGCAGGCCGAAATGACAGAGCAGAAGATGACGCTGCTGTGGGATACGGTGCTTGGCCGCGAACTTCCCGCGGTGCATCTCTTGGATCAAGCCGCGCTTGCCTGGGCATCACAGCCTGTCATCATCAAGTGGGCCATCGAATGGCGCTACAAAATGCTGGACAACTCAGAATACCGGGATGAACCATCGCTTAAGGAAGTCATTTTCCCCGGGCGTGATGGACGACTTCATTTTATCAATCTGCGCGATGGCAAGCCCACCCGGCCAGCGCTTGAAATCAATGCCTTGCCGCTAAGCAGTGCTTCTATACAAACCGAGGGCATCCCCTTGCTGGCCCTTTACGCGGCGCAGCCCATAGGGAATGAGCGCTGGGCAAAAGGCCTGAAGCTCTATGATTTAACAAGCAATCAGCTGCTGTATTGCAACATGGTTTATGCTGACTGGGACAAGCGCCCCCTCACTTGCAGCGCGCCCTTATTCCTCTATCAGGATGACCGTTTGCTGGCCTTTGATGGGAACGGCATGGCGCTTGATATGACATTGCAGTCAGCATTAAATGCAAAAGCCATGTCCTTTACAATTGCGCCTGAACTGAAGCTGCTAGAAACCCCTGCTCCCATCGGCCCCATGCCCATGCAGCTGCTGGCGCATGACGGGGCATTGATCATCGCTTCTGGCAGCTTTGTGCTCAGTTACGCCTTGGAAACGGGTTTGGAAAACTGGCGCATCCGCCTGCCCGATGAATGGATGGAAGCGCCCAAAGCCGCCCTGGCGCTGGATCAAGCGGGCCATCTCTATACCGCCATGGGCACAGAGCAAGGCGATTTAACACATGTCTGGCTCAACTGCCGTGACGCGGCCACCTGTGAGATGAAATGGGAACGCCAGGTACAATCCATCCCCGCCCAGGATCAAATCCCCGCTGCGCAAACTCTTTTGCCCAACCCGGGCCAGTACCTGCTATCTGACCTGGTTTTTCTCACCACCAGCCAGGGGAAACAGGCCCTGTCCGCCGCCTACAATAAACAAACAGGCGCTGAAATATGGCAGCGCCAGCTTGCGGATAACGCCCAAACACAGCCCGTTTTGGTCTATGACGAATCAGGCCGGGGATATCTTATCCAAGCCCTGCAAAATGGGCAGCTGCACCTGCTGGATGGGCGCACAGGAAGCGACTTGGACATGCTGCAATTGCCCGGCGTGCCTTGCGCTTCACCCGCGGTGTACATGAATGTGCTGACCATCCCCTACCTCAAAACAGATGGCAGCCTCCATATGGCTGGTGTACAGCTTCATTAACCAATTATATAAAACCAAATACATAAAGTGCACCCCCAAAGTCGGTCTGAACCAACAAAGGGGATGCATATCATTTATCGCAGTCTTTTGTTTTCTTCGCCCCGATTTTACGGCGCCTGGGTAGTCATCGGCGCGGTCAGTTTCAGCACCATCTGGGCCAGGGCGGCTTTCATGGTCTCCTGCATCTGCCTGCCCAGGGCGTCCAGCTGGGTTTTGCTCATGGTGTCTACCCGGGTGAGCCCGGCAGGGTTCACATCAGCAATCTGCCAGGGCGGGGCGGAGGCACCATCAATGGTGGCGGTGATGAGGGCGTCCGTGCCCTGATCCTGCCAGGTGAGGGTGCCCTTAAAGGAGGTGGCAGAGTTGGTACGGTCGCCGCTTTCCAGGTGCATTTTCAGGCTGAAGGCCTGGGCTGAGGCCGCGCCTTCCCCCTGGGGGGTGACCAGCAGGGTGATCTCATCCTCCCGGCTGGAGCGCCTGGTCACCGGGTCCTGGGTTTCTGCACCCGGGTTCATGTAGAGGTTGAATTTATAGGATCTCTCGGTGTCAGCCTTCTGGCCTTCGCCGGCTTCCCCTACCGTGAACGCTCCCAGGCCTGCTTCCGGGGCAAGGGTGTATATCCCGGTATAGGACTTCATCTCCGGCGCGTCGGCCACGCTGCCGCCAAGATATGTAAGGCTATGGATGGTGCCCACCGCATTGGCCGGGTTTTGGGGCATCATCTCAAGGGTGTAGGCGTTGTTCTCCCCGCCATCAGGCAGCAGGGTGTATTCCATGATCAGGCTCTTCGCCCCCCGCGCGCCGCCCAGGGGCAGCAGCAGGTGGCTTTTGACCATTTTCGCCTGGGCGTCAAAGATGCGGATGGACTCCATGTTGCCCGACAGCTTCAGCTGGTCAAGGGCTGTGAAAAACCCGTTCATCATGCCGGGCTGCAGGTAGGCCGCCGCCTGGCGTCCGTCCAGCTCCTGCCCCAGCAGGGCCAGCAGCTCCGCGTCAGAATACATATCCACCAGCAGCTGCTTGATCTGGGATTTAAGCTGCTCAGCGGGGACTGAAATCACAATCTTGTTTTGCAGGTTGCCCACTTCATCCCGCTGGGTCTCGGTCTGGGTGAAAGCCTGGAGCCACTGGGTGAGCTTGGCCGTGTACAGGTCCAGCTTCCGCCCTGCCGCCGCCTGCCAGGTGGATTCCGCGCTGTTCACCTTCATGAGAACGCCTTCCACCGGCGGCCAGGCCACGTCCTGCCCGCTCAGCAGCGCCAGCAGCAGCCCACCATCCCGCACATCCACATAGCTCACGCCCCCCAGCAAAGAGGAGCTGAGCATTTCCAGCTGGGTGTCCTTCTGGTATTTCAGGTCAGCCAGGGGCACATCGCCCTTGGTGAGGGTGATGTCCAGGTCCTCCTTGCCCTTGAGGGTGCCCACGCCCCTGAGCGAACGCAGGTTGAGGACAGAACCCTGGCTGAGCACCGTCACCGCGGCGTTGGTGGTCGGATCCAGCAGTGAAAAGCTGCCCCCGGTTTTCTCAAAGGTGATGGTCATCCGCAGGCCCGAGCCGTCCTTAATCTGCTTGGACAGCTTCTGATCCAGGGTGTAATCCTGGGCCAGGGCGGGCAGGGCTGTGAGCACTAAGAGGGCCGACAGCAGGAGTGACAGCGCTTTTTTCATGGTAAATCCTCCTTGGTCACTGGTTGTGTATCCGCGTCTTCCACCACGGTGAATAAGTGTGTTTCCGGGGCAGGCTGCGCCTTATCGCTGCTTTCCGCCAGCGCCCGGCGCACGCGCCCCCAGTCGTGAAGCACCAGGCGCCTGGTTTCAAGGGGCAGGGCCAGCAGCTTGTCCCGCAGGAAGGGGAGCAGGGCCTGGCTCGCCTGTCGCCTGGCATAGGCCAGGGCGGCCGGGTCTGCCTGGTTCAGGTCCACCCGGGCCTGGGGCAGGCTGGGGGCAGGGCTGTCCTGGGCGCTTAAGGCCAGGTCCAGGGCTACGTCTCTTAGCAGCCGCTTCCCCTCAGATTCTACCCAGCCAAGGCGGCCGGAAAGCCCGCCCTCCCTCGCCAGAAGGTCTGGCGTCAGCAAGTAATCCCGCTTCTTCTCATCGGCGCCTGTGCGGTTTAGTTTCAGGTTCAAGGTTCCGCCCAGCCGCTCACCCGTTCCCTCCGGGCTGAGGGACAGATCCACCTTGCCGCTCAGGCTCAGCTTATCCCCGCCCCTCACCTGGGTGAAGCTCAGCTCGCCCTTGATGGGGCGGATGCCTTCTTTTTCCGCGAAGGCCAGGGAGACAAGCGCCTCCAGGCG
>CAZSSU010000037.1:0-6535 GCA_964609415.1 uncultured Christensenella sp. | reverse complement strand
CAGCCAGCTTTGGCTCACCGCCAGGGTTTCAGGCGTCACATCAGGCCAGGCGGTGATGCTGAAGGCTGCTTCCCCGGCCAAGCCACGCAGCGTCCAGGCAGTCTCCAGGCTGTCAAAGCCTGATGCGATGGCCCCTGGCGCACCCAGCAGCATCACCGCCGCCAGCACCAGCGCCCCTGCGCGCTTATTCATAAAACGCCTTAAGCCCCTCATTTCATGCATCCCGCTGTTCTCCTTCTTCCGGCTGTGGGTGAAGCGCCTCATACAGGCGCTGGGCCGCCTCCCGGGTCATGCCTTTCACGGCGGCCAGGGCTTCCACGCTCTGCTCCCCCACCCCCCGGATGCTCCGAAACGCCGCCAGCAGCGCCCGCCGCCTGGCGGGGCCGATGCCCGGCACTTCCTCCAACCGGGAGTGAATCGCCGCCTTGCCCCGCAGCTTCCGGTGATGGGTGATGGCAAAGCGGTGGGCCTCATCCCGCACCCGCTGAATCAGGTGCAGGGCGGGCGAATGCCGGTCCAGCAGGATGGGCTCCTTCTCATCCGGCACATAGATCTCCTCCAGCCGTTCCGCCAGGCCAAACATGGGCACCCTCAGCCCCAGCGCGTCCCGCGCCCGGAGGGCAAAATTCAGTTGCTCAGGCCCCCCGTCCACCAGAATCAGATCGGGCAGGGGCCAGGGCTTTTCCTGCTCTGGCAGCGCGCGGCGCAGGCGCCGGTCCAGCACCTCGTTCATGCTGGCAAAGTCGTTGGCGCCCTCCACCGTTTTTATGCGGAAGTGGCGGTATTCCTTCTTGTCCGGCTCCCCATCCACAAACACCACCATGCTGGCCACTGACTGCGCGCCTTGGGTGTTGGAAATATCAAAGCCCTCAATCCGCCGGGGCACCTCCGGCAGGCTCAGCGCTGCCGCCAGCTCAGCGCTTGCGCCAATGGTGCGCTCATACACCACCTGGGCCCGGGCATTGCGCTTGGTCAGGGCATCCTGGGCGTTTTTCAGGGCGTTCTCCACCAGCTGCCGCTTTTCCCCGCGCTTGGGCACCGTCAGGGTGAATGCGGCGCCCCGCTTGGCCTTCAGCCAGTCCGCCAGCACCGCCTGGTCAGCAGCCTCCTGGGCAATCACCTCCCGGGGAGGCTCCCGGTCCTCATAATACTGCTGGATGAAGGCGCTGATCACCTCGTCCAGCGGCTCCGCCCCCTCCCGGGGCAGGGCAAAGGCCTCGGCGGAAATCATCTTGCCGCCCCGTATCAAAAGCACCTGGGCCATGGCATCCAGCCCATCCTGGGCGGCGGCAACCACGTCCTGGTCGATGCCGGCCACCTGGTTGGCGTTTTGCCGGGCCATCAGGCCCTCAATGTCCCGGATGCTGTCCCGCAGCTCCGCCGCCTTTTCAAACTGCATCTCCAGGGCAGCGGCCTCCATCTGCCGGGAGAGCCGCTCCACCACGGGCTTGTAGCGGCCTTTCAGAAAGGCCACCACATCTTCCGCCGCCTGGCGGTATTCAGCCTCCGTGCACTTTTCCCCGCAGGGCCCCAGGCACTGGCCGATTTCATAGCTCAGGCAGGGCCTTATGGGCCTGGCCAAAGGCAGCTTCAGCCGGCAGGTGCGCACGGGGAATGTTTTACGCAACAGCCCCATCACCTGGCGGATGGCCCCGGTGCCGATATAGGGGCCAAAGTAGCGGGCCCCATCCTCCTCCACCTTCCGGGCCACGCCGATGCGGGGGTAGGGCTCGTTCATGGTGATGCGGATGTAAGGGTAGTGCTTGTCATCGGTCAGCTTGATGTTGTAATAGGGGCGGTGCAGCTTGATGAGGTTGCACTCCAGCATCAGCGCTTCCAGCTCGCTGGACGCCAGGATCACCTCCAGGTCGTCCACCCGGGCCATCAGCGCCCGCACCTTGGGGGAGGGAATGTGGGCGGCAAAATAGCTGCGCACCCGGCTTTGCAGGTTCACAGCCTTGCCCACATAAAGAATCTCATCCCCCCGCTTCATCAGGTAGCAGCCGGGGGAAGTGGGCAGGAGGGCCAGTTTTTCTTTCAGGGTATCGGTCATGCCTCCCCTTGCCACTGGGATCTGATCACAGGCTCAAGGCGCTTGGCCAGCTCCTCATCCACCGGCTCAAACTCCTCATATTCCTCGCCGTCTTCCTCGGTCACGGTCACTTTCATCATGTAGCGGGTGGCGCTGTCCACCGGCGCTTCCGCCTCATCCTGAGGCCGGAGAAGCACATACTCGTCCCCGTTGTAATAGAAATATTTTTCCACCACCAGCATCAGCTGCTTGCCCTCCTCATCGGTGCCCTCGATCACATCCAGGCGTTCTTCCTCTGACATCTTTTTGCTCCCTTCCTGTTTTTTTCATTATACGTTGATTGGGAAGTGGTGACAACCGCGATTGACACCGGGGCCTTTGTTCCCCTACAATAAACCCAATGAAACGGGGAGGACATCTTATGCCCTTGATGAAACGCTGCTGTGGACTTCTTCTGGCACTGGCTTTTTTTTTGACATCAGCCGGGACGGCTTTTGCTGAGATTGCCCCCCTCCCCATTGATGACAGCCCGGGCTACCCGCCACTGAAGGAGGGCTACCTGAGCGACTTGGAGTATCAGGATCCCTCCATCCATGTCACCATTGAAACCGGGCGCGAGTTCAACACCAATTACTGGCTGGCCCGCATCACCATCAAGGACCCCAGCCAGCTGCGCACCACCTCCGCCAACGGCTTTGACGGCACCCGCACCGTGGCCGGGAAAACCCTGGCCCGGCGCATGAAGGCGGCTTTTGCCATCAACGGGGATTATTTCTCCTACCGCAACGACGGCTTCCTGATCCGCCAGGGCGTGCAATACCGGGATTTGCCCTCGGGCAAGCGGGATGTGATGCTGTTGGATGAAAAGGGCGACATGCACATCGTGCGCCGCGCCACATCTGAGGCGCTGGCCCCCTACATGGAAAAGAACATCATCAACTCCTTCAACTTCGGCCCCGCCCTGGTGGTGGATGGGGAGAAGATGCGCGGCTTTATCGACAACGATGACGCCGCCCTCCTGGGCCGCCAGCGCATGGGCCTGGCCCAGGTGAAAAAGGGCGAGCTGGAATACATCGCCCTGGCCTGCACCGGCCCCAAGTGGGGCAATTCCGGGTGGACGCTGGATCAGTTCGCCCAGATGATGATGCGCCTGGGCGTGGAAAACGCCTACAACCTGGACGGCGGCAACTCCACCATGGTGATGTTTAAAGGCGAATACGTCAACCGCATCAACGAGGAAACCATGCGCACCATCTCTGACATCATCTATTTCGCAAGCGCCTGGCCGGAGGGAAAGGAGTAGCTTGTGCCATCTGAAACCGCTTACCTGGTGGCGCTCCTGGCAGGCGCCCTGCTGGCTTCCCTGGCCTATGCCTGGGGGCTGATAAAGCGCGGGCAGCCGCTTGGCACCGCCCTGTCCCTGCCCGCCCTGGCCCTGGTCATGGGGCTTGCGGGGGCGCGGCTTTTTTATTTTCTGGCGCGTTCCGGCTTCCTGGTGCCCATGTATGGCTGGGCCTCGCTTTTCTCCCTCCCCCATGACGGGATGGCCCTGGGCGGCGCTGTCGCCGGGGTGATCCTGGCGGTCTGGCTGGCTGAAAAAGCGCTGAAAACAAAGCCCTTTGCCCTCCTTGATCCCCTTGCCCCTGCCGGGATGCTGATGGTGTTTTTTGCTAGGCTCTCGGAGTACCTGGTCAGCTTTGGCCAGGGCGCCTATGTGGAAAAGGCCGGGCATCAGTTCTTCCCCCTGGCGGTGGCCAACGAATGGGAGGAATGGTATTACGCGGTCTTCCTGCTGGAAGCGCTAATCGCGCTGGCGGTTCTGATTTATTCCCTCCGGATGCGAAAAACCCCCGCCGGCCGGCAGCTGATGCTTACCCTTAGCCTGTTCATGCTGGGCCAGATTTTTGCTGAAAGCCTCCGGGCGGAAAGCCTCAAATGGGGCTTTGTCAGGGTACACCAGCTGTTCGCGGTGGTGGTAACGGCGCTGATCCTGTTGTATTACCTCCTCAAAGCCCGCCATGAGGGCTATCCCCTCAAGCCGCTTCTCCTGCGCTATGGCCTGCCCTTCCTGCTGGGCGTCGCCGCCCTCATCGGCCTGGAGTTCGCCTTTGACAAATGGGAAGAGGCCCCCAACAGCCTCCTGTATGCCGCAATGGCGCTGGTGCTTATCGGCATGGGCAGTTTGGTGTTTGGGGCGGAGAAGCGGAGTGCCAAGACATGAATGAGATACGGCAACAGAATAGCGAGATTATCATTTACCGTTCCGAAGATGGATCAACCAAAATTGATGTGCGCATGGATGGCGGGACGGTTTGGTTGTCGTTAGACCAAATGGCTGAGCTGTTTTCCCGGGATAAGTCCACCATCTCCCGCCATATAAAAAACATTTTCTCGGAAGGGGAAGTTTCAGAACATTCAGTTGTTGCAAAATTTGCAACAACTGCTGCGGATGGAAAAAGCCTTGCATGCAGGCAATGAATTAACTGAATGATATTGCAAAGCGTTATGGGAAAGGCGTGCTGCTTGGTGCAGGGAGCGTAAGCCGAGAGACGGCGGTTGAAAAGGCCTGTAATGAATACCAAAAGTATCGCAGGCGCGTCGCTGAATTGCCCAGCCCTGCTGAACAGGATTATCTAAGTGCCATCAAACAGGCACAGATTAAATTAACCAGAAGCGCAGAGAAAGCAGATAAGAAATAACAAAGCGCGTAATTTATAGCGACCCATAGCGCTCAACTCATCTGACCTTGTCCCTTCAGCCCATATCCTGTATACTGTTTTCCGTGCCTCAGATTGATGAAAGGCGGTGCTCCCATGGTTAATGGCAAGGATTTTACCCAGGCGCTGTCCCTGCGGGTGCTGTCCCCCTCCACCAGGGATACCTGGCTGATCACCTCCCCGGAGCTGAACCGCCCGGGGCTTGAATTGACAGGGTATTACGAGCACTTTGCCTTTGAGCGGCCCCAGGTGATCGGCAACGCCGAAATGGGCTATCTGATGAGCTTGTCAGAGGCGCAGCGGCGCAGCAAGCTGGAAAAGTTCTTCACCTACCACATCCCCTGCCTGGTGGTGTGCCGCAGCCTCACGCCGCCTGAAGAAATGCTGGAGCTGGCGCTGGAAAACGATGTGCCGGTCCTGGGCTCTGACGAGTCCACCACCCGCTTTATCGTCAGCGCCATCATGTACTTAACCCGGGCCCTGGCGCCCCACTCCACCCTGCACGCGGTGCTGGTGGATGTGTATGGGGTAGGCGTCCTCATCACCGGCGAATCGGGCGTGGGTAAGAGCGAATCGGCGCTGGAGCTCATCAAGCGCGGGCATCAGCTGGTGGCCGACGACGTGGTGGACATCTGCCGGGTGAATGACAACCGCCTGGTGGGCGAATCCCCCGAGGCCATCCGGCACTTTATGGAAATCAGGGGCGTGGGCATCATCGATATCCGGGCCATGTACGGCATCAGCGCCGTTTTAATGAGCAAGTCCATCGACATGGAAATCCACCTGGAGCCCTGGGTGGAAAAAAAGGAATACGACCGGCTGGGGCTGGACGAGGACTTCTCCACCATCATGGACGTGAAGGTGCCCAAGCTGGTGATCCCCGTGAAGCCGGGGCGCAACCTGGCCATCATCATTGAAATCGCCGCCCGGAACCTGAGCCTTAAACGCCTGGGCTACTCAGCCGCCCAGGAGCTGGACAAGCGCCTGAACGACATGATGAACCACGCCATGGAGGACGCATGAGCACACGCTATATAGGCATTGACCTGGGCGGCACCAAAATCGCCGCCGGCGTCACCGATGAAAGCGGCCGGATTCTGGCCAAGGCCGAGTCGGCCACGCTGGCTGGCCGCCCCTATCAGGACGTGATACGGGAGATGGCCGCCTGCGCCCTGAAAGCCATGGAAGAAGCCGGCTGCACCGCCGAAGAGGTGGATGCCATCGGCATCGGCATCCCTGGCATCGCTGAAAACAAAACCGGCACCGTAATTTTCTGCACCAACCTGGGCTGGCACGATGTGCCGCTGAGGCAGGAGCTCTCCCAATACCTGAACAAACCCATCTACATCGACAACGACGCCACCGTGGCAGGCTTTGCCGAGTCGGTGGCGGGCGTCAGCCGGGGGGCTGATTGCAGTGTGTTTATCACCCTGGGCACCGGGGTGGGCGGCGGCATCGTCATCAATGGCAAGCCCTGGGCCGGGGTGCACGGCGTGGCCAGCGAAATCGGCCACCTCACCATGGTCATTGACGGCATCCCCTGCACCTGCGGGAAATCCGGCTGCCTGGAGCGCTACTGCTCAGCCACCGCCCTCATCCGCATGGGACAGGAAGCGGCGGTGAAGCACCCGGACAGCCAGATTGCCCGGGAATCCGGCCAGGATCCCTCCCTCATCACCGGAAAACTGGTCATTGACTGCGCCAAAGCCGGGGACCCGACAGCCCTTGAGGTGTTTAACACCTACACCCGCTATCTGGCGCTTGCCATCAACAATGTGATCTCCTT
>CAZSSU010000036.1:0-13571 GCA_964609415.1 uncultured Christensenella sp. | reverse complement strand
CCGTGGAAACGGTGATTTTCCATATGGACAGCGAGATGGAGGAAAAGGCCCGGGCCGCCCGGGCTGAGGCCGGGCGCATGCAGGAAGCCCGGGAAAAGAAGGAGCAGCAGCGCAGGAAACGGGCGCGGCGCATCGCCATCAGCCTGATCAGCCTGGTGATTTTGCTGGGCGGGGCCTATCTGGTGTATTTCCATGGCATCCCCGCCTATAAATACTACCAGGCCGAGCAGGCCCTGCAGCAAAAGGAATATGACAAGGCCAAGGCCGCTTTTATGAACCTGGAGGACTACCGGGATGCCCCCGACATGGCCCGGGAGGCCGATTACTTAAAGGCCGGAGACCTGGAGAAAACCGGCACCGTCACTGCCCTTAGAAGCGCTGAAACCCTGTATGCGGCGCTGGGGGACTATGAGGACAGCGCGGCGAAGTTCAACCAGGCGAAGTACGCCCGGGCAGGGCTGCTGCTGGGCAGCGAGGCCTTTGAGGAAGCGGCGGCGCTTTATGGGGAGCTGGGCCAGTATCAGGACAGCGCGGACCGGGAAACCCAGGCCCGCTACCAGTGGGCCAAAGCCCTGATGGACAACCTGGACTACCCCGCCGCCCGGGAAAAACTGCTGGCCCTGGGGGACTACCAGGACGCCGCGGCCCTGGCGGAGGACTGCCTGTACCTGCCGGCCCTCACCCACCTGGAAAAGAAGGAATACGCCCAGGCGGAAACGCTGCTTAAGCAGATGACGGGCAGCCAGATGGCGGAACTGAAACTGAAGGAAGTGTATTACGGCTGGGGCGATCAGCTGTTTGAGGCGGCAGAGTATGACCAGGCGGCGGAGAAATTCCTGCTGGCCGGGGACTATCTGGACGCCTTCCGGCGCGCCTCGGAATGCCTGTATGAGCCGGCATTGGCCCTGATGGAGCAGGGGGAATTTGCCCAGGCCAAGGAGAAGTTTGAGCAGATCCTGGCCTACCGGGACAGCGCCATCCTCTCCCAGGAAGCCTCCTACCGGCTGGGGCTTAAAGAGCAGGAAGCCAGCAACTGGGAAGCGGCTGCCGCCCATTTCAACCAGGCACCTGACATTCCGGGCAGCCTTTTGGCCGCGCGGCAGAGCAGCTATAACCTGGCCCTGGCCGCCCAGGCTGAGGGCAAGCTTCAGGAATCAGCCGACCTCTTCCTGGCGGCGGGGGACTATCAGGACGCCGCCCAGCTGGGCGCCCAGGCGCGCTATGACCTGGGCATCGCACTGTCCAACCAGCGGAATTACGCCGGGGCCGCCGAGGCCTTCGGGATGATTCCGGATTACCCGGGCGCCGCGGAGGAGTTAAAACGGGCGGAATACAACCAGGCCGTGGCCCTCCTGGAGGCGGGGGAGAGCCAGCGCGCCATCGACGCCTTTGCCGGCCTTGGAGAGTATGAGAACAGCATCGAATACATGAAGCAGGCCCTGTACGACCAGGCCCAGAAGCTACTGGAGGCGGGCAACCAGGCGGAGGCCATGCCGATTTTCAAACGCCTGGGGGACTATCAGGATGCCGCCAGCCTCTGGCAGGAGGCGGTGTATCAGGAAGCCCTGGCCAAGCTCAATGAAAGCGACCTGGCTGGCGCCAGCGCCCAGCTGCAGGAAATCCGTGGCTATAAAAACGCCGATGAGCTTTTCCAGAACGCGGTCTATTCCCAGGCCCAAGCCCAGGAAGCCGCTGGGGACTTTGGCGCGGCCGCCCAGCTGTATGCGCTCATCCCTCAGCATGAGGACGCGGGCAGCCGCCGGGAAGCCAGCTATGACGCCTATTTTGAGGATGCCTATACCACCGCCCAGGAGGGCATGAAGGCCAAGAACTACAAGGTGGTGGTGGAGGCCCTGGAGAGCCTTGACCGGCAGAACACCGGGGAAAAATACGCCGACATTGACAGCATGTACAAAGAGGCCAATTACCTCTACGCCAATGAGCTGTATAACGACAATAAGCCCTATGAGGCGCTGAAATACTACCGGAACATCCTGGACTACAAAGATGTCACAAGCCGCAAGCTGGACCGGGTGGCCTACCGGGTGATTGGCACCTGGAAGACCGACAAGGGGGCGGTGTTCACCTTCCGGGATGACGGCACCTGCACCATTGAGGGCAAGGAGATGTACTTCTACGCGAAGAACTTCACCCTCATGGCGGGGGACCGGCCGGAGGAGCTGAACATCAACTACCACGTCGTGGACAGCCGCGAGCAGCGCATGACGCTGCGGCACACCCCCACCAAGAAGCTTTATAAATTCACCCGGGTCACCGAGGAAACGCCATGAACCGGCGGCTGACAGCCGCAAATCAAGCCCCATCACCCACCCACCTGCCAGCCCTTGACGGCCTCAGGTGGCTGATGGTGTTTTCCGTGGCCTGCTACCATTACTGGCAGCACAGCTGGTGGGCGCCCAGGGTACAGCTGGCGGGCATCACCCTAAAGCCCGACGTCTGGCTGCGCACGGGCTATATCTGGGTGGATGGGATGCTGCTGTTAAGCGGCTTTCTGCTGTTTTTGCCCCACGCGAAAAGCCTGGTGGCAGGCGGCCATCAGCCCTCCTTCACCGGCTTTTATCGCAGGCGCTTTGCCCGGATTATGCCCAGCTATGTGCTGAACCTCCTGGTGATGCTGTTCTTTGTGGCGCTGCCCCAAAAGCGCTACAGCAGCTTCTGGCAGGGGGCCGGGGATATGCTGGCCCACCTCACCTTTATCCACCCCTGGTTTAAGGCCACCAACCTGTTTACGCCGCTTAACGGCGTCTTGTGGACGTTGGGGGTGGAGGTGCAGTTTTACCTGATTTTCCCGCTGGTGGCGCGGGCTTTCTGGAAAAAGCCGCTGATCACCTACCTGGGCGGCGCCCTGATTGCCTTTGGCTTCAGGGCCTATGCCATGGGGCAGGCGGATGCCGCCATGCTGGTGAACCAGCTGCCCGCCTTTATGGATGTGTACATGAACGGCTTTGTGGCTGCCTGGGCCTATGCCTGGCTGCAGAAAAACCTGGCGGACAGCCGGGTGTTAAGAGGGCTGATCAGCCTGATGACCCTCATATGCCTGCTCATCATCTGGCAAGTGCTCAGGGCCCAGGCCTTTGAAAGCGGCATCACGGCGCTGCGGATTGGGCAGATGAAAAGGCGCTTTCCCCTGTCGCTGCTGCTGTCCCTGGTGTTTTTGGGCACATCACTGGGAACGGGCGCTGTGCGCCACTTGCTGGGCAACCGCCTGGCCCATTTCCTGGCGGCCATCTCCTTCCAGTTTTACATCTGGCACCAGGTGGTGGCCATGCAGATGCGCCGCTGGGGCATCCCCCACAGCGCCGGCCCCAACCCCCAGATGACAGGGGACAGGGCTTGGCAGATGGCCTTTGTGGGGAGCGCCATGGCCATCAGCCTGATCCTATCCATTTTAGTGACCTACCTGATTGAGCGTCCCCTGGCAAAAAGGCTGGGAACAGTACAGATAAAAAGGAGAAACCATCATGCGTGATCCCCGGATAACTAAGCTGGCTCAAACCCTGGTGCACTATTCCTGCAAGGTCAAGCCCGGTGAAAAGGTGTGGGTTGATTTGTCAGACACCGGCCCCGAGTTGGGGGAAGCCCTGGCCAAAGAGGTGTTCCAGGCGGGGGGACTCCCCATCATCCGCGTGCAGGATACGCGGGTGCAGCGCCAGCTGATGATGGGCTATACAGAGGAGCAGCTGAACTTCCTGGGCGATGAAGACGCGGCCCTCATGGCCAAGTGCGCCTGCTACATAGGCGTCAGGGGCGGGCTGAATGCCTTTGAAACCGCCGATGTGCCGGGCAGCCAGAAGGCGCTGTACCAGCGCACCTATGCCCACAAGGTGCACGCGCAAATCCGGGTGCCCCAAACCCGCTGGGTGGTGCTGCGCTACCCCACCCCCGGCATGGCGCAAATGGCCAAGATGAGCAGCGCCGCCTTTGAGGATTTCTATTTTGATGTGTGCACCATGGACTATGCCCGGATGGGCCGGGCCATGGACGCGCTGGTGAAGCGCATGGAGGCCACCGACCGGGTGCGCCTCACCGGCAGGGACACCGACCTGCGCTTTTCCATCAAGGGCATCCCCGCGATTAAGTGCGCGGGCGAGCTGAACATCCCCGATGGCGAGGTGTTCACCGCCCCGGTGCGGGAATCGGTGGAAGGGACGCTTGCCTTCAACACCCCCTCCCTCTACCAGGGTGTCACCCATGAGGGCATCCGCTTCCGCTTTGAAAAGGGCAAAATTGTGGAGGCCACAGGCAGCGACAGCGCCCTTCTCAACCAGATTCTGGACAGCGATGAAGGCGCCCGCTACGTGGGCGAATTTGCCATCGGCGTAAACCCCTATATCACCAAGCCCATGCTGGACACCCTGTTTGACGAGAAGATTGCCGGCTCCTTCCACTTCACCCCGGGCCGCTGCTATGACGAGGCCCCAAACGGCAACCAATCGGTGATCCACTGGGATCTGGTGATGATCCAGACGCCGGAGTACGGCGGCGGGGATATGTACTTTGATGATGAGCTGATTAGGCGGGACGGCCTGTTTATCCCGGAAGAGCTGAAGCCCCTGAACCCGGAGAACCTGAAAGGGTGAGCGCCCCCCTGGGGCTTTATGTCCACATTCCCTTCTGCCTGAGGAAGTGCGCCTACTGCGACTTCCCTTCCTACCCGGGGCTGATGGCCCAGCGGGAGGCCTACACCCAGGCCCTGATCCAGGAGATCACAAGCCGGGGGGAGGCGCTGGGCCATCCCCCGGCGGACAGCCTCTTTATCGGCGGGGGCACCCCCAGCCTGATGAAGCCGGCGCACATGGCCCACATCCTGGCGGCCTTGCGGCGCGCCTTCCCCTGGGACAGCGGGATGGAAGCCAGCTGTGAAGCCAACCCGGAAAGCCTGCGGATGGATTTCCTGGAAGCGCTGGTGGAAGGTGGCATCAACCGCCTCTCCCTGGGGGCCCAGGCCAGCCAGCCCCATCTGCTAAAGGCCATTGGCAGGGAACACAGCTGGGAGCAGGTGGCAAAAGGCGTTCAGATGGCCCGGGCGGCGGGCATCCGCAACATCAACCTGGACCTGATGATGGGCCTGCCTGGGCAAACGGCAAGTGACTTGGCAGAAACGCTGGAGGCGGCCATCCGCCTTGCGCCTGCCCACCTCTCCTGCTACAGCCTGATTTTGGAGGAGGGCACCCCGCTGTTTGAGCGGGTGGCCGCAGGGGAAGTGAGCCTGCCGGATGAGGAGACAGTGCTTGAGATGGATGCCCTGGTCAAGGCAAAACTGGCCCAGGCCGGGTACCATCATTATGAGGTGAGCAATTACGCCCTGCCTGGCAGGGCCTGCCGGCATAACCTGAACTGCTGGCGCTACCAGGACTACCTGGGCTTTGGCGCGGCAGCCGCCGGGTTTTATCAGGGCAGCCGCCGCAAAAACCCGGAGCAGCTGGCGGACTACCTGGCGGGCAGCCCGCCTGAGGAAAGCCGGGTCAGCCCCCTGGATGCCCGGTTTGAGCAGGTGATGTTGGGGCTGAGGCTGGTGGAAGGCATAGAGGCGGCGGCCTTTGAAAAGCGGCAGGGCGTCACGCTGATGGCCGCCTTCGGCGACCCGATCAGAAAGCACCTGGCGGGCGGGCTTCTTACCTGGGAAGGGGGCAATCTGCGCCTCACCGGACCCGGGGAGGACCTGATGAACCGGGTTTTGGTGGATTTTCTGCCATGAATTTTGGCTTTTGGATGAAATATGCCGCCTGGTGCGTTATAATAATGAACACAGAGTACAAGGCTTAGGAGGAACACCAATGAAACAGCGCTTGACAGCTGGGCTAATGGCCATCCTGCTGGCTGTGGTTCTGCTCCCCCTGGGGGCAGAGGCCGCGGGCAATTACGCCACGGTGATCAACACCAGCCGGCTGAACATCCGCTCCGGCCCCGGCATGGAATACCCTGCCATTGGCTTCGCGCCGCGGGGTGAATGGGTGGAGGTGATCTCCTCCACCGGCACCTGGTATCAGGGGCGGGTCATGTCAACGGGCATAACCGGCTATATGCATGGGAACTACCTGAGCTTTTCCGGTGGCGGCGGCGGGGGCGGCACCCCTGGCAACCAGGCGGTGGTGAACAACCCTGTGGCCTCCCAGTTTTTAAACCTCAGGCAGTATCCCTCCTATTCAGCCCCGGTTTTGGGCATCTACTACAACGGCGCCGTGGCCACGGTGATCAGCAGCTCTGACGGCTGGTATTATGTGGAAATCGGCGGCCAGCGGGGCTATTTCCGGGGTGAATTCCTCAGCTTTTCCGGTGGCGGTGGTGGCGGAGGCGGCGGGGGCGGCACGCCCATCGGCAGCGCCACTGTGTACAGCGCCAATGGCGGCAAGGTGAACCTGCGCTCCGGCCCCGGCTATAACTACAACGTCATCGGCTCCTTCTCGCCTGGCACCGTGGTCACCGTGTACATGCGGGGCGACCGCTTCTGGTTTGTGAACGCCCAGGGGGCTTCCGGCTATATGGACCGGACCTTCCTGCGGGATGGCTCCAGCCCCTATCCGCCCACGCCTCCCGCCCCGGGCCCCATCCCCGGCACCACCAACGCCATTGTCACCCCGCGCAAGGGCAGCCTGAACCTGCGGGAGCAGGCCTCCACCTCCAGCCGCGTGGTGGGCTCCTACCCGGGCAACACGGCGGTGATTGTGACCAAGCAGGGCCTCACCTGGTGCCGGGTGTCCATCCCCTCGGCTGGCACCACCGGCTACATGATGACCCGCTACCTGACCCTTTACGGCCTGCCGGCCGTGCCCACCCTCCAGGTGCGCCACCCCCAGCATACTTATGTGAACCTGCGCACCAGCCCCAACCAGGCCTCCGGCAACATCACCCTGCGGGTGCCCCATGGCAGCGCGGTGACGGTGCTGACCCCCGGCGGCGAGTGGACCCAGGTGAAATACGAAGGCCGGACGGGCTATATGATGAGTTACTTCTTAAAGTAAGCCATCAAAAAACTGCGGTTTTTATGGATTATTAAAGGGGCTGCTGCGGCAGCCCCTTTTGCATGTGCTTTTGTTGATTCAGCTGGCAGCGTCCAGGGGTTTTTCGATGCGGCCGGCGGCTTCGTTCATCTGGCGCAGTTTGCGGGCCAGTTTTTTGGTGGTGACGCCGGGTTTCATGCGCCACAGCCAGTTGCCGCCCACGGTGCCCGGCAGGTTCATGCGGGCAGATTCGGGCAGGTGGAGGATGTCCTGCATGGGGATGATGGCGGTGTCGGCGGGGCTTTTAAGGGCTCGGTCGATGACCGCGTCCGGCAGGTTTTCGTCATGGCGGATGTCCAGGGTGAGCAGGGTGTTGTTGCGCTCCAGCTGGCTTGCTTTTTCCCACCAGCCCATGAGGGTGTTGTTGTCGTGGGTGCCGGTATAGACCACGGTGTTGGGGTGGTGGTATTTGATGAGGTGCTCGTTGTGGGGGTCGCCGGAGAAGGCGAAGGTGAGCACCTTCATACCGGGGTAGCCGGCATAGTCCATCAGCTTTCTGACCCGGGCGTTGACCGCGCCCAGATCTTCCGCCACGATGCGCATGTGGGGCAGCTCCCGCTTCACCACCTCAAACAGGCGCTTGCCGGGGCCCAGGTGCCACTTGCCATGGCGGGCGGTGGGCTCGCTGGCGGGCACGGCATAGTAATTGGCAAAGCCGATGAAGTGATCAATGCGGGTGATGTCATAGATTTTGTCCATCCACTGAAGCCGGGTAATCCACCAGGCATAATCAGAGCGGGCCAAGGCCTGCCAGTTATACAGCGGGTTGCCCCAGCGCTGGCCATCCTGGGCGAAATAATCCGGCGGCACGCCCGCCACGTGGGTGGGGCGGCGGTGCCGGTCCAGCTGGAAGATGCGGGGGTTGGCCCAGGCGTCGGCGGAGTCCTCAGAGACGTAGATGGGCATGTCGCCAAAGATCAGGATGCCCTTTTGATTGGCGTAATCCTTCAAGTGATGCCACTGCTTGAAAAACAGATATTGGATGAAAACATGGGTTTCCATCTGCGTTTTCAGCATCTGCTGATAGCGTTTGAGGGCAGTTGCCCGGCGCATGCGGATGGCATCGTCCGGCCACTCCTGCCAGGAGATGCCGCCGAAGTGCTCCTTCACGGCCATGAAAAGGGCGTAGTCCTCAATCCAGTCGGCGTGTTCTGCCCGGAACTGCGCCACGGGGCCAGCCAGCTTCTGCCCGGCGTGCTGAAAGGCCTTTTCCAGCATCTGCCGCTTAAAGGGAATAACCCGGGTGAAATCCACCTGCTCGGGCTTGTCCCCCAGCTGAGGCCAGGTGAAGGGCGGGAGGATTTTCTCCCTGACCAGCGTGCGCAGGTCGATGAGGAGGGGGTTGCCGGCGAAGGTGGAAAAGCACTGGTAGGGGGACTCTGCATAGCCGGTGGGGGAGATGGGCAGCACCTGCCAGATGCTCATGCCGGCTTCAGCCAGAAAATCAGCGAATTTCCGGGCCTCAGCGCCCATGGTGCCGATGCCCTCGGGGGAGGGGAGGGAGGTCAGGTGCATTAAAAGTCCGCTTTGGCGCATAGTGATTCTTCCTTGTTTCAGTGATTATTGCCAGACACAGCCGGAATAAGGCGGCAGCGTCAGGGTGTTTTCGCTAAGCTGGGGCAGGCCAAGCCCCGTGTCCCAGGGGCTGAAGGCGGTTTCCGCCCAGCTGATGGGCACATCCAGGGCCTGATCTGATAAGTTTTGGATGACAAGGGCGCTGGACGTGCCCGCCTGTACCCGGTAGGCCATGAGGGCGGGATCGCCCAGGTCCAGGGTCTCCACCCGGCCCTGGGTGAGGACGGGGTGGGCTTTGCGGATGGCCAGCATCTGGCGGTAGAAATGGAGGAGGGAGTCCGGGTTTTCCTCCTGCACATCCACCGCTTCCTCCAGCCTTTGCGCCTGATCGGCATCATGGGGGGCGCTGGCCATGCCGGCCTTATCTGTCAGCGACCAGAGCATGGGCAGGCGCTTGTTTTCGTCCCGCCCGGAGCCAGTCATGCCGATTTCTTCGCCGTAATAGATGAATGGCATCCCCGGCAGCATCAGGTAGAGGGCGGCGGCCTGCTTCATCCGCCGTGCTTCCATGCGCAGGAAGCCCGCGCTGCGCCCGGTGTCGTGGTTGGACAAAAAGGGCGCGTCGGCGGCTGCCGGGTTCACCGCCAGGATGGCGTTTTGCCACTGGGCGGCTTTCTGGGCCAGGGAAGCCCCCTCTTTGCCCCGGATGGCCTGGATGAGGCCGCCATCAGCGCCCGACAGGGGGAAGTTGAAAAAGCTGTCCACGCCGCTTTCGTAAAGCGCCAGGATGGTGCCCTGATCCTTCCAGGCCTCAGCAATGAGGAAGGCGTCTGGCCAGATGGCCTTGACCGAATCCCTGAACCAGCGCAGGAAGGCGGTGTTCTGGGCGGTGTTTTCCTCATAGAAGTGCAGCACCGCGTCCAGGCGGAAGCCATCGGCGCCCTGATCCAGCCAGAAGGCGGCGATGCGGAGCAGCTCTTGCCTGAGGGCTGGGTTATCCAGGTTAAAATCCGGCATGTGGTAGCCAAAGCTGCTGTGGTAATACCAGCCCTCAGCCCCGGGCACCGGGTGGGCGCCTGCGCTCTGGCTGAAATGATAATAGCCCACATACGGGTTATGGGCGCGGCATAGTTCCGGCTGCGGGCAGGCTTCCTGGCCGCAGGGCGGGATGGGCAGGCTTTTAATGGCGGACAGGAACCAGGGGTGCTCGCTGGAGGAATGGTTGACCACCAGGTCGATGATCAGCCGGATGTCCGCCTCGTGGAGGCTTTGAGCAAGCTGCTTAAAATCCTCCAGGCTGCCAAGGGCGGGCTTAACGGCCATGTAATCCGTCACATCATAGCCGTGGTAGGAGGGGGAGGGGTAGAAAGGCGTGAGCCACAAGGCGCCGATGGAAAGCGTCGTCAAATAGGGAACCTTGTGGGCGATACCCAATAGGTCCCCCTGGCCATCCCCATTGCCATCATAGAAGCTGGGGGTGAAAATCTCATAGGCTGCCCCCTGGGGGAGCGCTGAGGCTCCGCCCAGAAGGGGCATTGTCAGACACAGGGCGAGGACAAGGCATAGGAGCCGCCTCATCCTTTGACCGCCCCGCCGGTAACGCCTTCCACATAGAATTTTTGAATTTTGATGAACAGCAGCGTGATGGGGATGGCCACCAGCACAGCGCCCGCGCAGAAGCGGGTGAAGTATTCGTAGATGTGCTCCCGCTCCAGCATCCGGTAGAGGCCCAGGGCCACGGTGTAGTTCATATAATCGTCCTTCATGATGACGGAGACGAAGATGAAGTCAACCCAGGGCGCGATAAAAGCCGTGATGGCCGTGTAGACCACAATGGGCTTGGAGGAGGGCAGGATGATCTTCCAGAAAATCTGGTTTTTGTTGGCGCCGTCGATGGTGGCGGCCTCGTCCAGGCTCCTGGGGATGGTGTCAAAAAAGCCTTTGGCGATGAAATAGCCCAGCGCCCCGCCGCCTGAATACACCAGGATGAGGGAGATGAGGCTTTTGGCCAGACCCACGGCTTTGAGGATGTGGTAGACGGCGATCATGCTCATAAAGCCAGGGAACATGGTGAGAATAAGCCCCGCGTTCATAAAGATTTTGCGGGTGGGGAAGCGCAGGCGGCTGAAGGTGTAGGAGATCATCAGCACCAGCGAGGTGGTGATGAGGCAGGTGAAGATGGCCACAATCAGCGTGTTCAGATACCAGCGGGGGAAGGCGAACTGGCTGGTTTCCGTGAACAGGCGGGTGAAGTTATTTAGCGTATAGCCCTTGGGCAGGATGTAGGTGGTGTAGGCGCCGGGCTCAGCCCTGAAGGCGGTGAGCACCAGCCACACGATGGGCAGCAGCCACACCGCGGCCATGGCGGTCAACACCACATAGGCGGTGGAAATGCGCAGGGACATGAAGCCGGTGACCAGGCCCACCAGGGCAAACAGCAGCATCAGCCACAGCCCTGGCCCAAGATGCTTCACCAGGAAGGGCTGGGGCAGCAGGTCCGAGGCGTCGGCTGATTGCTTGGCGCTTAAGAGGGCGTAAATCCCGGCGACAAGCGCCAAGGCGCAGGCCGCTGAAAGGGCGGCCATCAACTCCCGCCGGGGTTTGACAGCGCATACAATGGCCAGCACGGCTGCCAGAATGGCCAGTACCACAAGGGGCAGGAGGCGGATGATCTGCGGGCTTTGGCTGATGAGCGCAAGGCCGCTGTAGCGCGCCTCCCCCTGGCTTATAAAGGGCAAAAAGAGGCTGATGGCCAGCAGTAGGGCCGACACCATGGCGATGCGCGCTTGGGGGATGCGGATGCTTTTCTTTTTATTCATTGAAACTCCTCCTCCTTGCGCGCGGAACCGGACAGGTTATACACCAGAAGCGACAGCGTGGCGCTGATGATGAACACGAAAATGCCGATGGTGGAAGCCAGGGAATAATCCTGCTGATCCACCGTCAGCTTATACAGCCAGGTGACCAAGAGGTCAGTCTTCCCGGCCTGGTAATACTCCGTCACCAGGGGCCCGCCCCGGGTGAGGAGGAAAATGACGTTGAAGTTGTTGATGTTCCCCACAAAGGCGGTGATGAGGTAGGGGGTGGTCACAAAGAGCATGTAGGGCAGGGTGATGGAAAAGAACATGCGCACCGGCGTTGCCCCGTCGATGGAGGCGCTCTCATACAGATCCTTGGGGATGTTCATGAGGATGCCGGAGGTGATGAGCATGGAGAAGGGGATGCCCACCCAGAGGTTGACCACCAGCACGGTGATCCGGGCGTTTAAGGTGTTGGTGAGGAAGGGGATGTTTTGCTCGATAAAGCCCCATTGCTTCAGCAGCATGTTCAGCGGCCCCTGATCGTGGAGGATCTGGCTCATGAGCATGAGGCTCACAAACTGGGGCACGGCGATGGTGATCACAAAAATGGTGCGCCACATGCCCTTGAGCCGGATGCCCTTCTGGTTGATCATGATGGCCACAATCATGCCAAATAGGTAGTTGGTGAAGGTGGCGATCACCGCCCAGATCATCGTCCAGCCGAAGATGCCGGAAAAGGTGTTGGCCATGGCGGAGGCGGCGCCGCCTTTGAGGTTGAACAGGTTGGCAAAATTCTCAAACCCCACCCAGGTGAACAGGTTGCCAGGCGGCTGATGATCGGCATCGAAATTGGTAAAGGCAATGAGGATCATAAACACGGTGGGCAGGATGGTGAAGGCAAAGGCCATCAGGGTGGGCAGGGTGAGGAGCGTGGTGTGGAAGCGCTCGTTAAGGAGGCTTTTGATGTCCTCTGTAAAACCTGGCGGCTTGCGGCCCGCCTCGTGATGCAGCTGTGCTTTGTAGCAGCTCCTCAGGCTGGCGCGCCACAGGCCCAGAAAGCCGATGATGGCCAGGATGCTAAAGACGCTGAACAGCAAAATCAGCATGGAGTTGTCCCCGGGCGTGCGCACATAAATCTGCCGGGCTTCATTCCATTCCCGGTGCATGCCCACGGTGCCAAGCGTCCCCAGCTTGCTCAGGTACTGCCAGGCGAAACCGGCCAGATACCAGATAAAAAGCGCCTGACTGGCTAAAAAAAGCAGGCCCTTGACCACCTGACGGCGCAGCAGGCAGCCGAAGCCCATCACGATAAAGGACAGCTTGGTGGCCCAGTCCCCGGTTTTCATGATGTGGAACAGTTCCGCAAAGAGCCCCCGTTTATTGTCAGGCACCGACAGTGTATTCTCTGCCATGTCTGCCCTCCTGTCTGTGGAAAATAAGTAAAAAAGGGGCTGCCCAATCCGGCAGCCCCTGAGCAGGGATTATTTCGCCGTGATGGCTGCCACCATTTCGTCCAGCAGCGTTTTCACGTCTTTGGCATAGTCCTTGGCTTCCATGGTGGTGCCGAAGGCTTCTGCTGGGGTCCAGTACTTGTCAAGGCCGGCGGCCTGGCTGGAGGCGAAGGGCGCCTGCTGGGCCAGGGCGGCCAGGGCCACGTTGGCCTGCACGGCGTCGCTGGCGGCCACTTTCACATTGGCGGGGCCAAGGCCGCGCACTTCAAAGCGCTTCAGCTGGTTCTCTTCGTTGGTCAGCCACTCGGCCAGGTCCATGGCCTCTTCGGGGTGCTTGGTGAGGGTGTTGACGCCCACCAGCTTGAAGCCGGCGAAGGAGCCCATCTGCACCTGCTCACCATTCACGGTGAAGGTGGGCAGCTTGGTGGCGGCGTAGTTGTCGCCCAGCTTGCCCTTGATGGCGTCGGCGTTCCAGGCGCCGGACACGCCGGCTGCCACGGTGTCGCCCATGCCGCCGGTGAGGATGGCGTCATCGCCCGTCAGGAAAGCCGGATGCGCGGTGAAGGCCTTGATGGCTTCGCCGGCGCCCACGCCCGCTTCGTTATTGAAGTTGCAGATGATCACGCCGTCATCGCCTACGCGCAGCTCGTTGCCAGCGCCCAGGAAGAAGGAAGCGATGTACCAGCCGTTGGACACGTCCATGAAGACCTTTTTGCCGGCTTTGTCAGCGGCTTCCAGGATGCCGTCCAGGGTTTTGACCTGCTCGTCAGAGATGACGGACT
>CAZSSU010000035.1:5750-13942 GCA_964609415.1 uncultured Christensenella sp. | reverse complement strand
ATAAACACGATGCAGGGCGCCTTCTCATAGGCCTGTTTGAACAAATCCCGCACCTTGGCAGCGCCCATGCCCACAAACATCTCCACAAATTCACTGCCCGAGATGGAGAAGAAGGGCACCCCGGCTTCGCCCGCTACGGCCTTGGCAAGCAGCGTCTTGCCCGTCCCCGGAGGGCCCACCAGCAGCACGCCCTTGGGCATCACAGCGCCCACATCGGTGTACTTCTTGGGGTTGTGGAGGAAATCCACCACCTCCTGAAGCGCTTCCTTGGCTTCCTCCTGGCCGGCCACATCCTTGAAGGTGATGCCAGTCTGGGACTCGATATAGATTTTGGCGTTGCTTTTGCCCAGCTGCATGGCGTTCATGCCGCCGGCCTTGCTCATCTGCCGGCTGAGAAGCCGTCCCACAATCACAAAAAAGCCAATGGGCAAAATCCAGGTGAGCAGCAGGCTCATTAGCGGCGACGCCGGCTGCACAATGGGCGTTGTGAACTTCACCCCCGCCTTGCTCAGCCGGTCCACCAGCCCCGGGTCGTCCATGAGGCCGGTTTTAAACAGCCTGGGCTGGGTGGATGTATCGGCAAAGGTGATCTGCACATCATCCTTGCTCACCTCGCTCACCTCGCCCTTGTCCAGCATCGCGATAAAGGTGCTGTAGGGCACCTCCTCCAGCTGAGGGGTCATGAGGTTGGGGAAGATAAACAGGTTGAGCACCGTCATGATCAGCATCACGATGACCCCGTAATACATCCAGTTCTTCTGGGGGGATTTAATTTCCTTCATACGCCTAATTCTTTCTGTGTCGCTTGGTCACTGGATCAGGGAGAGTTTGCGGTTGATGTAGCGCAGGGTAATCCGCTGGGCACGGCCGCCCACCATGCTGTATTCCAGCAAGTGGCTGCCTATATCCCCGCCGCCCACATACACATAGGTGAGGGTGCCGGTGCCCGGGTCGTCAGAGGCCACCCGGTAATGGGCAAAGCCCTCGGCCATGTCATAGTATAGTCCCCGGTCGCCCCGGGCGTTGGGCAATTGCCCCATGGTGCGGAATCTGCCGATCAGCTCATCCAGGCTTTGCCCCACGGCGGTTTTCCTCGGGCCGCCATGGGAGGCCTGGTCGGTGGTGAAGTAATACAATATCATACCCTTTTCCCCGGTGAAAAACCGCGCCTCGCCCCAGGGATAGCTGTATTTGAGTGCTTTGCCGCTCACCTCTTCGTCATCAATCTCCTCCTGGCTGGTGGGCTGCCCCATCTTGGCGGCAAAGGCCTCGGGGGAGGTTTCCAGCAAGGTGAAGCCCGCAAACTGATCGTCCGAGCGGAAGTATTTCACAAAAGGCGCCCGGCTGCTGTACTTGATGTCATACTCAATGTTCAGTTCGTTGGAGGTTTTGCCATACTTGTTGAGGGAAATCGCCCGCAGGAAGGTTTTGCCGCCCGCCAGCAGGATGGGGTCCCCCGTGTATTCCGGGGAGTCGGTGGTGGGGCGGGTGCCATCAATGGTGTAGAAGAAGCGCAGGTCCTTGTCCTCATCGATGTTACGCAAAGAAACTTTGATGGGCCGCTCATAGGTGCCTGAGGCCATGTTGGTGCGGGGCGCCAGGGGGGAGGGCAGGGTGATGGTGTAGCGGATGGACATCTCGTCGCTGAAAAGCGCCCGGGAAATGGCCACCGCCCGGAAGGTGTGGGTGCCCTCTTCCATGGTGATGGGGCCGGTATAGGGCGTGCCGGCTTCCGGCAGCTCCTCATCCCCGGTGGCATACACCACGTCATAGCCCTGGGGGGAGGAAAACTCCACCGTGCGGCTGAACATATAACGCCCAGAGGCCAGGGAGGCCACCGGCGGCAGGGGCACCAGCTGGGAGCGCTGGTTGAAAAAGCTTTCATCCCCCGTCTCTTCAAAGGCTTTTTGAAGCAGGTCAGTGGCGGGAAAGAGGCGATCCTGGCTGAGCATCAGGTCGATATGCTGGCGGTAGGCGGCCATGTTTTTCTTGTCCACCTCGGTGTAAATGCGCTTGTACACCGTTTCCGCGTCCTCATAGCGGGAGGCCGCCTGGTAGCCTTCCGCCATCAGCAGCAGCTTGTCCGCCAGGTCAGGCCGCTCAGGCTGGGCAGCCAGCGCTTTTTCATAGGTTTCATTGGCACGGGCCACATAGCCCTGGTCCAGGTATTCGGTGCCCAGCGCCCAGTACGCGTCAGCGTTCGCCTCACGGCCCATGCGCGCCATGATCAGCTGTCCCCCCGGGGTCAGCTTCAGGTACACAAAGGCCCCCGCCGCCAGAATAAGCAACAGCATCCCGATGGACACTGTCACCATGGCCCAGTTGACCATGCGCTTTTGGTAGGTGTTCTTCTTAGCCAGGCGGCTGCGGCGCTTGCCCCGCTTGCGCCGGGGCTTTTTGCGCAGGTTGCCGCTGCGGCTGGTGCGCCCAGCCCAGCTTAAGTCAATGCTGGGCGCGTCCTCCATGATGGCGTCGGCGCTGATTTCCCCTTCAGCCCCCATATACTGCCCGCAAAAAGGGCAGATGCGGGAGGCGGGGTTTGATTCGTTTTGACAGAATTTACAGATCATGCCGGGTTTTACTCCATGCCGCCCAGCGCCCTATAGGCCGGGTCGTCGTCAAAGTCCCGGTCAGGGGCTTCCCCACCCAGGGCTTCAATGGCGCTGCGCAATTCAATATAGTCCAGGTAGGAGAGCTCAGCGGACAGGGCCCGCTCATGAAGCAGCGGCAGCGCCCGCTCATCCCCCAGGCGGCCCAGGTAGGCCGCCAGCACCGCCGCCCGCTCAGGCAACGCGTCAAACAGGCGAATCAGCGCTTCATATACGCCCGGTTCCCCGGGGTAGCGGCTGAGGATGGAGAGCAGCGCCTCCTGCCCGGCTTCTCCCGCCTGGGGCAGGGCTTCCATGAGGGCGGGCAACGCGTCCTCCCCGGCGCTTTCCAGGCCTTCCAGGGCGCAGTCGGCCAGCTCGTCATCAAGCTCTCTCTCCACCTGCCAGGCGATGTACAGGTCCACAGGCTGGGGCAGGTCCATTTCCCTGAGCATGTTGACCGCCATCAGCCGCGCCTCATGGCGCGCTGAAGCGTCCGCAATCAGCGCGATCAGGGCATCCCGGGCCTTGGCGCCTTCCGCCGCGATGGCATCCAGCAGCAGTTCAGGCACCTGCACCCCCGCCTCCTGGTAGCGCTCAATGAGTGCCACCAGGCTGTCGGCGCTCTGGCCATCAAAGTAGTGTGCCGGCGCCATCCCGGAAAGCCACTCCGCCGGGCTTTTGACAAACTGCTCATACAGCTGGGGCATCATGGCCTCCAGCTGGTTGATGTCCTCAAAATCGTCCTGGTTTTCCTCCAGAAATCCCCTGAGCCAGCGGGAAAACTGGCCGTCAAAATCAATGGGTGTCATGCTTTCCCTCGCTTTCCTGAAGCATCGCCCGCACCTCGTCTGCAGGAAAAGCCCGCTCGGTGCGGCAGAAGTGGCAGGTGAGGCGGGTATCTTCCCCGCTGTCCGCGATCTTTTCCAGTTCGTCCCGGCCCAGGGCCAGCAGCGCCCGGCGCATCTTGTCCCGGCTGCAGTCACAGCGGAGGGTCAAGGCACTTTCCGCCATGAACTCAGGCGTCATGTCCTTAAACCAGCCCTCGGCAAGTTCCCGGAGGGAGCGGTCATATATTTCCCGGCTGATGTTGGCGAAAAAGGAGATACGCGTTTCCAGCGCCCGGATCACCTCTTCCCCGCAGCCGGGCATGGCTTGGATGAGGATGCCGCCTGATGACAGCACGGTGCCCGCCTCGTTCAGGCAGCCCAGCGCCACCAGGGAGGGCGTCTGCTCGGAATAGGTGAAATAGCTGGCAAAATCCTCGCCCAGCTCCCCGCTCACCAGGTCGCTGACTGAGGTGTAGGGGTCGCCTGTGCCATAATCCTTGACCACCACCAGTTTGCCGGTCTTCCCTACAAAGCCGCCCACATCCTGCCGGCCTTCAGGCGTCAGGGGCAGTTGCAGCTGCGGGTTTTGCACAGAGATTTTAAACTCCCCGTTTTTCACCCCGCAGTGCAGGCGCCCGCCCGGGCCGTCCCCATCCACCGTAACAGACAGGCGGCCTTCGGCCTCTTTCATCAGCCCCCCCAGCATGGCGCAGGCGGGCAGCAGCCGCCCCATGGCGCAGGCAGCGGTGTCGCTGGCCTGATGGATGTCGGCGGCCTCCTGGGCCATGCGGGTGCTGCGGATCATAAACGCCCGGGCCTGGCGCTCCGCCAGGGTAAAGCGCAGCAGGCTGTCCGGGTCTGGATAAATCATGCTTTTTGTCATCGTGTCGTCCTTTTTTTATGTTCTGATGGCGGCAAAGTGCAGGCGCTGGGCCTGCTTCGCCGGTTTTTTCATGCTCATGTCGCCCAGGCAGGTGATGGCGCTGAAGCCTGCTTCCTGAAGCGCTTCCTCCACCTCGTCCTGCTGCCAGGCACGCTGGGTCTGGGTTTCCTCAATCAGATGCCAGTTCTCCTCATCCTGGCGCACAAAAATGGAAAGCGCCATGGACAGCTTGCGGCTGCCCGGCAGCCAGGCGTTGCGCCAGAGGTAGCAGATGTCCTCCTCCCTCAGGCCATGGGTGTTGTTGCCCAGGACCTGGCTGAGCTTGTAATAGGAGGACATGTCAAAGGCCAATACACCGCCTGGCGCCAGCGCCTCCCTGGCACTGTCCAGAAAACGCCGCAAATCGGCCTTGCCCATCAGGTAATTGACCCCGTCACAGCCGCAGATGATGGCCTGGGCGGGCCTGTGGGCAAACAGCCTGCGCATATCCTGCCGTGCAAAGGGCAGGCTGAGGCCCGCTTCCCGGGCTTTCCGGGCTGCCACGCTCAGCATTTCCTGGGAGAGGTCGCTGGGCTGGATTTGGTAGTGCCGGGCCAGGGGGATGGTGAGGCTGCCGGTGCCGCAGGCCGCCTCCAGCACCAAAGCGCCCTCCGCCACGCCGCGCTGGCTTAGCAGCTGATGGTAGTGGGCCGCCCAGGCGGCATAGTCCACCTCCCCCATCAGGCGGTCATACACCGCCGCGAAATCGCCGTACACCCTTAAACCAGGGTGCCGGGGGTGTTGGGATCAGTGGCCGGGGCTTCCGGCTCATCCCCCAGCTCCTCCACATCCTCAGGGTCGGCCAGGCCCCGGTTCACCTGGGCGCCGGGAATGCGGGGGTTGATGAATTTGTCAAAGGCGGCGTTGGTGAAAGTGGCATACACAAAGCGGGCCAGGGCGTTGCCAATCAGCAGGTAATACCCCGCCAGCGCCATCACCCCATACATCCAGTTGGTGGTGAAAGCCAGCACAATGGCCAGGGCCGTTGGCAGCAGCATCACCAGGCGGATGCCCACCGTGTGGGGCAGCCTGCCCATGGCAAGCAATAGCGAATTGCGCACCAGGGTGCCAAAGCCCATCTGGTAGGTGACCATCATCGGGTACATGAAGGTGAGCGCCAGCATCCATATTCCACCCAGGGCCAGGGTGAGCATCTGGGGCACCACAAAAAAGGCGCTGTTCTTCGCCATGGCCCCATAAAACTGATAGCACACCAAAACCACCAGCGGCATGACGCCGGTGATCAGGGAGGTGATCAGCGCCTGCTTCCAGTTGCCCTTCACAGCGTCCAAAAAATCGCTCCACACAAAGGCGTGCTCGTCCCGGGCCCAGTTGCGCGTCACATAGGCCAGGCCCGCCTGCACAGGGCCTGTGATGGCGATGGCTGGGATCAGCCACAGCGCTCCATAAAAAAGCGCGCTGTACAGCAGGCTGTCGCGGTTTTCATACAGCCTCAGCTGCTCAGCACTAGCCGCAGCCGTATCAGCCGCCACCTCAGCCACCACCACCATATTGGCCAGCAGGGCGCTGAGGGTATTCACCATCACCAGCATCAGCGGCACAAAGGCGATGGCTGTCATCAGGTTCAAGCGGAACAGCCCCGCCAGGCGCACCCTGAGCATCTCCCAGAACTGCTGCCAGCGGGTCTGGGGCAGATCCCCCTTGCGGTAATCGCCCTTGCCGGACTTGCCATAATAGTAATTGTTCAGAAATTTGCCAAACACCCTCAAACCCTCCCGACAGATGTGCTTTTTATTATAGCACAAGCCGGAACAGGCAGACATCAACAGCCTGTGAACAAAACGCTGCAGGCCAGCCTATATTTTCCTGTTGTCTATGCGAAAGTCCCTCAGGGTGCGAGGATTTCTCTGCTGCTTTGCAGTTGGGCTAACAGCCTCTCATAAAATGACAGATAAAACGACAGCCTTTCCTGCCACAGCGCATCCGCTGTTTTGCTGCTCTGGCGCATCTGGCGGAGTTCCTGCAGCCTGGCCAGCCGTTTTTCCACCAAGGCCAGCTTTTCGTCTATATCTTTCTCAATAAACCCATCATAAAAGAGCGTTTCATGGATGCGGTAGGCATCAAAGCGGTCAATGTTGTCAGCGTCGCCTACCGACAGCGCAAAGGGCGTTTTAAGCCCCTCAAAATCCGCTTCATCATCCACATGGATGGCAATGCCATAGCAAATGTTCCGGACTTGTTCCTCATCAAGGCCCAGCCCCTCCAGAAAAGGCCGGGCTATCTGGGCGGCCCTCCGCCCATGCTCTTGCCAGCCGCTCTCTCCAAACGCCTCACAGTAGGACACATCATGGAGCAGGCAGGCGATGACCATCGCCGTTTCATCAAAGCCTTCATTCTCGGCAATTTTTCTTCCGATGTTCGCCACCCTGTAGCTGTGCGTCAAGCGATAGTCTTTCTCTTTGGGATGTGCGGCAAAGTAATCGCTGCTGTCAAACTTCTCTTTGAGGAAGGCCTCTGTTTTTGCGACCAAATCCCGGTTCAACGCCATATCATTCTCCCATCTGGCAGGCATATCGTGGTTTAGCCCTGCTGCTTGTCCAGCCGCAAAACCATCACTTCTTCCCCCGCGTCTATCTCCCCTGTTTCCTCAAAGCCAAGGGCGCGATACAGGCGCTTGGCCACCGTGTTTTCAGGCTCCACGCTCAAATGCACCAGTTCCATGCAGCCCGCTTCCCGGGCCAAGGTCACCGCAGCTTCCACCGCCTGGCGGCCATAGCCCTTTTTCTGATGTTCCGGCGCTATCATCAGCCGCCAGATGCCGCAGGTTTTCTCGGCTTCATCCCAGTCAAGCATCATGAAGCCCACCACCTCATCCCCCTCGCATAGGGCATAGGGGCGCGCCTCCTCAGAGTACAGCCAGGCCTGGGCCAGTGACACCGCATTGGACGCCACAAAGCAGGCCTGTTCTTGAGGCAGCTTCATGTTCAAAACCCGTTTAAAGGTCCGCTCATTCACCAATTCAAGGTACATCTTTCCCACTCCTTCATCACAGCGCCAGCTTCATGTCGCCCGTTTTGATCCAGCCCAGCTTTTTGAAAACCCACCAGAAGCCCAGGGTGAGGGCGGCAGGCAGGATAAAGTGCATCAGCGCCAGCAGCCCCACAAGTTCAAGCGGCGGCATCGTGGGTGACATGGCCGCCCAGGCGCCAAACTGGCCCACCAGGCCGCTGGTGCCCATGCCGCCGCCAGAAGGGGTGTTGGTCATCCCAAAAACCACGGTAGAAATGGGGCCCAGGACGGCTGAAGCCAGCGTTGGCGGCAGCCAGATCACGGGCTTTCTCATGATGTTGCCAAACTGGAGCATGGAGGTGCCCAAGCCCTGGCTTAAAAGCCCGCCCACCCCGTTATCCTCATAGGACTGGACGGCAAAGCCCACCATCTGGGCACAGCAGCCCACACAGGCGGCCCCCGCCGCCAGACCGCTAAGCCCCAGGGAAATGCTGATGGCGGCAGATGAAATAGGCGCCGTTAACACCAGGCCCATCACCGCGCTGACCAGGATGCCCATGGGGATGGGGTGCAGTTCCGTCGCCTGGTTGATAAAGCCGCCCAGGGCATTCATGCCAGCCGCGATGCCAGGGCCCGCCAGGTTGGCAACCAGCCCACCCGCCACAATGGTGAAGATGGGCACCAGCACAATATCCACCGGGGTTTTCCCCGCGATAAATTGCCCGCATTCCGCCCCCACCACCGCCGCCAGGTAGGCCCCCACGGGGCCGCCCAGTTGATAGCCATAAGCGCCTGCCACAGCGGCAGAGAAGATGGCCAGAGGCTTTACCTTCAGCCCATAAGCAATCGCCACGCCAATCGCTGCCCCCACCACCGGCGAGG
>CAZSSU010000035.1:0-5650 GCA_964609415.1 uncultured Christensenella sp. | reverse complement strand
AAGTCTTTTATTGTATCAAAAAAGCATTGACGTCAATAAGTTCCGCTGATATGCTCGTGCGAGCATAAAAATGTGGAGGGGAAAATGCGAAAATTTATCGGACTAATACTCTGCCTGGCACTAGCATGCTCTATTGTAATCGGTTCTGCTGAAGTCTTTACTGGGATCAGTGATAGCCAAATAGGTGGCAAAGATGCTATCGCCGTTGAACTCAGCCTGGATAACGATGGCACAATTGTGGACATCAAAGTCACTGAATCAAAGGATACTGTAGGAATCGCTGACTCTGCAATAGAACAATTGCCAAAATCCATCATCCAGTCCCAATCATTGATGGTCGATGGAATTGCTGGTGCAACCATGACTAGCAAAGCGATCTTATCAGCTGTTCGTGACGCTTTGTCAAAGAGTTCTTTTAGTGTAGAGCGATATGAAGTCGCTCCCAAACATATATCAGTTGAGAAAGCCCCCGATCAAGAGCTCACCGCTGATGTTGTGGTTATTGGCGCTGGAGGTGCTGGTCTTGCCGCTGCGGTGCAAGCACATCAAAGTGGAGCTAGTGTAATTATTGTTGAGAAAATGCCAAAAGTTGGCGGCAATACTATCCTTTCTGGGGGCGCTCTAAATGCTGTTGATGACCGGAGCGAAACAGCCATTAAGCAAAACGACTCTGTCCAGTGGCATTATACTCAAACCTATGAAGGCGGAGATCGACAAGCCATTCCTGAACTAGTTCACATTATGGTAAGCCGCGCTTGGGATGGCGTACAATGGCTAAAAGATATGGGAATGGAGTTTCATGAAGAGCCATATACTGTAACTGGTGGTTTATGGCCGCGCGCTCATCGACCTGTTGATCCTGTAGGAACAGGTTTCTTCAAAACCTACACAAAATATATCGATAACAACGCGAACATAGATCTCTTTTTGAACACAACAGCACAAGATCTCGTTTTAAATGACCAAGGACGCGTTGTTGGGGTCAAATGCATTGGAGAAACAGGAAATCAAATTACTGTCACGGCTAAAAATGGCTTGGTTGTTGCAACGGGCGGATTTGCTCGTAATGTTGAGTTAAGGCAAGCATATAACACTCAATGGAGCAATCTTGATGACAGCATTCCCTCAACCAATCATCCTGGTGCAACCGGTGATGCCGTCAAAATGTTTATGAAGATTGGCGCTGACATGATTCAGATGGGCAACATCCAACTTCACCCAATGGGCGACCCGCAAACCGGCAGTCTGTCTGGAAATCTTGGCTTAAGCGTGGATAACCGTGTCTTCATCAATCAAGATGGAAAACGCTTTATCAATGAAGGCGGTCGTCGAGATGAATTAACTCGTGCTGTCTTTGCACAACCCGGCAGTTATTACTGGAATGTGATGGACAGTGATTTCTACCCAACCGGTGATGAAGTAAACGGCTTTAATGAATCAGCAAACTCACTCTTTGCTGCAGGACGAATTGTTAAAGCAGATACACTCCAGGACCTCGCGAACATGACAGGAGTTCCTTACGATTCTTTAAAAGCCACTTTAGACGATTTTAACCAACATTGTGAGAAAAAAGAAGCTGATGCCTATGGGCGCACAATATATGGCACTCCCGTAGATACAGCGCCATTTTATGCCACGAAACGCGTGCCAACCGTTCATCATACAATGGGCGGCGTTCATATAAACACGCAAGCCCAAGTGCTGTCTGAAGGTGGGCAAGTAATTCCTGGCTTGTATGCCGCAGGAGAAGTAACGGGCGGCATTCATGGTTCTAATCGATTGGGCGGTAATGCTCTTATTGACATTTTAGTATTTGGAAGAATTGCTGGGGAGAATGCTGCACAGGGCAAATAAAAAAATTCAAAATTAGAATTTGATGGGGTGGATACATTTTTGTATCTGCCCCATCTCTATATTCATGTGTATGAGTTGCTTATTGGACAGTCCTCTGCCATGTACAGGCGAAGACAAACAGGGATTGTTTCACACAAGTGCAAAATCATTGGGGATGTACAAATACCCTCCCGAATCCGCCATTCAAACCACATGTGAAATAAGGTAAAACAAATAAAGAACAATTCTGGGATTTCATATTATATGGCAGCCGGTAAACGGCCGCATAATTTGGTCAGGAGGAATCAATTCATGAAAAAGGTATACATCGTTTCAGCCAGGCGCACCCCCATCGGGGCGTTCATGGGCTCCCTCAGCGCCACCCACGCGGCGGACCTGTGCGCGGCAGTGGTCAAGCCCCTGCTGGCGGACGCCAATGTAGCCCCTGAAAAAGTGGACGAGCTAATCTGCGGCAACATCCTCTCAGCTGGCCTGGGCCAGGGGGTTGCCCGGCAGGCCGCCGTCAAGTCAGGCATCCCGGTGGAAGTCTGTGCCTATTCCCTCAACATGCTCTGCGGTTCCGGCATGAAGGCTGTGATGAATGCCGCCACCTCTATCGCCCTGGGCGACGCTGACATCATCGTGGCCGGCGGTGTGGAAAACATGTCTGCCGCCCCCTATCTCCTCCCCAAGGAAACCCGCAAGGGCATCAAGATGGGCGCTTTCCAGGCGGAAGACCACATGATCAAAGACGCCCTCACCGATGCCTTTGGCGATATCCACATGGGCATCACCGCTGAAAACATTGCCGACAAGCACGCCATCAGCCGTGAAGCCCAGGACAAGTTCGCCTACGCCTCCCAGGAAAAGGCCATCAAGTCTGTGGATGAGGGGCTGTTTGACGCGGAAATCGTACCGGTGGAGGTTAAAATTGGCCGGGAAACCGTCACCTTTGCCCGGGATGAATACCCCAACCGCAAAACCAACCCCGAAAAGCTGGGCAGCCTGCGCCCCGCCTTCAAAAAAGAGGGCAGCGTCACCGCCGGCAACGCCTCTGGCATCAACGACGGCGCCGCCTTCCTGCTCTTGGCCAGCGAAGACGCGGTGAAATCCATGGGGCTTAAGCCCATGGCTGAAATCATCGCCACCGGCCAGGGCGGCGTGGAGCCCTCCGTGATGGGCCTGGGCCCGGTGCCCGCCATCCGCAAGGCGCTCAAAAAAGCCGGGATGAAGCTGTCCGACATGGAGCTGATTGAGTTAAACGAGGCCTTCGCTGCCCAGTCCCTTGGCGTGGTGAAGGAACTGAGCGAGGAGCATGGCATGTCAGAGGATGAGATCCTGGCCCGCGCCAATCTCTTTGGCGGCGCCATCGCCCTGGGCCACCCGGTGGGGGCCTCCGGCGCCCGCATCCTGGTCACCCTGCTTTACGGCATGAAGCGCCTGAATAAAAAAATCGGCCTGGCCTCGCTGTGCATCGGCGGAGGCATGGGCACTGCTGTGATTGTTAAATCACTCTAATCTGATAAGACGACAAGAAAAGGGGAAAACAATGAGACTGAAGGGAAAAGTTGCCATCGTTACCGGGGCCGCCAAGGGATTGGGCGGGGAAATGGCCCAGCTGTTTGCCAGGGAAGGTGCCCAGGTAATTGCCTGCGACATGGCCCCACTCAGCTATGAAGCCCAGGGGGTTGAGCCCTATCAGCTCAACGTCACCGATGTGGCCGCCTGCGAGGCGCTTTTCAATCATGCCAGGGAGAAGTATGGCCGCATTGATATCCTGGTCAACAACGCCGGCATCACCAAAGACGCCATGACCCGCAAAATGAGCGATGAACAGTGGGACATGGTGATTGATGTGAATCTGAAGGGCGTTTTCAACCTCACCCGCTTCGTGGGCCCCTACATGCAGGCCCAGGGCGGCGGCAGCATCATCAGCATTTCAAGCGTCGTGGGCGTCTTTGGCAACATCGGCCAGGCCAACTACGCCGCCACCAAGGCGGGCATCATCGGCATGACCAAGACCTGGGCCAAGGAGTTTGCCCTGAAGGGCGGCAATGTGAGGGTCAACTGCATCGCCCCCGGCTATACCATGACGGACATCCTCAAAACCGTGCCGCAAGATCTGCTGGACAAGTTCGCCGCCCTCACCATGCTGGGCCGCCTGGGCCAGCCCCATGAGATCGCGAATGCCGCGCTCTTCCTGGCCTCTGATGATGCCAGCTATGTGACCGGCCAGGTATTGCAGGTGGACGGCGGCATGCGCCTGTAAGTTACAGCAAATATCTCAAAGAGGGCTTGATCCTTGGCTCGGCCCTCTTTTTCGTGGTAGCGCTGGACAGTGGCCTTCCCAAACAGTATGATAGGCCTTGCACAAAGCAAAAATCTATCACACCGTTTGAAAGGATAGAACGATGTCATATCAAGACAAGCTGATCACCGTTTCACAGGCCATTGCCCTGGTCAAATCCGGGGACTATATCGTCACCGGCCTTGGCGCAGCAGGGGCCGTCCTGTTTCAAAGCCATCTGCATGAGGCGGCTGAGCGGCTCAAAGATGTCATCATCTCCACCTGCCTGCCGCCCTATGAATACCCCTGCCTGAATGACCCTCAATATCGGCACAGCTTCATCCATGAAGGCTGGTTTTACACCGCCCCCATGCGCAAGGCGCAAAAAAACGGGGCCACCTCCTTCATCCCCAACATGCTGCACTTTGCCGGCACCAAGCGGCTCTTCCACCGCAAGCCCAATATCTTTATCGCTGCCGCCGCCATGCCTGACAGGCACGGCTACATCTCGCTTTCCACCTCCAACACCTATGAACGGCAGATGTTTGACGCCGCTGACATCAAAATTCTGGAGATCAACCCCAACTACCCCAGGCTCTTTGGGGACCATAACATCCACTATTCCCAGGTGGATCACCTGATTGAAGCGGATTATCCCGTGCCCGAAATCCCCGATGTGCCCGCCAATGACAAGGACAAGATCATAGGCAACCTGGTCGCCTCCCACATCCATGATGGGGACTGTCTGCAGCTGGGCATCGGCGGCATCCCCAACGCCATTGCCCAAGCCCTTTACGGCAAGAAAGACCTGGGCATCCACACCGAGATGATGACCACCGGCATGATGGACCTGATGAAGGCCGGGGTGGTCACCGGCCTTAAAAAGCAAATCCAGCGCGGCAAGGCCGTCTGCGCCTTTGTGATGGGCACCCGGGCGCTGTACGACTTTGTGGATGACAACCCGGCCATTGAAGTACTCAGCGCCAGCTACACCAACGACCCCTATGTCATCGCGCAGAATGACAACATGGTGTCCATCAACACCACCATGGAGGTGGACCTCACCGGGCAATGTGCCAGCGAGTCCATCGGCTCCATGCAGTTTTCCGGCACCGGCGGTCAAACCGATACCGCAGTCGGCGCGCAAAACGCGAAGAACGGCCGCTCCTTCATCTGCCTGTATTCCACCGCCATGGTCAAAAACCCGCAGACTGGGGAGCGGGAGGAAATCTCCAAAATCGTCGCCCAGCTGAAGCACGGCGCCGCCGTGTCCCTCTCCCGCAACGATGTGGACTACGTGGTCACTGAGTACGGCGTGGCCGCCCTCCGGGGCACCAGCATCCGGGAGCGGGTGGAACTGCTCATCGGCATCGCCCACCCCAAGTACCGGGATTCTCTGCGCCAGCAGGCCCTGGAAGCTGGCATCATCTATCCGCGATAACGAAGCCGTCAAAAAGCGGCGTTTTTGAGGGCATGGCCAGTCGCTTTGCCTTGCCTTTACATTCATTTCCCGGCTGTGCTATACTTTGC
>CAZSSU010000034.1:0-13998 GCA_964609415.1 uncultured Christensenella sp. | reverse complement strand
CGCCACCGCCAATGTGAACGCATGGCTGTGCGACATGATTAAGGGCGGCAAAGACATGCTGGACGGCAAAGCGACAGAGCTGGCAGGCGTCACCATCCAGGATGATTTTAACTTCACGATTGAGCTGGATTATCCCTATGCGCCTTTCAACTACATCCTCTCCTGCCCGCAGATGATCATCTACCCTGAAAAAGCCTGCACAGAAGCCGGCGAAACCTGGGGCATTGATTCCTTCGTGGGCAC
Organism: uncultured Christensenella sp.; assembly: GCA_964609415.1. Taxonomy (GTDB): domain Bacteria; phylum Bacillota; class Clostridia; order Christensenellales; family Aristaeellaceae; genus UBA6115. The sequence continues at coordinate 13,755 of CAZSSU010000034.1, read as the reverse complement.
TGGTCCTTTTGTGTTCGTTTCCTTTACCCCCAAGGACACCCTGCATGTGGTTGCCAATGAGCTGTACTACGAGGGCCGTCCCGGCCTTGATGAAGTGTATATCTATAACCTGGACAGGGGGACGGCGCTGATGGAGTTTGAGGCGGGCACGCTTGACCTGGTCAGCATGGATTCCACCTACCTGAAAGGATATCAGGATGGTGAATATGCCAAGAACCTGGTGAAGGTTGATCTGCAGGGCATTATCGCGCTTAACCTGAACGTGGATATGGCTCCCCTTGACAACATCAAGGTGCGTGAAGCGCTTAGCTATGCCATTGACAAACAGTCCATCGTCGACAACTATCTGCAAGGCAATGGCACCGCCGCCAATTCCCTGGTTCCTCCCGGCGTTGTGGGTCACAACAGTGGCCTGGGCGAGTACAATCCTGAAAAAGCTAAGGCGCTGCTGGCTGAAGCCGGGTATCCGGATGGCATCAAGCTGGTCAACTATGTGTCTGAAACTTCCTCCATCGCAGGTATCCCCGTGGTGCTTCAGGAGCAGTTAAAGGCTGTTGGCGTTGAGCTGGAGGTGAACCGGGTTGACTCCGCCACCTATGTCTCTTTGCGCAAGGAAGGCTCCGTGCAGTGCCCGATGCTGACCTGGTATGCGGACATGCCTGACCCGGATAACTTCACCTATACTTTCTTCCATTCAGATAACTCCAAGTTCTTCTCTTCCGGCTGGAATGACGCTAAAACTGATGAACTGATGGCCAAAGGCCGCAGCATGCCAGCTGGCGACGAGCGGGCAGCGGTATATGAGGAGCTGGATAAATACCTGGTCACTGAGCAGTTTATCACCATTCCGCTGTATAACCCTGTGACCTACTACCTGATGGCGGACGGCGTGGAAAACATCTTTTATGACAACAGCCTCTTCCATTTGGACGATGCGACCAAGAATTAGTCAATAAGCCTCGGAATGAAGGGGTGGACGGTTCTCCCGCTCACCCCTTCTTGCTTTTGAGGAGGGGAATGCATGCTGAAATATACCTTTAGGCGGTTGTACCAGACGCTGATTGTGCTCCTGGGTGTGACGCTGGTCACCTTCATCATGGTGAATGTGGTGCCGGGAGATCCGGTGGCTGTGATGCTGCAAAAAAAGGCGGACGATGCGACCATCACACGCATCCGTGACCAGATGGGGCTTAATGATCCGCTTCCTTCGCAGTACCTGCGGTTTTTGCGAAACGCGGTCACCGGAGACTTCGGCAATTCCTACTTCCAGAAAAAGCCAGTGATTGACCTGATCATGAAGGCCTTTGCTGCCAACGGGTCACTGGCCATATGGGTGCTTCTGTTTGCCATTACCCTAGGCATTTTGATGGGAACCCTGGCGGCGGTGTTCCACGGAAAGGTGATTGACCGGATCATCATGATGATCTCCACCCTGGGCATGGCTGCGCCCAGCTTTTGGCTGGCGATTATTTTGCAGTTAATCTTTGGGTTAACGCTCAAATGGCTGCCCATTTCAGGCCTGCGTCAGCCCAGTGCTTATATCATGCCCTCGGTGGCGCTTGGGATGATTTATGCGGCTTCACTGGCGCGCCTTACCCGTACCAACATGCTTGACGCGATGAACCAGGACTATATCCGCACAGCCCGTGCCAAGGGCGTGGGGGAAGCGGTGATTGTGATGAAGCATGCCTTTAAGAACGCCGGGATCCCCATTCTGACGTACCTGGGCACCTTGATCAAATCCATTCTGGGTGGCTCGGTGCTGGTGGAAACCATATTTTCCATTAATGGCCTGGGCAGGCTCCTGGTGGAGGCCATCATGAAGCGAGATATTCCGATTATCCAGGGCGTCACGGTTTATATCGCGGCGGTATTTGTTATTGCAAACCTGGTGATCGACCTGATATATGGGCTTTTTGACCCGCGTATCCGCGTGGCAGCCCAGGCGAAGGGGTGAGGAAATGACAGCCATCCAACAAGACGCTGCTTATACCAGCTTTTATCATGACGCCTTTGTGCGGCTTAAAAAAGACAAAATCGCCGTCAGTTGCCTGATGCTGATTATCCTGCTGGTGCTGGTAGCCATTTTAGCACCACTCATCGCGCCATATGACCAGTCGTATCAGGATACCGCCAATATCCTCAGCGGCCCTTCTGCTGAGCATTGGCTGGGAACGGATGAGTTTGGGCGGGATATTCTCTCCAGAATCATCTATGGATCCCGGGTTTCCCTGTCCGTGGGCCTGATTGCGGAGGCGATCGCGGTAACAATTGGTGTGCTGCTGGGGGCCATAGCCGGCTACTACGGCGGCAAGGTGGACGCGGTGATCTCCCGAATCATTGAGATTTTCGCCTCATTCCCGCATATTTTGTTCGCAATTGTCATCATGTTTGTGTTGGGCACAGGGGTTATCAACGTGTTTCTGGCCATTGGATTTGTGGGCTGGACCAGCTTTGCCCGCATCATCAGGGCACAGGTCATGCAGCTGAAGGAGAAAGAGTTTGTTGAAGCGGCCAAAGCTTCAGGCGGCAGTGATTTTAAAATTATTGTGCGGCACCTGATTCCCAACTGCCTGTCCACCATCATCGTGGTGATCACCATGGCCATTCCTTCAGACATCATGTATGAGGCCAGCTTGTCCTTTCTGGGCCTGGGCGTACAGCCGCCCATGGCTTCCTGGGGGGAGATGATTTCGATGGCCAGGAAGTATCTGCGCACGAACCCTACCTACAGCATCTTCCCGGGTGTGGCACTGGTACTGACCGTGCTGGCCTTTAACCTATTGGGAGACGCGCTGAGGGATGCGCTTGATCCGAAGCTGAAGAATCTATAGGGCCGGGGGAGGAGAGAGATGACACAGAAATCAGAAGTGCTGCTGAAAGTGAGCAACCTGAGCACCTATTTCTTTACAGAAGAAGGAATTGTTTACGCGCTGGATGACCTGTCCTTTGAGCTGAATAAAGGCGCAACGCTTGGCATCGTGGGGGAATCTGGCTCGGGCAAATCCGTCACCGCCCTGTCCATCATGCGGCTTATCCAGACGCCGCCTGGGCGCATCGTGTCCGGCAAGGTGGAGTTGATGGGTGAGGACATTCTAAAAAAATCCCACAAAGAAATGAAGCAGATCAGGGGATGCAAAATAGGCATGATCTTCCAGGAGCCTATGACCAGCTTGAACCCTGTGTACACCATTGGCAACCAGGTGATGGAGTCTATTTTGCTTCATGAAAAGTGCGGAAAGGCCAAGGCCAAGGAAAAAGCCATTGATATGCTGAGGCTGGTTGGCATTCCGCTGCCGGAAAAGCGTTTCTCCGAATACCCGCATCAATTATCCGGTGGCATGCGCCAGCGGGTGATGATTGCCATTGCGCTTAGCTGCAATCCCCAGCTGTTGATCTGCGATGAGCCTACCACGGCGCTTGATGTAACCATTCAAGCTCAGATTCTTGCCTTAATCAACGACCTGAAGGTGAAAACCGGGGCGGCGGTGATGATGATCACCCATGACCTGGGCGTTATATCCAAAGTGGCAGATGAGGTCATTGTGATGTACGCGGGTAAGGCCATGGAATATGGGCCGGTCAAGGATGTCTTCCTACACCCAAAGCATCCCTATACGGAAGCGCTTCTAAAATCCATTCCCACCATTGAAGAGGATGTGGAAAAGCTGCATGTGATTGAGGGCATGGTGCCAAGCCTGTCCAAATTGCCAGAAGGCTGTCTGTTCCATCCCCGCTGCACCAAGGCGATGCCCGAGTGCAGCAGCAAACGGCCTGCCCTCACTGAGGATGCCCAGGGCAGGCGGGTGCGCTGCTTCCTGCATTCCAATCAGGAGGAGAAGGAGGCCGTTCATGTCTGAAAACAAAACCATTCTCTCAGTAAAAAATCTGAACAAGTGGTTTCCAGTCAGGCGCATGGGAAAGCCTCGCGAATTTGTGAAGGCGGTGAATGACATCAGCCTGGATATCGCCGCCGGGGAAACGCTAGGCATTGTGGGTGAATCAGGCTGCGGGAAAACCACCCTTGGCCGCACCATGATCAGGCTAGCAGGGGTCACCAGTGGCAGCGTGGTATTTGATGGGAAGGATATCACGCATATGGATGAAAAGGCGCTGCGCCCCCTGCGCCGGGACATGCAGATCATTTTCCAGGACCCATACAGCAGCTTGAATCCCCGGATGACTGTGGGGGATATCATCAGTGAGCCCATGGTGTTTCAAAAGATGTATACGCCCAAGGAGCGCATTGAGCGGGTCAAGGATCTGATGGCGATGTGCGGCCTTGATCCCATCTATATCAGGCGTTATCCCCATGAGTTTTCTGGCGGTCAGCGGCAGCGCATTGGCATTGCCCGTGCCATTGCCCTAAACCCCAAGTTCATTCTGTGCGATGAGCCGGTCAGCGCTTTGGATGTCTCCATCCAGTCCCAGGTGATCAATCTCCTGATGGATTTGCAGAACAAAACCGGTGTTACCTATGCCTTTATTTCGCATAACTTGAATGTGGTTTACCATGTGTCCAGGCGCATCGCTGTCATCTACCTGGGCCGTGTTGTTGAATTGGCTGACCGGGAGGTGTACAAAACCCGGATGGCCCATCCTTACACCAAGGCGTTGTTTGAAGCCATTCCCCAGGTGAATTTTGACGACGCTGGCAGCACAGTACCACCATTGGCAGGAGATTTGCCAAGCCCGGTGAATCTGCCAAGCGGCTGTGTGTTTCATACCCGTTGTCCCTACACCCAGAAGCGCTGCAAAGAAGAAGTGCCGAAGCTTAGGGATTTGGGCGGGAGACACTATGTGGCATGCCATCTGGTATGATAGAATAAGCATGAATTGATAAGCCATGAAAGGAAGAGTGAAATGCTGACGAATTTGGACTATTTCGCCTGTCCGCTGCCTGAAGATGTGGCGCGGTTGGTGGCAGCGGGGGATTATACCCGGGCTGAAAAGGTGATTGCCCTAAGGATGGCAAGCCCCAATTTGCCCCTGATGGTGAAAGAACGCTTAGGGCTTGAGCTTCAGATTATCAAGGAGCTGCCTTCTCATTATCCCTTCACAGAGGATGAAATGTTTGCTCTTTTGAAGGGCAAGGTGAAAGATATCACCCTGGAAGAGATGAACAAGCTCCGGGATGATGGCACCTTGGACTGGATTTATCGGGATGGCCAGGTGTACTATAAGTCAGATGCCTATGACAGCATGCTGAAAACCCGGGTGGACATGAATGATCGCTTCCTGGATAAGGAAGAACTGGCTAAAAAGTATGAGAACTTCAAGGTGCTGGATGATGCCATCGCCCAAATGAAGAAAAACGGCAGCGGTCATAATCGCTTCCGGCTTAAAACCACCATTTCAATCGATCCCAAAGCCCAGCGGCCAGGGGAAGTGATCCGGGTGCATATGACCCTGCCCCTTCAGGATGGGCAGAGCAGCCCCGGTGAAGTCATCACCAGCCCTAAAGCCAAGCATATTGCGGCTGTTGACCACCCCCAGCGCACCGCCTACTTTGAGGAGGTTTACCAGCCGGGGATGAGATTCTGTTCTGAATTTACCTATGATATCAAGGCGCCATACGTGGATCCGAAGCCTGAAGCGGTATCAGCTGAGCAACCTGATTTTGACACCGGTGAAGCCTGGCCACAAATCCAGTTTACGCCCTTTATCAAAGCCCTGGTTAAGGAGTTGGTAGGGGAAGAGACTAATCCACTTATCAAAGCGCGGCGGTTTTATGACTATATCACCACCCAGTGCTGCTACCGCTATGTGCCTTCCTACTTCACCAAGACCAACATCCCCGAGTACTTTGGCATTGGCCAGCGGGGGGACTGCGGCATGCACGCACTGCTTTTTATCACCCTGTGCCGCTGTGCTGGCATTCCAGCCCAATGGCAAGCAGGGCTTTACACGCGGCCAGGCATGGTGGGCAACCATGACTGGGCTAGGTTCTACATAGCGCCTTATGGCTGGCTGTATTGCGATGCCTCATTTGGCGGCGCCGCTTACCGGGAGGGACACCTTGAGCGCTGGAACTTCTTCTTTGCTAATCTGGAGCCCTTCCGCATGGTGGCTAATCGCGATGTTCAGCAGGACTTTGACCCGCCATATCCCTTCCTGCGCGCTGACCCTTATGATAACCAGGATGGGGAAGTGTCATATGCCGACAGGGGGTTAAGGCGCGGCGAGTTCCATACGAAGCGGGAGATGCTCTCCTGGGAAAAATTGGTGTGAGGTAACAGACATGACAGATAAGATGGAGGCACTCAATGCGTTGACCCAGGCAAAGCCCCGGGCCAATCTGGGGTTTTATCCAACGCCCTTCTACAAGCTGGAAAGGCTTTCAAAGGAATTAGGGGTGGAGCTATACATCAAACGGGACGATTTTTCTGGCATGAGCCTGTTTGGCGGCAATAAAATTAGAAAGCTTGAGTACTTGATGGGCGATGCCATGGCGAAGGGCTGTGATACCATTTTTACCTACGGTGCCACCCAGTCCAACCATGCCATGCAAACTGCCACAGCGTGCAGGCGACTGGGTTTGAACCCCATTCTGTACCTGAACGCGTATGTGGAACCTGATGAGAATGACATTCGCGCCAATATGCTGCTGGACCGCATTCTGGGTGCTGAAATCCATGTGGTGAAAAGCGGCCTGGGCGAGACAGAAGCCCAGACTGAGGAGCGCTGCTTTGAAATGGGCAAGGCCCATGCTAAAAAGCTGGAGCAGGAAGGCCGCCTATGCTATGACGTTCCTTTGGGCGGCGCGAGCCCGGTTGGCTCAGCAGCCTTTGCCCAGGGCTATGGGGAGATGATCGCCCAGAGCCAGCAGCTGGGGATTGAGCCGGACTATGTGTTTAGCGGCACTGGCACCGGCGGCACCCTGGGCGGCATGATGGCAGGGCACCATATCCTGGGGGATAAGGCCCAGTTGATAGGTGTTGCTGTGAGCAGGAAAGCGCCAAGTTATGAAGCCCACTGCGCAGAGCTGTGCAATGCGTCATTGGCTTGGCTGGGAAGCGAGGTCAGGGTAAAGGCAGAGGACTTCACCATCGACCGGGATTATTTTGGCCTGGGCTATGAGCAGCCTACTGAGGCGGCATCTGACGCCATTCGCTTGCTGGCCAGAACCGAAGGGCTGATACTGGACCCGGTATACACGGGAAAGGCATTTTCAGGGCTGCTGGGCTGGGTGCGCTCTGGCAAAATCAAGCCTGGCAGCACGGTGGTGTTCTGGCATACTGGTGGCGCCACGGCAATCTTTGCCGAGCATGAGATTATCGGCTCCATTGCCCAGGAAGGATAAGAGAAAAAGCAACTAAAAAAAGTGTCCGCGGACACTTTTTTTGGTTTTACTGTTTTTATTCGGCAAGCTCAGACTCTAGGATGTCGTTCTGGTCCTTAAGCATAGACTGGAAGCGGCGCTTGAACTTTTGAGCTTCTTCTTTCAAGGCTTCGATTTCAAGGCGGAGCTTATCCTTCTGGCCTTCCAGATCTTCCATTTCTGGATCGGGCAGGCTTTCTTCAACTTCTTTGACCAGGTCATCAGCGCGCTTTTTGGCATCTGCGATGGTTTCATCGCAGATTTTCTGCGTCTTCTCCAGGAGTTTCTTGGCGGCTTCCAGATCACTGGGCAGATCCGATTCTTTGGGGCCGACGGGAGAAAGAGGGGCGACAGGGGGAGCAGATGCCGGCATAAAGGGCATGGGGGACTGCTGCGCCTGCTTCAGCTGATCCCGCAGTTGCTGGATGGTTTGGTTCATGCTTTCCATCTCATCGCAGATGGCATCCAGGAACTCATCCACCTCCAGCGGATCGTAGCCGCGAACCTTGGTTTTAAATTCCTTTTCCTCAATCATCGTGACGGTGATAGCCATGGTCATTCTCCCTTCAACAGGTCTTGTTTATTGTGCGTAGCGGTTGTCTTCGTAGCCCGCGTCATAATTGTTCTGAGGGGGGGCATAGGCAGCGCTTTGCTGGGGGAAGGTGGGGGGCTGATAGCTGCCTGTCTGCTGGCTTTGATAGTAGCTAGCCTGCTGTTGGGGCGTGTACTGGGCCTGAGGGGCTGCATAGGGCTGCTGCTGACCAGCCTGAGGCTGGAAGCTGCCCATGGATGCACCGTAGGCCGGTTGGGCAGGCCTGGGCTGTGCGTTGGCACTGGCGGTTACCGGATCGGTATAGACCATCATGCCACTGGGCGCCAGAATATAAAAGCCCACTTTCAGGGAAAGCCTGGTCATGGTGCCGCCCAGCGCAAAGCAGGCGCCGTTTAGCATATCGACATAACGACGTACCTCAGCTTTATCGACCAGCTGATCCATCACCACCAGGGTGCATTGTCCCTTGCGAAGGCAGGTCATGGCCTGGCGGCAGCCGTTGATGTTGGTGATGTTAACCACATACGCATCCAGCTGGCGGGGCTCCGCTGTTTCAGGTGCTGGGGCGCCTGGAAAGGGCACCACATTGCTCTCAGGCTGCGGCTCCATGGCCTGCTGATGCTGGGCAGCGCGACGGTTACGCCCGGCGCTCTCCTGAGCCTGCTGCTGGAGCTGGGCTTGCTGGGGAGACATATAGCTATTCGTGGCTTGCTGCTGAGGCGGCGCGTAGGCCTGGGGCTGCTGATAAGCCTGCTGAGGCGCCTGAGGTTGATAGGGCGGCGCATATGGATCAGCCTGTTGGGGCTGATAGGGCTGTTGCTGTGGCTGATATGCAAATGGGTTAGGCTGCTGATAATTTGGCTGAGCATATGGAGCCTGCTGCTCTTGATAAGGCGGGGCATAGCTGCCCTGTTGCTGATAGTTGTTGGGATAAACGCCCTGCTGGGGCGCTTGCTCATAGGCCTGGGATGCCTTTCTGGCTTCCTGTTCGGCTGTGCCATAAAAAAAGCTGTTGTCCCTGCTGAATACAGTTTTTAACTTGTCACCCGCACGGTCCAACACGCTGCGAAAATCCATCCGATATCCTCCTTGGGTATGTTGCCTGTCGCAATGCTTCCTGGCAGCAATCCATGTTTCGCCTATTATAGCGAAACTCACCCAGCTGTGCAAGCATTCGGGCTATTTGGGGGCTAAAAGAGCCTGACAGTGAGCCCTTCATACAGGTGCCCGGCGTTAACCGGCACCACATGGGCCTGGGTGGCGTCCTGGCTGATGACTTCAACCGGCACCAGATAGGGCCCTTCCAGATACTGCACCACAACGCCGATTACCCCTTCCTGGTTGATCAGCGCAGAGGCGGGAACGGAATAGGTGATGACGGATTTTGACAACTGCACCCGGGCTGAACGAATATAGAGAATGGGCTCAATGGGGGTGTCCGCTTTCAGGCGCACCAGGAGGTCACCGCCGGATTTGGTGATCGAGGCAATGGTGACGGGCACCTTGGTGTTTTCAAAGCTTTCAATCAGCATCTGGTATTCATCACCCACCACCGGATTCCAGGTGAGATCATCAGCCAGCATCATGGCGCCCCAGTCGTATTGCCGCACCAGGCGGTAGATGTCCATGGTGTTTTTTGGACGCTGATAGCTTTCAGGCACCTTGCCGGCAAACATGTCCCGAACCGCCTGGGGGGTGTAAAGGTCAACATTGACGGGGCTGAGTGCCGCTTCCAGCCCATCTGTGTAGAAACTCACGATGCCGTTGTCAGAGGCGGCGAATTGTTTAGTCCAGGTCTCAATGCGCTGCAACTGGTTGTTTTCGTTGTCATAAAGGCGGGTGAGTTTGGTGTCTTCCACATACTTCTGCTTCAGATAGGCATGGCGCTGGGAAATGGCTTCCTTAAGCAGCAGCTCCTGATTCAACAGGTTGCCGTGCGCGCCGCGCACCAGAGCCTGGGTTTCCTGGGCCCGCTCAGATACAGTGGTTTCCAAGCGTTGTAACTGGGCGTCAGGCACATTGGCTGTGCTGAGCAGCACCCGCTGATAATCTTTGATTTGACTGCGGTAGGTTTTAAGCAAGGTCAGCTCTTTGGGGGAGAAGCCGGCGGTGTACACGGTGCAGATGGGGTCACCCCGGTTGACCGCAGCCCCTTCCTCCGCAGTATATTTTACGCTGGACACGTTTTCCTGCTGGAAAACCGACTCGTTCCGCACCACCAGGGCATTGCCGGAGTAAATGGCCCCTTGCTCAGAAATGGTGACTTTGGCGGTGCGCTGTTGTTGATCGGTGAACATCTGGCTGACAGCTGTGGCAATCAGCACCACCACCAATAAACCCAGTCCTATGTAGAGCCAGGTGAGGGCACTGCGGCGTTTGGGCGGCGCCTGGTAAACCATCCGGTCATCCGGGGGTTCAAAGCCAGGCGGCGGGGGAGGGGCTTCGCCAGGAGGCGGCCCCTGATAAACCGGCCCTTGATATGGCGGCGGGGCATTGCCAGGGGCCATCTCAGGGCGCCTGGGCACAGCCCTGCCGGGATGGGCGGGAGTAAAAAAACCATCAGGGTCAGGCGGCGCAGAATACCCGCTTGGCTGAGGCTGCTGGGCAGGCTGCTCCTGAGGCCATTCCATGGCTTGCTGAGGAGGCCTCTGGGCGTGTGCCCACGCGGCTTCTTGCCCATTCTGCGGGGGTGGGTTTTCCTGTGATGGCCAGGGGTGTTGGGACATGGTTCCTCCCTTGTCTGGTAATCAATGCACAGAATACCGCGAATGACCGGGATTGTAAAGTGAAGGCAAGCATCCCTTGTGATATGAGCTTGATAACAGACCATAAAAAGAGGCCCGATGAACGGGCCTCGGCGAAGTCATAGGTTTGGGTTTATTTCTTTTTCTGAAGCAATGCTTTGGCGGTGGTGACGATGTTGGCTGCGGTGAGGCCAAAACGCTGCTGGAGATAATCCTGGGGGCCAACCTCGCCAAACTCGTCGTTGACTGCGACAGACGCGGTGGGGGTGGGCAGCTCCCGGGACAGGGTTTCACACACAGCGGCGTACAGGCCACCAATTATGTTGTGGTTTTCTGTGGCCAGCACAGCCCCGGTCTTTTTAGCGCTTTTCAGAAGCGTATGCTCGTCCAGAGGCTTGATGGTGAACATATCCAGCACATCCGCCTCAATGCCTTCCTTTGCCAGGATTTCTGCTGCCTGCATCGCTTCATGCACCATGATGCCGGCGGCCACGATGGTCAGGTCCTTGCCTTCCCTTAACTGGATGGCCTGGCCAACCTTGAAGTCGCTCCCCTCATCATAGACTTTGGCGGCGGTCTTCCGGCCTACCCGGATGTATTTCACGCCTGGCAGGTTAACCGCCTGGCGCAGGATGTTTTCAAACATCACGGTGTCGGTGATGTCAAAAATGGTGGCATTGGGAATAGCCCGGTATAAGGCCACATCCTCAAAGGGCATATGGGTGCCGCCATTGAAGGCCGCGCAAACGCCCGGGTCGGTGCCGATAACGGTGATGTCATTGCCCGCGTAGCCAGCGGACAGGAACACCTGATCATAGCAGCGCCTGGATGCAAAGGGGCCAAAGGTGTGGGCAATGGGCTTGAAGCCTACCGCTGCCAGCCCGCCTGCAACACCCATCATGTTGGCTTCAGAAATGCCGGCGTTAAGCGCGCGGTCAGGATGCTGTTGGTGGTACTTATAGGTGCCGATGGTGCTCATCAGGTCAGCGTCAATGTAGATCACATCGGGATCGCTGTCCAGGAGGCTGGCGATGGTGCCGCCAATCACTTCTTTGAAAGTGCGCGGGTCGTTTTTTCCGTCATATACGATCTTAAGCATGGGCAACCTCCTCTTCCAGGGCCTGGAGTTTTTCTTTGAGGCTGTTGATCCAGCGATCAAACACCTCGGGCGCAACGGTCATGGAGTGGTTGGAGAAGGTATCCTCAATTTCTTTCACGCCGAAGCCTTTAATGGTATCCAGCACAATCGCGTGGGGCTTTCCCTTCACATTTTCGGTGGCTTTCACAGCCTCATATACTTCCTTGACGGAGTTGCCATTGACCTGCTGGGTGTGGAAGCCAAAAGCCTCAAACTTCTTTTTGAAGTCCTGCGGGTCAGAAATGTCGGTGAGGTAGCCATCCAGCTGCTTCTTGTTCCAGTCAATGAAGACGGTGAGGTTGTCCATCTTCTGGGCAACCATGAACATGAATGCTTCCCAGGGCTGGCCTTCGTTGAGCTCGCCGTCGCCCACGATCAGATACATATTGCTGTCTCTACCCTTGAGCTTATCACCCAGTGCCATGCCGGCGGCCAGTGAGGTGCCCTGGCCCAGGGAGCCGGTTGTCATGTCCACACCAGGGGTCTTTTTACGATCGCAGTGGCTGGGGAAGTTGGTGCCGGGCTGGTTGAGGGTTTTAATGTCCTCATAAGGGAAAAAGCCCTTAAGGCCAAGCGCTGCATAGACTGCGGGGCCAGCATGCCCCTTGGAGCAGACCATTTTATCCCGCTCAGCCCACTGGGGGTTACGGGGGTCATAGCGCATCACATCGCCATACAACACCGCCAGGGTATCAGCAATGCTGAGGGAGCCGCCCACATGGCCAAAGCCCCGGGCTTTAATGGCCTCCAGGCTGCCAATGCGGATCTGCGTGGCGAAAATCTCCAGCTGTTTCATATCAGCCGTCATGTTTGTCCTCCTTCTTTCAGGTGATTACGTAAATATCCAACATTTAAATTATACCACAAAGGGCAGGGTGGAGCCACCATAAGGCATCACCAGCACCGTGGCATCCAGTCCCAGTTTCGCAAAGGCGGCATCAAGGGCGGCCTGGGCGGAGTCAAAGGGGGTGAGGAAAATGCTTTTTACAAACGCTGGTTCCATATCGCTCACCATGTAGATATCCGCGTTTTCAAGCACCATGGCGATGGCGGCTGCTTTGTGGCCGCCCAGGCGAAAGTCGCGTCCAATGCGTTCCACCATGGCGTGGGGGGAAGGGCTTGTCGTCATCCAACGCTCAAATTCATCCTCTCCCAAGCCCTCCTTGCAGGAGCCGATGAGAATCACAACGCCTCCCTTTTTGACCGCGTGCTTGGCATTGTCGAGGGCTTTCTGGGTTTGGTAGAGGTTCAGGTCCTTTGGGGCGCCGCCTTGGGACACCATGACGATATCCGCACGGCTGGGAATTTTTTTGAGGTACAGCTGGTCCAGGAACGCGCATCCTTCCCGGTGCGCTAAAATGGGGTCACCTGCGACGGCTTTTACGATATTCTTTTTCTCGTCCAGGATGACATTGATGATAAAGTCGATTCCCACCATGGCGGCGGCTTCCTCAATGTCAGCCCGGATGGGATTGCCTTCGATGCGGCCGGCGGCTGCTTCGTGTTGCACCATCATGCGATGGTTCATCTGGATGGCTTCCCCGGTGGAGACCCCGGGCATGATGGCTTTTCCGCCGCCTGAATACCCGGCAAAATAGTGATATTCGATGTTGCCCAGGCAGATGCGCCGATCCGCCTCCGCCACCACCCGGGTGATGTCAACCGGGGTGCCAGCGGCAGTTTTGCCGAAGCTGACACAGTCGTGGGGGGTAGAATCCATCAAGCGTATTTCACGATGTGCACGCTCACCCGCCAGCTTTTTGCGCTCAGCATCTGTTTGCTCACGGTGAATGCCCAGGCCAAACACCAGGGTGATGTCCTGGGCTTTGACGCCGGCGGCGTACAGGCTGTCCAGCAGTGCGGGCATCACCAGGTGTGTTGGCATGGGCCGGGTGATATCGCTGGTGATGATGACGATTTTTTCGCCAGGCTCAACAATGTCCCCCAAATGCTTGGAGCCAATGGGGTTCTGAAGCGCACGGCGCACCTCTTCTTCTCC
>CAZSSU010000033.1:0-14300 GCA_964609415.1 uncultured Christensenella sp. | reverse complement strand
AGGCCATGAATGGGCATTTCATAAATAATATCCGCTTCGCCAATGCCCCATTGCGGCCAGGCACCTGCCACATTGTCAATGTTAACCAGGATGGGAATATAAGGCAGATCGGTGGGCAAGCCAGTGGTCATGCTTTCACCGGGAATAGCCGGGTTATTGGGCAAATCACGCTGCGGGTTAATGCCACGGTCAGCGCTGGGATTGATGGTGATTTCAGCCAGGGCAAATGTGGGGAGCAGCAAAGCAGCCGCCAGAATAAGAACGAGTAGTTTTTTCATCAGTTCCTCCTTTATCGTTTGTTACGGGTATCAAGATCAGGGAGCAACGCCTTCATAGATAAAGCGATGCACCTTGTCACTGGTTTTTTCCTTGTCGAAAATCACCACACTCATGACCCCTTTGATCATTTCATTGCGGTAGTCACCAGCAGCGGGGAACCCGGCCATTTCCATGCCATCCTTGTTTTTCAGGACAGCAGGCACCAGCTGCAGCACTTCGTTGATGGTCATGTTGGTGGTCAGGTGCTTAAGGGCTTCCGTCATCGCGTCCATGACTTGGTTGATGTCACTGCCGCCAAGCAGCTGCTTGAGCATGGCGTCCAATAGCTTGCGCTGGCGGGTGTTGCGGCCAAAGTTGTTATCCAATTGGCGGATTCTGACGTACGCAAGCGCCTGCTCGCCATTTAACAGCTGGGGTTCTTCGGTCAATTGTGCGCCAGCGATTTTCGCTTCCGCAATGCTGATGCTCATCGTTACGCCACCCAGATAATCGATGATGTCCTTGAATCCCTGGAAGTTAACAGAAGCGTAGTGCGTGATATTAAGCCCCAGGGTTTCATTCACCACTTTCATGGCATAGAGCGGCCCACCAAAGGCGTTGGCTGTGTTGATGCGGTTGGGAATCTTCAAATGCGGCAGGTTCACATACATGTCGCGCACCAGGGAGGCCAGCCGCATCTGTCCGGTGGATTTGTTGACCGAGAAGATCAACATCGTATCCGTCCGGCCATAGTTCAGGGTTTTGCTGCCTGTGTCAGTGCCCAGCAGTAAAATGTTCACCCATTCAGAAGGCAAGCCCGGCGTGACGGACAGGTCATCAGCGCTGATATTCACCCGGAACTCATCGCCAATAATCATCTCACTGTTTTCATCAGACAGGGAGGCGTTCAGGGCATCCAGCTGTTCTTCAGTGAACGCCTGGGGCTCCGCTTCAGCGTATGCGGTAAGAGAAAACAGAGTGGCCAGAATCAGGGTGAGCGCAAGAAACTTTTTCATGTTCTTATCGTCCTTCCAGTTTATATGGGAATGCCCAGAGGTTCCAGGAGAATATCGGGCAATTCGCTTTTGATGCCAGCGGCTTTAAACTCAGCCGTGCTTGCGGCTTTCGCGTTGACTTCCTGAGCGCTTCGGTAGCTGGGCACAATGCGCATCATGAGCTCTTTCAGGAGGGTGTCGTCAGCCTTCATGTCAAGGGCCTGGCGGAGCGCCCGCAGCATCCGGTCCACCTCTTCGCGGGGGGGCGGCGGCAAGCGCTCAATAAAGATGCGGGCGTCCTCCGTTTTCCTACAGGTCTCAGTCTTGACCAGGAGCTCTTCATAGAGCTTTTCGCCGGGTCGCAAGCCAATCTCTTTGATGGCAATGTCCTTATCCGGTTCAAAGCCGGAAAGTGAAATCAGCTTTTGTGCCAAATCCAGGATTTTGATGGGCTTGCCCATGTCCAGTACATAAATATCTGAGCTTTCTGCCCGGGTACCGGTGCGAAGCACCAGCTGGGATGCCTCAGGAATGGTCATGAAATAGCGAATCACCCGCTTATCCGTGATGGTGACTGGTCCGCCTTCCGCGATTTGACGCCTAAACAGCGGCACCACTGAGCCATTGGAGCCCAGCACATTGCCAAAGCGCACGGCCACAAAATCAGTGGGGCTGCCCTGACGGCTCTGGATAATCATTTCACAAAGGCGCTTGGTGGCTCCCATAATGTTGGTGGGGTTCACCGCTTTATCAGTTGAGATCATCAAAAAGCGCTTAACCTCAGCCTTTTCTGCTGCCAGCACGGTGTTGTAGGTGCCGAATACATTGTTAAGAATCGCCTCATCACAATTGTTTTCCATCAGCGGCACATGCTTGTGCGCAGCGGCATGGAAAACAACCTCGGGCTTATATACCTCAAACACCTTGGTAATCCGGCCAAAGTCACAGACATTGGCAATGATGGTGCTGAGTTTCAGGCGATTTCCGTAACGCCGTTTCAGCTCCTGCTCCAGATCATATACGCCGTTTTCATAGACATCAAGAAGCACCAGCTCCTCCGGCTCACAGTTTGCCAGCTGGCGGCTGATCTCGCTGCCAATGGAGCCGCCAGCGCCAGTGACCAGAATCCGCTTGCCCTGATAGAATGCCTTTGTTGCCGGGTCATCCAGCATCACTGAATCACGGAAGAGCAGATCCTCAATGTTGATGTCACGAACCGTTCTTTTACTCTGCTGCTGTTCCGCGTGCATCCGGTCCACCGGGTAATCGTAAATCATCACCTTGCAGCCGGTGTTCATATACTGGTCAAACACCTGCTCGCGCTTGACCATGTCTGAACCCGGCAGGGCGATGATAATCTCCTGAATGGGCAATTTGGCAATGTCCTGAAGCACGTCGGTGTCAGGGCCAATGACCGGAACGCCCTCAATGCGGGTTCCGATTTTGCGTGGATCGTTGTCGATAAAGAAGATGGGCTGGTAACGGGAATTACGGTTCATCAGCAGCTCATTAGCCAGCAAAACGCCCATTTCACCAGCCCCTACAATCGCCACATTGATCTTGTTTTTCTGTGGGGCAGGCAGGCGCTTGCCAGCGAACAGAAGAATATCCGGTCTGCGCCTGATGAATTGATAGATAAAGCGTGAGCTAAGCGTCATCAGCAGGCCTACGCTCACCGCCGCCACCGCATACTGAAAAGGCAAGTGGGTTTTAAAAAAGGCCCGGTCAATGGCAAAGTAGAGGACACCGCCAAGAAAATCCGCCAGTACCATCCGCAAGTAAACATCAGATGTGGCATAGCGCCACATCTGTAAATACACGCGGAATGCCAGCCTGCTGATAAAAACGCAGGCCAATATGCTGATGAAGAAATAGTGCAGCGTTTGAAAGCTTACATTGGGGCTAAACGCCCTGAACCGGTACATGAAGAACCAATACGACGCGGAAAGGCAAATAACATCAATCAGCAATAAGAACACCAGGCGCGACTTGCCTTTAAAGAAGCTGTCTTTCCCGCTCAAGCCTGCGTCCTCCAAATAACCTGCTGCGGCAGGACATCTAACTGTTCATTCACCCTAAACATACGGTGCATTTCGTTCATCGTCATCATTAATGCGCATCGGGCACAAAACCCTCAGCGGCCAGCCTGTCCCATTCTTGCCGCAGGAAATTATGAACATCCTGTGACAAAATGATTATATCAAGCGGCCTGAATACTGTCAAATAAAGCCCCTTTATTCCGCCTTTTCATAGACAAACGCCTCACGGATTTTTAGCAGCCATGCTTCATATGGCAATCCCATCACCGCTTGATTTCCCTGCGGGGCATCCGTCATATCAAGCGGCGTATTCTCTATATCTTCCGGGTAGAAAATGCCATCCATCCGGAGAAATACCAGCGCGAAATCAGCTCCTTTTAAGCTTTTTTGGATGTGAATGGGCTGATTCATTTTCCTTCCCTGGCGTTTGCTGTCCAGCTTTTTATCCATGAGGGTGGTGCCGGGGATTAGAACCTGCATCCGCTCTTTCAACACCTCTGAGCGCTGACCCTTTAGAGAATATGAAACAGACAGGGTCCCTGCCTTGACGGTGATGATAACCTCGCCCACTTGATGGCTGCCGTTGGCGATCATGGGAAGGTGATAGGCCCCCTCCCGGTCAAGAGGCACAGGTGCTGCTGAGTAGGCCTTGTTTTTCATCTCCGGCCAAACATCCTGAAGGCGGATGCCACCCACACAGAAATCGACCGCAAAATGCGCTTTCCCTGGATGATAGGATCGCTCGTCCATCACCATGCCACAGTTTTTGCAGGTTTTGACCTGTTTTCCGGGTTTATCAATGGTCGCATGCACAGATACCTGCCACTTGCTGGCCCGGTGCTTTTTGAGCTTCAATTCCTGACGTTCCTGATAATCACAATACTTGCAATCCCGCTCCCGGATGCCTGTCTGGCTGCAGCTGGCGCTTTTGATGACTTGCCAGCGATAATAAACATGCCGCCGCGGCTGTAAAACCCCCGTATCCTGTGCGCCGCAAGCCAGGCAGTTTCGGTGTCTGGTTCCTGGATGATCACAATGCGCCCTGGGCTGGTTTTCCCATGGGCCATAACGGTGCTGTTTAAGCGGCAAGCTCTCTTTTTCAAGCATTCCACAGCGCTTGCAGGTTCGCTGGCGTTCACCGGCCGCATGGCAAGTGGACGGTGTCAGTACCTCCCAGGCCGAATAACGGTGATGATTCGCCGCAATTTTCTGGCTTTCCTCCAGGCCGCAGCCTTCACACCTCCGCCTTTTGAAGCGCGACACACTGCAGTCAGTCCCCGGCTCCTCTATCCATTGTCCATAACGGTGTTCTGTCAGCTTGATTTCTTCCCGCTCAATGTGCGGACAATACTTGCATGCCCGGCTGCGTTGCCCAGCCTCTATACAACTGGCTACATGCGATATTTCCCATTTGCCAAACACATGCTTTCTGGCGTCTGTGGCTTTGGCTTCCTCCAGACCACAGACCTGGCACATCCGAACCTGCTGGCCTTGTTCCTCGCAGTTCGCGCTCGGTCCTTGCTTCCAGGCAGAATAATCATGGGCTAATTTGGGTTGCTGTCTGGTTTCTTCCTTGCCGCACAGTGTACAGGAAGCGCCCTCAATGCCTTCTTCACAACACGTAGCGTCTTTCTTTAGCTGCCACTTGCCATAGATATGATGCAGGGCTGGCAGAATACGGGTTTCGTGTTTGCCACATAAGGCACAGGTTTTCTTTTCCTGGCCACCTACGCCGCAAACCGGGATGATATCTATCTCCCAATGCCCAAATTTATGGTCCAGGGCCTGGATGACAAGGGTGTCCACTTTGTTGCAGATTGTGCATTTAAGCACCCTTTTCCCTGGCAGGCCGCATGAAGCGGGCTGTTCCTCCAGCGTTTCATACGCATGTCCCTGTGCGGGAAACACCTGCTTTTCTTCTGTCCCGCAGTCTTTACACACCCGGCGCCTGCCGCCGTCTTGCTCACAAGTCGCTTGACCCAAGGTAAGCCACCCACCAAAACGGTGGTCCGATTTATCAATACTCAGTTTCCTTTCGTGGCCGCAGTCGCTGCATACATAGGTGATCTCGCCTTCTTGCTTGCAGCTTGCTTCCTGGCTGATTGTCCCCTGGTCATAGATGTGATGAGGCTTGTCAGCGGCCTTGCGCTCTGACTTCTTGCAATGTTCACAGCTTCTGACCAAGGTGCCCGCAGCATTGCAGGTTGAAATCACCTCTACCTGCCAGTCACCGAAACTATGTTCACCCGGTAAAATGTCTTTTGTTTCCGGATCCCCGCAATCAGCACACAGCCGGATGTGTTGACCGCCCTCTTCACAGTTAAAGCCAGGGGCTGGTTCCCATGCGCCAAAAGAATGGGACTTCACATCATACAGGATGTCATAAAAAGCCGGGCAATCATGACAGGTGCATCTGCCCCTGTCCGCTTTCCCGCACAGCCTGGCTTTGATTAGCACCGGCTTTCCATAATCATGGGGTAGACATTCGAGTGTTGCTTCATCTTCTTCACCGCACACATCGCAGTATCGAACCTTCCGCCCTTCCTGGGTGCAGGTGGCTTCATCCTGATACAGCCACCCTTTTGAGTACACATGGCCAGGCGCAATATCCTTTGTCTCAACCAATGAACAGGTGCTGCATTCCCGCTTTGATACCCCGCCTGTTTCACAGGGCACTGACGACCAGCTAACCCCATGAAAATGCGGCAGCTTGGGCAGAACCGTTATCTTTTCCTGTCTGCAGCCCTCACGGCGACATACCTGCTTATAGCTTCCCTCCTGAAGACAGGTCTGCTTCTCGATTTCAATCAGTGGCTGTCCAAAGGAATGACCTAAGACGATGTCATCACGGCGCTCCGTTGTCTCACAGCCATCCCGCACGCATTGTCTGACTGAAACGCCCGTCTCCTCGCAGCTTGCCGGCACCTTTACCAGCCATTTGCCAAAGGAATGCCCCAGCGCATCCTCCGATATTTCCTGTTCAGCATATGAGCAGAGCATACAATGCCGGGTTCTGATTCCATCAGAGTCGCAATCAGCAGGAATGTCATCCCAGCCAGACAAACTGTGTTCACCAGGCTCTGTCATCATCTTTTCTTCTTCACCACAGCCCTGCCGCATGCACTGCCGCACGGATTGACGCGCCTGCGTGCAAAGCCCTGGTGATGTCACCCATTCGCCATAATCATGTCCCAGCGCTTCAAGTGTCCGCACAAAATCTTCCTGACAGCGCTCACATGTCATGGATTCCTGGCCAGCCTGCAAACAGCTTGCCTCCAATGCAATCACCCATTCACCCTGATGCTCCAAAGCAGCAAGCGCTTGTCGATTAAGCACTTCATCACAAAGGCTGCAGCGCAATTCTTCCCAGCCGTCGGTGATACAGCCGGCTGGCAGTGTTGTAATCCATTCATCCCCAGGGGTATGCGCGATTTTCTCTGTATCACGGCTATCCAGTGTCAGCGAGCAGACCTGGCATTTGATCACTTCTTTTCCAGGCAGCTTACATGTCGGCGCAATGTCAGTTTCCCAGTCCGGTTTCGCTTGATGAATGCCCGTCGGAATGATGTCTTCACTGATAATCCGCTCCCTGCACACGCTGCAGTCCTTTACCCGCAGGCCTTTACTAACACAATCCGCCTCAGTGATGACTTCCCAGTCCGCCGGTTCTGTATGAAATCCCGGTGCCTTGATGGTTTCTTTTTCAACGATTTCATGGCAAATTGTGCATTCCCGTTCCTTCAATCCATCCACCAGGCAGGTCGCCGGGGTTTCACGGGTCCAATTTGCGTCAGGGGCATGCTCTCCCAGCTGTTCCCCTGCCCGCTCTTCTGTTGTGCCGCAGGAACATTGCCAGATGTCAATGCCTTTTTGCTGGCAATCTGCAGGCACCTTGGTAGACAGATAAGAAAATTGGTGCTCATGCACCTCATGAACCGGGACCGTCAGGCTGCAGCTTGATCCAGCCTGCACTTCTCCGCCGTTATACTTGATTTTGACATTGCTCACGCGAATCACCGGATTAGATGAAATGGCGGGATCAAATTTATAGGTAATCACGCCTTTTGCACCTGTCATTTTATAGCTGCTTCCGCTGGCAGAAATGCTGCTATGAATCCTTGAAACACTCAAAGCTGATGGCACGCTGACAGTAAATGTGACACTCTCCGCGCCAGCATTGGCAGTATCAAGATTTAGGAGAAGCCCGCAGAATCCTCTGTCTATATCAATTGAAACCAATGAGCAACTGAATACTCCGGCTGCCCAAACACCTGGCATTAACAGCATCATGAGCAACACTGTGCCAAGAAAACCCAACAGCTTTTTCGCCACGCTTTTATGCATGCTATATCTCCATTAACTATCAATACTGTAACAATATAAATGATAACATGCAAAAAGGGCTGTCACAAGCCCTTTGATGGTTATTATAAGCGAAGTTGTTTCCTTTGGCTTATCTCAGCATGCCCTGTTCCCTCAGCCATTCCATCGTGTCCTTTATCGTTTCGCTAAAGGCGCGGGGCGAAAAACCAAAGTCCCTTCGCGCTTTTTCTGATGAAAAAAGGCTGTTGCTGTTGATGGTAAAAAGGGAATAGCGGCTAAAAACCGGCTTTGTTTTCCTGACTTTGTAATACAGCATAAAAAACGGCAAGGCCAATTTCGCCAGCCACAGGGGAGCCACCAATTGGGGCGGTTTCCGCCCAAGGATATGGGCAAACTCCCTCAGGATCTCTTTGACTGACACATATTCCCCCGCCAGAACATAGTCCTCGCCATCACAATTCGATTGGCTTAGGGTGATGATTGCGTCAGCCACATCCCGCACATCCACAAAGTTATAGCCGCCGTTGACCGCCATGGGAATATGCCCAGCCGCGTAGTCGATAAAAAGCTGGGTGAAGTTGCCCCTGGCATAATCACCTGGCCCGCCCATCCCAGACGGATAAAGGATATTGAGCTTCAACCCTTCCTTTTCGCGCATGGCCATTAACTTTGCAACAGCTTCCGCCTTCGTCTTGGCATAATAGCCATAGACGCTGTCGGGGTCTGTCCTCTCCGGTTCCCGCATCACCTGGCCTTTGGGCTTCTCTGTGAGGGCATGGACGGACGCCACATACAGCATTTTCCGGATCTGGGGGTTCAGGCTGCGCCTGGCCACTGCCAGCACACTGTCCACATTGACCTTGTGCACCAAAGGCACCGGGTCAATGCTCATGCTGATGATGCCAGCACAGTGAATCACAATGGCCTCATCCCCTTGTTCAAGGGCAAAGAAGCGATCCAGATCAGCGCTGTTTGTGATGTCTCCCGTGATTAGATCAATCCCTTCGGGCAGGTAGCGCACAGATGGATCCCCTGGAAGCACCAGGCCGCGCACCCTCTCCCCTGCCTTCATCAAACGGGTGGCAATATGGTTCCCCAAAAACCCGGAAATCCCGGTGACAAGATATAATGGTTTCACATGTATCCCTTCTTCCAACAAGCCCTGTAATAGTTGACAGTTTAACCCTTTTATCATAAAATACGCCATGATATTGTGCAATCAACAAATGCGTCATATATGGCAATTATGAAACGCATGAAAGGAAAGTGTGATGGCAAAAAACACTTCTGCAAAAATTGATCAAAGAAAAGAGAACCGCCGCGTGCGTTATACCCGCATGGCATTGCGGGAAAGCCTGCTCTCCCTGCTTCAGGAAAACCCCCTGAGCAAAATCACTGTTTCCCGCATCTGCGAGCAGGCGGATGTCAACCGCAGCACCTTTTACCTGTATTATAAAGATGCCTACGATCTGCTTGAGCAAATTGAGAATGAACTGTTCGAGCAGATTTTTCAAGCAGTTGATAGCGCCACCCCGCTTTTGCCCAATGAAGAAATGTTCCAGCGCGTTTATGAGATCATCTATAAAAACCGTGATCTCTGCCGGGTGATTTTTGGCGAATATGGCGACAAGGCCTTCCTGCGCAAGGTGGGCAACATCTACCGCGATCATTTGCTCAGAGAGTGGCGGAGGCTTGCCAGGAACCTGGATGAAACCACCTTGACCTACCTTCATACATTCTCCGCCTTCACCAACATCGGCATCATGGAGCAATGGATTGCCGGCGATTTTCATGAGACGCCCGCCCAGCTCGCCGCCCTGGTCAGTAAACTCCTCAACAGCGGCATGTCCACCTTTATCCCCAGGCGCTGATCAAGCATTCGACTTTTATCCGCCGCTGATTTCTCATAAATCAGCGGTTTTTCCTGTCAAAATAGAAGCGCCGCGAACGATTATCGTCCGCGGCGTTCTGGTCTGGGTGAGAGGATTCGAACCTCCGGCCTCTTGAACCCCATTCAAGCACGCTACCAAACTGCGCCACACCCAGCCACTCGCGCTCAAGGCGCGAAGCAAATAGTAGCATTGCCTCGGCGAATTGTCAAGCGAAAACTAAATATTGTTGTCCAGACTGGTTTGCCCCGGGATTTCATGAAGGGGCATCTTAAAAATCCGGTAGGTACGGTAATGCCGGCCGCCAGCCAGCAGCGTGTTGTTGATGGACACCTGATGGGCTTCATCCACCGGGGAACCCTCCACACTGCGGATGCGCAGCTGCTTGGCGCCTTTCACGGCTTCTGCCAGCATCAAGGCATTAACCGCCATGTTCTGATATTCCGGCACCACATACTGCATGGGGCAGCGGGAGGTGGTGATGCCGCCCGTTTTAATGATACGCTTGAGCCAATTCCAGGGCGTCCGCCTGCCATCGCTGCCTATTCTGGCAGGGGATGAATCCAAAAAGCCGATTACACAACCGATGGGGCGGCTGCCCGCATAGGCCACCACCGCCATTTCCCGGCGCAGATAGGGGCGGATGCGCTTAAAAAGCTTCAGCAAATCATCAGGCGTCGGCAGCAAGGCTCCTGCTTCTTCAGGGGTGGCTTCGCAAATGACCGTGGATATATCCTGTGCCACCCGGGCCAGGTTTCCCTTGGCAAAATCCACATGTTTGATCACCACACCAAAGCGTTTCCTGATCCTGTCCCCCATGGCCATGATGCGCTCCACCGGAATTTCATCGATGGGGATGTCATATGCCAGCAAATCCTTGCTTTTCACAAAGCCATACTTCTCCAGCATATGGGGAAGATAGGGCTGATTATAGGGGTTTTCAAGCACGGGAGGCCCATCAAAGCCCTGAACCAGCATGCCGGCTGAGAGCATGTCAAAACGGGGCGGCAGCGGGCCTACCACCTCGATCACCCCATGATCCCGCAGGAAGCCCATGGCGGCATCCAGCACCGTGCGGGCATACTCGTCATTGTCATAGCTGTCAAAAAGGCTGATGTATCCCAGCGCGCCGCCGGACGGCCCATGCTGCCTGAGGGCGATGCCAGCCAGCACCCTGGCCACCGGCTTTTCATTGTCATAGCACAGGAAAAACCGCTGAATGCCCTGCGCGAAAAACTCGTTGTCCTGACCTGCGAGGCTGCGAAGCAGATCGCGCCTGAGGGGCGGCACCCAGTTCGGGTCATTCTTATAGATATCAAAGGGCAGCTGGACGAATGGCTTTAAGCCCTTCACGTTGGGTTTAACGATATCAACATGAATCATCCTGTCCACCTCCGTATTATGGTTTGCCCGGATTATACCATCACGGCCTAAGCTTTACAATTACGCCGTTTCTGTCGATTATTCAGGAAAGCCTCTTTTCAATTGCCTGGATGAGGGCATCCCGGCCTTCCCCGGTCTGGGAAGAATAAGGAATGATCTCCCATGGCTGAACCGCCAGGGCTCTGGCAATGGGGTTTAGCTGCCGCTGACGCTGAGCACGGGACAGTTTATCCGCCTTGGTGGCCACCACTTGAAAGGGCAAACCAGTTTGGTAGAGGAAGGCATTCATCTCCAGATCCTGCTGGCTGGGCTCATGGCGGATGTCCACCAGGTGCAGTGCCAGCTTCAATTCCTCCGCCTGGCTGAAGTATTTGTTCATCATCTGCCCCCAGCTTTCCTGCTCGCGCCTGGATACTTTGGCATAGCCATAGCCAGGCAAATCAATCAGGTGAAAGGCATTATCAATTAAGAACACATTGATTAACCGGGTCTTGCCGGGCGTGCTGCTGGTTTTTGCCAGGCCCCGCTTCCGGCAGAGGTTATTAATCAGGCTGCTTTTGCCCACATTGCTGCGCCCGCACACGGCCAGCTGCGGCAGACCCCGGCCTGGGAAGGTGCCATACTCGGGCAGGCTGATGATAAACTTCGCTTCCTTAAACACGCTTATTTCACCGCTTCTTCCAGGGCCAGGTCAATCACCTCAGCCACATTGCTTACAAAACGAATCTCAAAGGCATCCCGGATATATTCCGGCAGTTCCGCCACATCCTTGCGGTTATCCTTGGGCAAAGCAAGCCGCTTGATTTTAGCCCGGTAGGCTGCCAGCAGCTTTTCCTTTACCCCGCCGATGGGCAGCACCCGCCCGCCCAGGGTAATCTCCCCTGTCATGGCGATGTCCTGTCGCACTTTTCGGGCGCTAAGGGCAGACACCAGGGCTACTGCCATGGTGACACCGGCAGATGGGCCATCCTTGGGCACAGCCCCTTCCGGCACATGGATGTGGATATCCTGCTGCTTGTGGAAGTCCGGGTCAATGCCGTATTTGTCACCATGGGCGCGCACCCAGGAGAGCCCGGCTTGGCCGCTTTCCTTCATCACATCGCCCAGATGTCCGGTGAGGGACAATTTGCCCGTCCCCGGCATCACCGCGCATTCCACTTTTAGCATCTCGCCCCCCACTTCGGTGTAGGCCAGGCCATTGACCACGCCCACCAGGGGAGCCTGCTCAGGCTTGTCCCGCAGAAAACGGGGAGCGCCCAGGTATTTCTCCAGGTTGCCAGTGGTGATAGAGAGCTTCTTTTCCCCTGTCTCCAGCATTTCCACCGCGGCCTTGCGCACCACCTTGGCCAGGGTACGGGAGAGGGTGCGCACACCAGCCTCCCGGGTATAGCCTTCAATGGCCTGGCGAATGGCCGCCTGGTTCATGGTGATGCTGTCCTTGGCCAGTCCGTTTTCCGCAACCTGCTGGCGCAGCAGGTGCCGCTTGGCGATTTGGAGCTTTTCTTCCTCCGTATAACTGGACACCTCAATCACTTCCATCCGGTCAAGGAGGGGCGCCGGGATGGATTCCCGGGTGTTGGCGGTGGTGATGAACAGCACCCTGGACAGGTCAAAAGGCACATCCAGATAATGATCCCGGAAGCTGCCGTTTTGCGCCGGGTCAAGCACCTCCAGCATGGCGCTGGCAGGGTCGCCCCGGTAGTCGTTGCCCATTTTGTCAATTTCATCAAACAGGAACACAGGGTTCATGGTGCCCGCCCGCTTGATGCCGGTGATGATATGGCCAGGAATGGCACCGATATAGGTGCGCCTATGCCCGTAAATCTCCGCCTCATCCCGGACGCCGCCCAGGGACATTTTGACAAACCTACGGCCCATGGCTTTGGCGATGGCCTGAACAATGCTGGTTTTCCCCACGCCGGGAGGCCCCACAAAGCAGAGGATGGGCCCCTTGGGCGCCACGGTGGCGTCCTGTGCCCTGCGCATGCTGAGCACCGCCAGGAACTCGATGATGCGCTCCTTCACCTGCTCCATCCCGTAATGGTCCTGGTCCAGAATGCGGCGGGCCCGCTTCAGGGACAATTGGTCCTTGGTGTACTTGCCCCAGGGCAGTTCAGCCAGCCAGTCCAGGTAGTTTTCGGAAACTGTGGATTCGGGGCTGCCCGCCATCATGCGGGCGAGCTTGTCCAGCTCCTTGTCCGCTTTTTCACGGGCTTCCTCATTGAGCGGGATTTTCTTCAGCTTTTCCCGCATCTCCTCCACATCGTCAAAATCGCCCTCGCCCAGCTCTTCCTGGATGGCCTTCATCTGCTCCCGCAGGTAATAATCCCGCTGGGATTTATCCACCTGCATGCGGATGCGCTGCTGCACCACCCGGTCAATGTTGGCATTGCGCACCTCCCGGGCCAGGTAGACACACAGCTGCTCCAGCCGGTCGGCTGGTTTTTCCAGCGCCAGCAGGGCATAGCGCTCCTCCGCCTGAGGGATGAGGTTGGCAGCGATCACGTCCACCAGTTCATGGGGATCTTCAATGCGTTTGAAGGTTTTGATCAGTTCATCAGACAGCCGGTTCCCCGCCTCAGCAAAGCCGTCCAGGCTTTCCTTGGCCAGGCGCTTGAGGGCCTGCAGCTCCAGCGTGTCCTCCGTTCTTTCATAGGCGGGCATCACCTTAACTGCCGCCATCCACACAGCGCTGTCATCCAGTAT
Source organism: uncultured Christensenella sp. (assembly GCA_964609415.1). Lineage (GTDB taxonomy): Bacteria > Bacillota > Clostridia > Christensenellales > Aristaeellaceae > UBA6115. Next base: position 707 of record CAZSSU010000033.1, on the reverse strand, counting down.
GCCCTTGATGACAGCCCGCTCCTCGCCTTCAATGAGCACGCGCATGTTGTTACCAGGCAGGTGCAGCACCTGCTTGACCCGAGCGATGGTGCCAGCCTTGTACAGGTCGCGCAGCTCCGGTTCTTCATTTTCGATGTCTTTTTGCATCACCAGAAAGATGCGCTGGTCGCCCATCATGGCCTGGTTAATGGCCGCCACTGACTTGCCGCGGCCCACATCCACATGCAGCACCATATGCGGGAACACCAGGGTACCCCGCAGCGGCAAAAAGGGAATGGTCAATAATGAATTGGATTTCTTGGGCATGGTTCTCCTTAAAATGCCTCTTCCCATGTTCCTGGGAAGAGGCATGGCAATCTCTTAGTCAGGAAGCGTCGCTTTCCAGCGGCAGGGCTGCCTGCTTGACGCCTTTGGCCGGCGGCTTCAGGGGCTTGGGTAAGCGGATGGGCACAAGCGCCTCTCCCTTTTCCACCATATCCTGGCTGACCACGCACTTAAGGGGCTCCTTGGCGCTGGGCAGGTCAAACATGGTGTCAAGCAGCAGGTTTTCAATGATGGCGCGCAGGCCACGGGCGCCGGTTTTCCGGGCAACCGCCTGCTTGGCAATAGCCCGCAGCGCTTCCTCGTCAAAGACCAATTCAGCCCCATCTAATTCAAACAGATGCTGATACTGCTTGACCAGCGCGTTTTTGGGCTCGGTCAGGATG
>CAZSSU010000032.1:0-14418 GCA_964609415.1 uncultured Christensenella sp. | reverse complement strand
GCTATGCCAACTCCGACATGAAGGAGCTGGAGCAGCACCTGAAGGACAGCCAGGATGCCCGCATCCGGCTGATTGCCACCGACGGCGTGTTTTCCATGGACGGCTATGTGGCCAAGCTCAAGGAAATCTGCGACCTGGCCGACAAGTATGACGCCCTGGTGATGGTGGATGACAGCCACGCCACAGGCTTTATGGGCGAAACCGGCCGCGGCACCCACGAGGCCTGCGGGGTGATGGGCCGGGTGGACATCATCACCAGCACCTTTGGCAAGGCCCTGGGCGGCGCCTCTGGCGGCTTTACAGCGGCCAGGCAGCCCATTGTGGACCTGCTGCGCCAGCGCTCCCGGCCCTATCTGTTCAGCAACACCCTGGCGCCAGCCATCTGCTCCGCCACCCTCAAGGTGGTGGACCTGCTGGAGGCCTCCACCGACCTGAGGGACAAGGTGCACGCCAACGCCCGCTATTTCAGGGCCGGCATGGAAAAGGTGGGCTTTGAGCTGCTGCCGGGCGAGCACCCCATCGTGCCGGTGATGTTTTATGATGCCCACAAGGCAGCCGAGGCAGCCGCCCGGATGCTGGACTACGGCGTCTATGTGATCGCTTTTTCCTATCCTGTGGTGCCGCAGGGCAAAGCCCGCATCCGCACCCAGATTTCCGCCGGCCACAGCCATCAGGATCTGGACCAGGCGGTGGAAGCCTTCGCCAAGGTTAAGAAGGACATGAACCTGTAACACGAAAGAAGAGGTAAGTGAATGAGCCAGGAAACCCGCAAGCCCGTCCTGTTTTCAGGCATCCAGCCCTCAGGGCATATAACACTGGGCAATTACATCGGCGCCATGCGCAACTTCAAGCTGCTGGAAGATCAGCACGATTGCCTGTTTTGCATCGTTGACCTGCATGCCTTAACCGTCAGGCAGGACCCGGCGAGCCTCAGACGGCAGACGCTGGAATTGGCGGCGCTTTACATCGCCGCCGGCCTTGACCCTGAGCAGTCCATCATCTACTGCCAGAGCCATGTGCCCCAGCACGCCGAGCTTAGCTGGATCCTCAATTGCTTCACCTACATGGGGGAGCTGAACCGGATGACCCAGTTTAAGGACAAGGCCAAGAAGCATCAGGACAACATCAACGCGGGGCTCTTCACCTACCCGGTTCTCATGGCGGCGGATATCTTGCTGTACCAGTCCAATGTGGTGCCTGTGGGCGCTGACCAAAAGCAGCACATTGAGATCACCCGGGACATCGCCCAGCGCTTTAACGCCATCCACCCAGGCGTCTTCACGGTGCCGGAGGGCTACATCCCCAAGCAGACCGCCAAAATCATGAGCCTGACGGAGCCAGAGAAGAAAATGTCCAAGTCAGACCCTGAGGATAGCCTCATTGCCGTCACCGACAAGCCCGAGGATATCCGGCGCAAAATCAGGCGCGCCGTGACCGATTCCGAGGCGGTGATCCGCTTTGACGCGAAAAACAAGCCCGGGGTGTCAAACCTCTTGTCCATCCTCTCCGTCCTCAGCGGCGAAAAGGTGGCCAAGATCTGCGAGCGCCTGGAAGGCCAGGGCTATGGCGCGCTGAAGGATGAGACGGCGGACGCCGTCATCGCGGCGCTGGAGCCGGTGCAGAGCAGGTATAAAGAGCTGATGAACGACAAGGCCTACCTGGCCCAGACCATGCAGAACAACGCCCTGCGCGCCCAGAAGCTGGCGCAGCGCACCATTAACAAAGTTTACAAAAAGCTGGGGCTTTACCAGCCCTGACCACATGGGAGGGATACCCGTGATCACGCTGCCATTCCCGGGCGCCAGCCCCTACCCCAGAAGCATCACGCTCTGGGAGCCGGAGGGCGCGCCCCGGGGCCTGGTGGTGATCAGCCACGGCATGGCGGAGCACATCGCCCGCTATGAGGCCCCTGCCCGGCATTTGAGCGCCGCAGGCTTTGCAGTCTGCGGCTATAACCATTTGGGCCACGGCGAAGAAGCGCCGATCAAGGGCTTTTTCAGTGATGAGAAGGGCTGGAACCAACTGGTGCTGGATCTGGATAGCGTGATCAACTGGATGTTGGCGCGTTACCCGGGGCTTCCCCTGGCGCTTGTGGGGCATAGCATGGGCAGCTTCCTGGCCCGGGAGTATGCGCTGAGGCATCCGGAACGCTTAAGCGCCCTGGTGCTCTCCGGCACCGGGCACTACCCGGCCTTTCTCTGCACATTGGCCCGCTCCCTGGCGGGGCTCCACTGCGCCTTTGGCTTTGACCAGGCGGAAGTGGGGCTGATTCATCAGCTGGCATTCGCTGGCAACAACAAGCCCTTCCTCCCCGCCCAAACGCCCAACGACTGGCTGAGCCGGGATGCTTCCCAGGTGCAGCGGTATGAGGAGGACCCCCTCTGCGGCTTTAAGTTTACCGCGCGGGGCTACTATGACTTGTTTGACGGCCTGATGCAGCTGACCAAACTAAAGCGCTTGAAGGCGCTGCCCCTGGACCTTCCCATCCTGCTGATATCAGGTGGGGAAGACCCGATTGGGGAGCAGGGCAAGGGGGTGGAGGCTGTGGCCGGGGAATACCGCCAGGCAGGCCTTGAAAAGGTGGAGGTGACGCTCTACCCCGGCGCCCGGCATGAACTGTTTAATGAAACAATCCGGGAAAGGGTGTATAAGGACCTGGCCCAGTGGCTGGTGTCTGCCCTTCCTGAGCGAAAGGAGCACATCCCATGAGCAATCTCTATCCTGGCGATATCACCAAGGTCCATGGCATTCGCGTGGGCCAGATGCAAAATGAAAAGGCTAAAACCGGCGTCACCGTGGTGCTGGGGCCCCGGGAGGGGGCCATGGCAGGGGTGTCTGTCCGGGGCGGCGCCCCGGGCACCCGGGAAACCGATGTCCTGAAACCCGGTAACCTGGTGGAGGTGGCCCACGCGGTGGTCCTCACTGGCGGCAGCGCCTTTGGCCTGTCAGCGGCTGACGGGGTGATGCGCTTTTTGGCCCAGGCCGGCATCGGCATTGACATGGGCATTGCCCGCATCCCCATTGTGCCGGCGGCGGTGCTGTTTGATCTGTCTGTGGGCGAAGCCGGAGCCTCACCGGATGCCGCTATGGGCCGCGCCGCTGTGACAGGCGCTGCCAAGGGCGTGCAGCAGGGACCCTATGGCGCTGGCTGTGGCTGCACGGTAGGCAAGCTGGTGCAAAACGCCCTGCCCCAGCCGGGCGGCATCGGCTCCGCGTCCATCACGCTGCCAGAGGGCATCACGGTGGGCGCTATCATTGCGGTCAACGCTGTAGGGGACATCTATGACCCGGCCAGCGGCAAGTGCATTGCCAGCGCCCGGATGCCGGACGGCACTGCTGTATTGGCAGATGGGCTGTTGAAAGGTGCTGCCCCTGCCCCCTACCAGATGCGTATTCCGCCCCCTGGCACCAACACCACCATTGGCGTGATCGCGGTGGATTGCAGGCTGAGCAAAGACCAGGTGACGCGCCTGGCGGATGTGAGCCATGGAGGCCTGGCCCGGGCCATTCGCCCCTCCCACACCCAGATGGATGGGGACAGCCTCTTCGCCCTGGCCACCGAGCGGGTGCTGCAGGAGGTGAACTTTGTGAAGCTCTGCGCCGCTGCCCAGGAGGTGACCGCCCGGGCTGTGGCCAACGCCATCCTGAGCGCCCAGGCATGATTAGGGGCCTGGGCCTTGACCTGTGTGACATCAGCAGGATGGAAAAACTGCTGGAAACGGACGCCTTTTTAAGGCGCTATTTTGCCCCGGAGGAAGCCGCCTATATTCATAGCAAAGGGGCCATGATGGCGGCCAGCCTGGCGGGTATATACGCGGCCAAGGAGGCCTTTGTGAAGGCGCTGGGCGAGGGATTCCGGGGGATTCCGCTTCAGGATATTGTCATTGGCCATACCGATAAAGGCGCGCCTTGCTATGTTCCCCTTGGGCAGGCCAGGCGGGCGCTTGACGAGCGGGGCATCGCTTCCTGCCATCTATCCATCTCCCATGAGCAGGCGATGGCGGTGGCCTTATGCGTGATGGAGGACTGAATTGCGGCTGATTTTGACCCCCCAACAAATGCGCGCCGTGGAAGAGCGCGCCTTCGCCCTGGGGCTCTCCCCATTGCTGTTGATGGAGGAGGCGGCTCGGGGCGCTTTTTTATGGCTTCAGGAGAAAATGGGCGGGCTGCGGGGCAAGCGCCTGCTGTTTCTGATTGGCCCTGGCAACAATGGGGGCGACGGCCTGGTGATGGCCCGGCTGTCCCACCAGGCGGGGGCGCTGGTTCAGGTCTTGCTGGCGGAGGAGCCCAGGAGCCTTGAAGCCATTGCCAATTTGCGGCATATCCGTGCGCTGGGGTTACCGGTATCCGCCTGGCAGCCGGAATATCCCCTCAGGGATAAGCCTGATGCGGTGGTGGACGCTGTGTTTGGCACTGGTTTCCATGGCGGCCTGCCTGAGCGCATCCTGGCGCTTGCACAGTCTGTTAACGCATTGGGCGTGCCCCTGTTATCGGTGGATGCGCCCAGCGGGCTTGATAGCCTCAGCGGCCGGGTGGATAACCAGGCTTTCCGCGCCACCTGGACAGTGGCCCTGGGGCATGGGAAAATCGGGCTTTATCTCAGCCCCCGGCAGGATGTGATTGGCGAGGTGGGGATTGTGCCCCTCAGCCTTCCTGAAGCGGCCTATGAAGCGCTGGCGGATAAGCCTATCAGCGCTCTTGAGGCGGGGGACTTGGCGCATCGCCTGCCCCACAGGCCATCCAACCTGCATAAGGGCCAGGCCGGGCGGGTGCTGCTGTATGCAGGCTCCCTGGGCATGGCTGGGGCCGCCGCCATGGCGGCGAAGGCAGCGCTGCGGGCGGGGGCAGGGCTGGTAAGCATCGCCTGTGAGCGTGAAATCATCCCGGTTATACAGACCCTGGTGCCCAATGCCATTTGCCTTGATGTAGAACGCGTCCTGGCCTCACCGCCTGCCTATGACGCCTTTGCCGCTGGGCCCGGCCTGGGGCAAAGCGAGGCGGCTTGGCGCAATCTGAGCCTGTTGTATCAGGCGGATGTGCCCAGCGTGCTGGACGCTGACGCGCTGAACCTGCTGGCCCGCCAGCCCCTGGCCATAGGCCACAAAACGCTGCTGACCCCCCACCCGGGGGAGGCCGCGCGTATGCTGGGGATGAGTGGGCGTGAGGTGACGGATAAGCCCATCGCCGCGGCTCAATCCCTTCAGGCCCGCTATGGTGGCACCGTGGTCTTAAAAGGCGCTGCCAGCATCATCCATGACGGGAAGCAGACAGCGCTTAACACGCTGGGCAGCTCAGCGCTTGCCAAAGGTGGCAGCGGGGATGCCCTCACCGGCATTATGGCAGCACTTCTGGCGGCCAGCCCGGATGCTTCCCCCTATGAAACAGCCCGCACAGCCTGTCTGTGGCTGGGCCTGGCGGGGCAGGCAGCGGCCAAGCGCCATGGGGAGCGCAGCGCGTTGACGGGCGAGGTGATTGACTGCCTGGCGGAGGTGGCGGCCTGCTGAATAAGCAGGGCTGACCTGGCTGCCTGATGGAATGGGACGAAGACGCGTTTTACGGGCGCTGGCGGAGACGCAGGCGCCTTTACCTTTTCTGCCTGAATTAAACCGAAAGTAGAATAATATTTCTACTGATTCTATTGCTGGTGGCTTTCCCACCGGCTTTTCTTGGGTTACACTGGTTTAAAAGTGGCATGGAGGATTGTGATGGAACACAGGCTGCATGAAAACATCCGGGCACAGCGCAAGGCCAGGGGCCTCACCCAGGAGCAGTTAGCCGAGGCCATGGGGGTGACGGTGGGGGCGGTGTCCAAGTGGGAGCTGGGCCAGTCCATGCCGGAAATCCCCCTGTTGATGGAGGTGGCGCATTTCTTTGGGATGTCGGTGGATGCACTGCTGGGTTACCAGATGCAAAGCAGAGACCTTGATGCCATCATCCAGCGCCTGAAGGATTTCCGCCAGAACAAGCAGGTGATGGAGGGCGTCAAGCAGGCTGAACAAGCCATCAGCCGCTATCCCCATCACTTTGAGGTGACGCTTTACAGCGCGCGGCTGTATTTCCTCTGCGGCGTTGAAACCGGGGACAAGGAGATGCTCCGCCGCGCGCTGACCCTGCATCAGCATGCCATTGGCCTGGTCAGCCAGAACAAGGACCCTGACATCAGCGAACTTTCCCTGCAAAACGACATTGCGGAAATCTATCTGTTTCTGGATGAAGACCAAAAAGCGCTGGAACAGCTGAAAAAGTTCAACCATTGCGGCATCAACGATGCCTTGATTGGCTTTATCATCGCGTCCAGGCATATGAAGGGGGAGGATGCGGGCAAGTACCTGTCCAGGGCTTTGCTCACGCATGTGGTGTCCCTCATCCGGGTGGTGGCGGGGCTGGTGGATGATTTTGCCAGTCAGGGGAACTTTCAGGAAGCGCTTGATGTGTCAGAATGGCTGGAACGCTTGCTCAGCGGCCTTAGGAAACCGGGGAAAATGAGCTTTCTGGACAAACTGATGGCCGCCATGATGGCAGGGAAAGCACAGTTGCACCTGAGCATGGGGCGGATTGACATGGCGCGGAAATGCCTGATGCAGGCCTGGAAAATGGCGGAAGCCTTTGACGCGGCGCCTGAGTACCAGGCAAGCAGCATGCGCTATTACAGCGGTGACGCGGGCACCGCCTATGATGACCTGGGGCCCACGGCCATGGAGGGGATTGAACGCACAGTGGCGGAGGCGGATAACCCAGCCTTGACTGCCCTTTGGCAGGAGGTGCGCCATGGGAAAAACTAAGGATATAAAGCCCCTGCGCCAACCCTATATCGCCCAGTTCTACCGGGGCAACAAGGCGGCTTTCGCCCTGGCGGCAATGGTTACGCTGATGATGGGAGCGGTCAACCTGGTGCTGTCCTGGCTGATGCAGCAGGTAATCGACGCCATGTCGGGCACGCCGGGCGCCCTTGGGCTGGACAAGTTGTCGATGTTGACCGCGGTCTTTTTGCTGGTGATTGTGCTGGTGCAGGCGGTGGGCTATTACACCAAGCCCCGGTTCTTGGAAAAGGCCATGGGTCAGTATAAGGATTACGCCTTTCAAAAGCTGATGAAAAAGAGCATGGCTTCCTTTAAGGATGAGTCCACCGCTGCCTATATCTCAGCGCTTTCCAATGATGCCACGGCCATTGAAACCAACTACCTGGAGACAGTGTTTTCCCTGGTGCAAAATGCCGTGATGTTTGTGGGCGCCTTCGCGATGATGATCCTGTACAACCCCCTCCTCACCCTGGTGGCGGTGGCGCTGTCCATCCTGCCGGTGATTGCCAGCCTCCTGGCGGGTGGGCGGCTGGAAGCGGCTGAAAAACAGGTGTCTGACCGCAACGAGGGCTTTGTGGCCACGCTGAAGGACAGCCTGAGCGGCTTTTCTGTGGTGAAGAGCTTCAAGGCGGAACAGGCCATCCTGAAACTGTTTTCTGCCAGCAACCAGGCGGTGGAAGGGGCCAAATGCCGCCGGCGGCAGATCGCCACCATCATCGGCACCATTGGCGCTGTGGCCGGGGCCATGGCGCAGCTGGGCGTGTTCCTGGCCGGGGCCTGGCTGGCGCTTACCCGGGGCAATATCACCCCAGGGGTGGTGATGGTGTTTGTGAACCTGATGAATTTTGTCATCCAGCCCATCGCTGAAATGCCGGGCATCCTGGCCGGGCGCAAGGCCGCCCGCGGGCTGATTGATAAACTGGCCTTGAGCCTGGAGGGCAATGTGAGGGATGAGGGGCTTGATATCAGAAAAGCCCTCGAAAAGGGCATCACGCTAGAAAACCTAACTTTCTCCTATGAGGGGGAGGCGAAGGTGCTGGACGGGATCACCTGCCGATTTGAAGCCGGCAGGGCCTATGCCATTGTGGGGGCATCCGGCTCCGGCAAGTCCACGCTGCTAAGCCTCCTGATGGCTTCCCACAGCCATTATACAGGGGAGATTTATTATGACGACCATGAGCTGCGGGCTATCAGCAGCCAGTCGCTGTATGAGCTGGTGAGCATCGTCCAGCAGGATGTGTTTGTGTTCAATGCCTCCATCCGGGACAACATCACCATGTTCCGGGAATTTCCCCGGGAGGCGGTGGACCGGGCCATTGCCCAGTCTGGCCTGGGGGAGATGATCCGGGAGCGGGGGGAGGACTATCTGTGCGGGGAGAACGGCGCCGGGCTTTCAGGCGGAGAGCGCCAGCGCATTTCCATCGCCCGGAGCCTTCTGCGGGAAACCCCGGTGCTGCTGGTGGACGAGGCCACGGCCGCCCTGGACAAATCCACCGCCCACCATGTGACCCGGGCTATTCTGGGCCTTTCAGGCTTTACCCGCATCGTGGTGACCCATGCCCTGGAAGCAGAGCTCCTGCGCCAGTATGACCGCATCCTGACGCTCAAAGACGGGCGCTTGATTGAGGCGGGCGACTTTGATGCACTCATGGCGCAAAAGGGCTATTTCTATTCACTGTATACGGTGTCGCAGTAGAGGGGATGGCTTGACAGCCTTTCATAGAATCTGCATAGTGAACTGGGGAGGGATATATGGACGATAAGCTGAGAGAGGCCATGAACGCGGCCTATGCTGCCCTGGATAAGCGGGCTAAAAACATCCTGAACGCCCTGAAAGCTTCAGGCTTGAAGCGCCCCCTGAGCTATGGCTATTACGCAGGGCATTACTGGCCGGACGCAGGGGGCGGGTATCAGATGGATCACTATCCCATCCCAGTTATCACGGTGCAGGATCTGTGCGATATTGAGATCGACTTTGCCCACACCAGCATCACCGCCAAACAGTCAAAAGAGGCAGCGCTGCGTTTGGATGATGCGGTCTTTCATGGGATGCGCTTTGCTGTATACGGCCTGGAGGATTTTCAAACAGACTACAAAAAGGCGGAGGAATCCCCGGATGTTCTGCCTGAGCGGCTGAAAAACAGCGGGGAGACCGCCTTTTTCTATTCTTTCTTGTTTTCAGGCGATGTTGACAAGGCGCAGCTGCTGGCAACAGTGAAGAGGCTGGAAGGCTTGGGGTTTTTTTATTGACTGTTTTGATTAAGTGATGATTCTCTCTCCTTCAAAGAAGGACACATCCACTGATGATGGAACAAAATGGACGATATACAAGCCAAAAGTTTGGATAACAGATTTTGGATGATATAGAAGCCAGAAAATGAGGGAGGTGTGCTGTATTGACTTTCAGCTCATGGGTCATTCATGTAGCCGCGCCTCGAAACCTGGAAAAGCTCTTGTCGACAAATCTGCAGAAACGATGAATAATCGGTCCTTGTTCGCTTCCATTTTCTCCCTGTTACGGTACCCAATACCTCCTGCTAAATGAACAATCACCTCTTTACATCATTAGCAATCCATGCGTATACTACCTGTAAGGTGAAGCCTTTGAGGTGGTAAACTGTGCCGACCACGCGCCCTTGTGGCTAAAAGAGATGCAGGAATACGGCACCCCTGCCAAAGGCTCACCCCGCAGCAAACGCATTGAGGTGCTAAAACACGCGGCAACCACATGCCTAGCAGTATGGTACAGAAGAGATGCAGAGGTAGCCGTGCCTGCCAGTGCATTGGCTGCTTGGTGCCGGAAGGCGAGAATGTGCTTCTACACGCCGGGATTATCTGGTAGAAAAGAAATGCGGGGACTGGCACACCCGCCCGACACCTCTTTATAGGCGGCAGCAGTGCCGCTTTTTCATGCCCTGTCGGAAGAGATGAACGCACATTGATTACGCCCTATTCTCTGCTTACGATATGACACACCTGCTGGTTTTGATTCAGGACAATGTCTGGTAAAAAGTTTGGAAACACCCGGCGGCGCTTAAAATCTTCAAACGGCACCCAGACCAGGCGTTCGGGCAGGCCGTCCATGGAGAGGCCGCTGTCCCGGATGTTGCCAAGATGGCTGGGTTTCATCATGAAGTACAGGGCAATCTCATGGCAAAGCTTATCGGGGTCATCCATGAGGCCGCGGAAAAAGTTCTCATGCACCGCGGCCAGGCGCAGGGGCTCCATGGCGACGCCGGTTTCTTCCAGCACCTCGCGCTTCACCGCTTCCTCCGCCGTTTCCCCGTGGTGCACGCCGCCGCCAACGCTGTAAAGATAGTCCACGCTTGGGTTGGTGGCCATCAGGATATGGCTATCCTTGGTGATGATGGCGCAGGCCCGGTACCTGAACCACAGGCCACCCTGCGTAAAGCAGCAATCCATGGTATCCATTAGCAATCAGCCTTCTTTCCCTGCCACGCGCTTGGCGATTTCCAGCGCCACCAGGAAGTTTTGCAGCTGGTGGCTGGCCTCGGCGTCATTGCAGAGGATGCGCTGGTCCCACTGAGGGGCGTCCAGCAGATCGCCGGAGTAAAAGAAGGTGTAGTAGGAATATGCCTTGAAATCACACAGGGCCTGCAGGCCGCTGCATTCCATATCAACGGCGATGCAGCCTTCCGCCTTGCGTTTCTCCATGTTGCCCCGGGTTTCCCGGTAGAGGGCATCGGTGGTCCAGGCGCGGCCCTTGACATGGGGGATGCCCAGCTCAGTGAGGATGCTGGCCACCTTGTCCGCGTTTTTCACCGTGATGTAAGGGGCGGCGGGGGCATAGTGATAGCTGAAGCCCTCGTCCCGGTAGGCCTCGGTGGGCACGATGAGGTGCCCCTCGGTGAGGGCGCTGTCAAGCGCCCCGCAGCTGCCAAAGAGCACAAAGTGCTTGGCACCCGTGGCCACAGCGGCTTCCTCCAGTTTCATCCCGGCGCCTGCTGAGGTGATGGGGCTCATGTAAAAGGCGATGCGGGGGCTTTGATTCTCCAGCAGGTATACCGTCCTGTCGCCGTTGAGGGCGGGCAGGGCGGCGATGGCCTTGGTGGGGAACTGGGCCAGCACATGTTCCAGCACCGTTTTGGAAAAGGTGATGATGACAACATCAGCCAGGGCCTGCTCCGCGGAGCGCACCATGTCCTCCGCCGTGAAGATGGGGGGCGTATGAGGGTCAAAGCTGCTGGTGATCATAGGGCTTTGAGCGCCTTTGTGACCGAATGGATATAGCCGCTGTCAATCAGGTCATAGCGGTCTTCCGGCGGGTAGAGGGCGCCGCCAAAGAAGATGTCCCGGTTGTTGGCGGTGGAGGCATCGGTCTGCGGCTTGTGCCGGGCGATGTGGAGCTGGCTTGCCCCGGTATATTCAGCGATTTTCGCGGCATTACGCAGGGTGACGCCGGCGCCGGGCAGAATTTGGATGCTGTCCCCGGCATAGGCCACCATCTCCTTAATGGTGTCCATGGCGAAAAACACATCAGGCTCCTGGCCGCTGGTGAGCACCCGGTCAATACCCAGAGAAATCAGCGTGTCCAGCGCCCTTTTCCAGTCCGGCGTCACGTCAATGGCGCGGTGGAAAACAGCGTCTTTGCCGGCTTCCTTAGCGATGTCGATCAGCTGGCGGCAGCGCTTCTCATCAATGCTGCCATCCGGATGCAAAAAGCCAAATACCAGGCCGTCAGCGCCGTGCTTGATCATTTCACGGGCATCAATGAGGGCGGCAGCAAACTCCGCATCTGTATAGCAAAAGCCGCCCTGGCGGGGCCTGACCATGGCGATGATGGGCAGGGGCGTCCTATCTTTAGCGACCTGCAGGCTGCCCAGGGTGGGGGTGAGCCCGCCGTGGAAGAGGCTGCTGTTCAGCTCCACCCGGTCAGCGCCACCCAGATGGGCTTGAATTACGTCATCGGCTGAGCCGCAGCACACTTCCAGCAAAATTTTGTTGCTCATTAGAATTCCTCCTGTTTATTCGTCCCTATCATATCATAAAATCTTCCCCGGCAGGCGATTGGCCTTCCAGGCATCAAAGCGGGCAAAACCCCTGTCCACCGCCCGGCGGAACAACCACAGCAGCACAGGCGACAAGGCCACCATCGCCCCGCAGAATACTGCGCCAGCCCCTGAGAGGGGGCTGAGGAAAAAGAAGCGCCCAAAGATCAGCGCAGTCAGCCCCATGCCAAGGGCCATGGCCAATAGCAGCAGGCTCCTGGCCAGCGTCAGGGGGCGGCTGGTATAGGCCAGCACCAGAAGCCCGGTGATGCCTATGGCGGCCACCGCGATGGTGGAACGCTGGTCAGCGGGCAGTTTGAGGAGACCTGAAACAATAAAGGTGAGCACCACCAATGCCAGGTTCGTCAGCGCGCCTGGCAGCGCGTTTTTCAGGATGGTGGGCAGGAAGCCGCCCTTCACCCGCTCGCGGTTGGGCTCCAGCGCCAGGAAGAAGGAGGGGATGCCCACGGTGAAGCTGCTGACCAAGGTCATCTGGATGGGGCGGAAGGGGTAGGACAGCGGCAAAATCAGGATGAGCAGGGACAGCAGGTAGGAAAAGCAGGTTTTCACCAGGAAGAGGGAGGCGGAGCGGGTGATGTTGTTGATGACCCGGCGGCCCTCCAGGATCACCTGGGGGAGGGCGGAGAAGTTTTCCTTCAGCAGGGTCAGCTGGGACACCTTCCTGGCGGCATCGCTGCCGCCAGCCATGGCGATGGCGCAGTCACACACTTTAAGCGCCGGCACATCGTTGACGCCGTCGCCCATCATGGCCACGGTGTGACCGGCGGCTTTAAGCGCCAGCACCAGCTTTTTCTTCTGTTCAGGGGCGACCCGGCCAAACACGGTGTAGCGGGTGGCGGCGTCATTCAAGGCCTCGTCGCTTGTGAGCTGGGAGGCATCCACCCAGTTTTCAGCATCTTTGAGCCCGGCCCGTCTGGCCACCTCAGCCACGGTGCGGGGGTTGTCGCCGGAGATTACCTTGATGCACACCCCCTGCGCGTCCAGGAAGGCGACTGTTTCAGAGAAATCCTCACGGATCTGATCGTTGAGCAAAATGAGGGCCTGGGGGCAAATCTCTCCCGGTAGGCAGTTGTCCTGGGGGAAGAGGGGGGAGTGGGCCACCAGTAGCACCCGGAAGCCCTGGCTGGCATAGTCTGCCACCTGGGCGGCCAGGTCTTCTGGCATGGTGTCTTTCAGGATAAACTCAGGCGCCCCCACCAGGGTGCTGCCCAGCGCCGTGAAGGCCACAGCGCTCCACTTGCGGGCGGAGGAGAAGGGCACCTTCAGCGCCACTGGCTCTGCCGCCATCATGGGGCCGCCCCAGTGCGCGCGCAGGGCCTGGAAGGTCAGGTTATCGTCCTCTGATGATTGGAGCAATTGCCGCATGGCGCTGTCCACCTGGGCCAGGTCACAGCCCGCCAGGGGGATCACGTTTTCCACCCGCAGGCAGCCCTTGGTGATGGTGCCGGTTTTGTCCACGCACAGGGTGTCCACCCGGGCCAGGTTTTCAATGCCATACAGCTCCTGCACCAGGGTGTTCTGCTTGCCCAGGCGGATAACCCCCACGGCCAGCGCCATGCTGGTTAGGAGCATCAGCCCCTCAGGGATCATCCCCAGCATGGCCGCAACGGTGGCGGGCACAGCGGCGGTGAGGGGGTCTTTTAGCACCCAGAACTGTTTGATAAACAGGATGATGCCAATGGGCAGGAGGAAATAGCTGATAAAACGGATCAGCTTTTGCAGGTCTTCCATCAGCTGGCTGCGGGCCACCTTCACATGGCGCACGCTTTGCACCAGCTGCCCCGCGTAGCTTTGGCCCCCCACCTGGGTGAGGCGGGCATACAGCCGCCCTTCGGTGATGATGGCGCCGGAATACAGCGGGTCATCCTCCCCCTTTGTCACAGGGTCACTTTCCCCGGTGAGGAGGGATTCGTTGGCGGCCCCCTGTCCGGATAAAACCAGGGCGTCCGCGCAGATCTGGTCGCCCGCTGAAAAGCGCACCAGGTCACCCTCCACCAATTGGTCAGGGGGGAGTTTGGTCCACTGGCCGTCCCGCATCACGGGCACGGGGGCTTCCACCAGCAGGGTCAGCTTATCCACGGTCTTTTTTGCCCGGATTTCCTGGACGGTGCTGATGAGGGTATTGAAAATAACCACCCCCATGAACAGCATGTTGCGGTAGGAGCCCACCGCGATGAGGGCGGCTGCCAGAATGAAGTTGAGGATGTTAAACCAGGTGAACAGGTTTTTGATGATAATCTGCCCCAGGCTGCGCCCTGCCCCCTTGGGAGGCAGGTTGCCCTTGCCCTCCTTGTAGAGCTGCGCCGCCTGCTGGCTGGTAAGCCCCCTGAGCGCCCCGGCTGGATTGTCCATGTTAGTTCTCTCCTGTTAAGCGTTTAGGTGAAGATGAAACCAAGCCTATCTTACCATAAGGCAGCTGCTTTCCGCGCTGATTAAGAAAAATTCAGTTTCCGTTTACAGGATTGACAAAGGCCGGGCACGCAATGCGCCCGGCCTTAAGTTGCTTGAGTCTATTGATTATTTGGCGTATTCAGCGGCTTCCTGGCCAGCGATGCAGCTCATGTTTTTATCGATTCCATGTTCTGACC
>CAZSSU010000031.1:4121-14696 GCA_964609415.1 uncultured Christensenella sp. | reverse complement strand
ATCGATGAATAAACACCTAAACCTGTCTCCGGCAATAAAGAAAGCATTAGATGAAGGCAAACCGGTCATTGCCCTTGAAAGCACCATCATCAGCCATGGCATGCCCTATCCGCAAAATGTCGAAACCGCGCTCAAGTGTGAACAAATAGCGCGTGAAAATGGCGCTGAACCCGCTACTATCGCAGTCATCGGCGGGAAACTATGCGCCGGGCTGACTGAGGAACAAATTGAGTACCTGGGCAAAACAGGTCTCGCCGTTAAAAAAGCAAGCCGCAGGGATTTGCCGCTGCTGGTAGCGCGCAAGCAGGATGGCGCAACCACTGTGGCCGCCACCATGATTATTGCCGCCATGGCTGGCATCAAAGTTTTTGCGACGGGCGGGGTGGGTGGTGTTCATCGGGGCGCCGAAACAACCATGGACATCTCCGCAGACCTGGAAGAACTGGCCATGACCCCAGTGGCCGTTGTTTGCGCCGGGGCTAAAAGCATTCTGGATTTAGGTTTGACACTGGAATACCTTGAAACCAAAGGCGTGCCTGTCATCGGTTACCAAACCAACGAACTCCCTGCCTTTTACACCAGTAAAAGCGGTTTTCCAGTTAACGACCGAGCAGATAGTCCCGAGGACATAGCCGCCATGATCAGCGCACAGCGGGACATGGGCTATCCAGGCGGGATGCTGATCACAAACCCCATCCCTGATGAATATGCCATGCCTGAGGATGTCATCAACCAGGCCATTACACAAGCACTTCGTGAAGCAGAAAGAGACAGCATTACTGGAAAGGAAGTGACCCCTTACCTGCTATCCCGTGTTGTGGCCCTCACAGGAGGCGATTCTCTTAAATCCAACATTCAATTGGTATTTAACAATGTGAAGCTGGCTGCTCAGATAGCAAATAAAATCAGCTAATTATTTAGATGATATAAAAACAAAAAAGCCGCGTTTTGCGGCATTTTTGCGTGGCTTAATTGCCTCAGGCCCGGGCCTTGTACAGGGCTTTTGCCATGCGAGCCTTTTTGCGGTTAGCAGTGTTCCTGTGCATAATGCCCTTGGACACGGCTTTATCAAGCGCTGAAGACGCGGCGCCCAATGCGACAGGGGCAGTCTGCAGGTCGCTCCCCAAGGCAAGGGTATACTTCTTAACGGCGGTTTTAACGCCGGTTTTCACCATGCGGTTACGCAGATTCTTTCTCTTGTCAGAGCGCATGCGTTTCTGTGCGGATTTAATGTTGGCCAACTCGTTTCACCTCCTGACTTCCAGAATAGCAAAGCAAATATTACCACATCCCTGTATTTCGTGCAAGCATTTTTTGCCATTTGATGCGTATTCCTGTTTATCAGCTGCTAAATTCAGAAAACAGACCAAAACCCATGCTTTCTTGCAGATATGAGTCAAAAAGTGTATGATGTAATATACCTCAGAATGCTCATTTTCTGAGGACGAAAGGAGTTGTTGTACCACTTGTCAATGCCGCTGGATACTTTTGACAGCTGTGTAGCTCTATTTGGTCTGAACGACCAAAACATCCGTGTACTGGAAGAAGAACTGATTGTGAGCGTTTTCCTGCGTGATGGTGAACTGCAAATCATCGGGGATAACGAGAACATAAAAACCGCGGAGCAGGTGATTGAAGAAATGCTCCGAATGATTGAAGCGGGTGAACCGCTTGATGCCGGAAAAATCCGATACCTGATCCAAATGGCTCGCAAAGGCTCCCTTGCCCAGGTGAGGGACGGCGCGGGTGATGTGGTTGCCTATACGTATAAAGGCAAAAAAATCAAATGCAAAACCCCTGGACAGCGCGAATACATCAATGCTGTCAGGAGCAGTGGCCTTACTTTTTCAGTCGGGCCAGCAGGCACAGGTAAAACCTTCCTGGCCATGGCCATGGCAGCAGTTGCCCTTCGCAACAAGGAAGTGGAACGTTTGATTCTAACCCGTCCTGCTGTTGAAGCGGGTGAAAAACTTGGTTT
Source organism: uncultured Christensenella sp. (assembly GCA_964609415.1). Lineage (GTDB taxonomy): Bacteria > Bacillota > Clostridia > Christensenellales > Aristaeellaceae > UBA6115. The sequence goes on along the minus strand of CAZSSU010000031.1, from coordinate 12,718 downwards.
TCTGCCAGGCGATATGGCCCAGAAAGTAGATCCTTACCTTAGGCCTCTGTATGACGCCTTGTTTGAAATTCTGGGCTTGGAAGCCTACCAGCGCTACATGGAGCGCGGCGCTATTGAGGTCGCCCCCCTTGCTTTTATGCGTGGGAGAACGCTCAACGATGCTTTCATCATCCTGGACGAAGCGCAAAATGCCACGCCTGAGCAGATGAAAATGTTCCTCACCCGCATGGGTCGTAATGCCAAATGCGTGGTGAACGGAGACCCATCCCAAATCGACCTCCCTTTGGCCAAGCGCTCCGGTTTGCTTATTGCGCTGGATGTTTTAAAGGATGTAGAAGGCATCCAGATTGTCAGACTCACCCGGGATGATGTGGTGCGTAACGACCTTGTACAGCGCATCGTCAGCGCCTATGAAACCTATGAAGCAGTGAGAGAAACAAATGTTTGAGTTGCCACTTTCCCCCCGCGGCACCCAGAAGCCCTCCTTTTATAAGAGGATGGTGAATTTTCTGCGTTCCCAGGCTTTCATCCGTCTTTTAGCAGCAATGGCTGGCGCCCTTTTGTGCCTGTTGGTGTTTATGATAAGCATCAGCCCCAAGCGCTACAATCTGTATGTCGGAATGGTACCAGATCAAACCATCTCCGCCAATAAAGATGTGATTGACGAGGTCACCACAAAGATCAACAGGGATGCCGCAGCATCTGCAGTCCCTCCCACTTTTCATCATCAGGAAGGCATCACCCAAACCGTGATTGCCAACCTGGAGGCTGCCCATGCCGAAATGGTGTCTGTCCGCCAGTTTGCGCAAACGCTGCCTGACTATTCTGGCAGAAGAACCTATAGTAAGGATGAACTGCTCACTGCCCATAGCATGATGGATTTAATCGTGCTTAAGGATTTTCAAATGGTCACTTTGCTCAATGCCGCCAACGAGCAATTTGACGAAATGTACGCTGCCCTGGTGCCAGCAGTTCGCAATACCATGCAGGGCAATGTGATTCAAGGCCAGGAGTCAAGCGCCATTAACAGCATTATGCAACTGGTGGGCTATAAAACCAATGTCAGCCTCCTCCAGAACGTGGTGCTGCCGGTACTTCAGGAAATTATTGAACCCAACATGGTAGTAGACAGCGAGGCCACGGAAACTGCCCGCCAGGCAGCCTGGGAACAGGTGGAGCCGGTCGTATTTAAACAAGGGCAGAATATCGTGGTGCGCGGCGAAGGACGAATCCGAGAAAACCAAATGGCCATGTTAAACAGCCTGGGCTTGCTGGATGACAACACCATCGATTACCCGATGTATCTGGGTGCCGCCATGATGGTAGCCGGCATATTAACCCTCTGTTTCCTGGCGCTCCGATCAATCACCCCCCATGTGGTGAAAGAAATAAAACTTATTATTCTTGTATATATGGTTATCCTGATAGCCATGGCCTTTTCCCTGCTGGCAAAGGAGATTCAGCTGATCTATCTTTCCCCCATGATTTTGCCCTTTATGCTGTTAACGGGCACTTTAGGGGCGATTCCAGCGCTTATTGCAGGAACTGCCAGCACTGCTCTGTGTGCTCTGATGATAGCTGGAACAGGCAGCGCAAGCATAGACTGGGTCAATTTGCTCTCCATAGGGGTGTTTTCTGGAGCGCTTTCTGTATTGGTACTAAAGAATAAATATCAACGCTTCTATGTGCTGTTAACAGGCGCTTTGGCAGCGGTAGCCAGCTTTTTGATGCTGCTTGCACTGGGTCTTCTCACCAGCATGAACCTGCAAAGCGCCATTGTTAAAGGGCTGTGGTCGCTGGTAGGAGCTGGTATCAGCACGGTGCTTTGCCTGGCCATACAGCCAGCGCTGGAATCCGCTTTTAATCTGCCAACGCCTACCCGTCTTCTGGACCTCACCAACCCCAATCAACCCTTACTGCGCAGGCTTTTGCTTGAAGCACCAGGCACTTATCACCACAGCATCATCATTGCCAACCTGGCTGAAGCCTGTGCTGAAGCCATTGGGGCCAATCCCCTGTTGGCCAGAGCGGGTGCTTATTTCCATGACATTGGGAAGTTAAAGCGGCCACTCTATTTTAAAGAGAACCAAATTGGCACCGGCAATGTGCATGACAACACCGATCCCCAGGTGTCAGCCGCCATCATCACTTCCCACGTAAGGGAAGGGGTTGCCATGGCCAAGCAATACCGGCTTCCCCAGGAAATTCAACAGATCATTGCGGAGCATCACGGCAATTCCATTGTGGCCTTCTTCTATCACAAGGCTGTAAAGGAAAGCGCCAACGAGCTGGTAGACGATGGAGAATTCCGCTATGACGGGGTGCCCCCGCGCACCGCTGAAGGTGCGCTGGTGATGCTGTGTGACACCATCGAAGCGGCCATCAGAACCCTGAATAACCCAAGCCAGAAAGAAATCATTGATTTCATTGACAGCCTCATCCAAAAGAAAATTCAGAGCGGGCAATTGGTCAATGCGCCTCTAACCTTGTCCAATCTGCAAACCATCAGCGATACCTGCGCCATGGTCCTGCACGGTGTCTTCCATGAGCGCATCGAATACCCGGCAGCCCCTGACAAACTCCCCCCCAAAGACAGGTTGCTAGCGCAACTGCAACAGCTGCGCAAATCAAGCGCTGCAAGTGCCCCGCTGCCCGCCACGCCACAGGCGCCAGAAGGACTTGACACCTCTGAAGAAAGCAAGCCGGTGTAAACCATGCGGGTTATCCTTGCTGAAAACAGCCTCCCTTCCCCTGTACCCACCAGTTTTTTTGATGCGCTGGCTTTGGCTGCGTGCCATGTAGAAGGCGTCAACGAGCCTCTTTCTCTGGCCCTCACGCTGACTGATGACGATGGGATTCAGGGCATAAATAAGGCATGGCGCCAAATAGACAAAGCCACAGATGTGCTGAGTTTTCCTTCCATGCCCTTTCATCCAGAGAAAACCATGGGGCAAAGTCAAGCGCTTCATCCTGATGCATGGGACAGCGAAACAGGCACCTATTTCCTGGGTGACATTGTCATTTCACTACCCAGGGTGCTTGACCAAGCCAACGCTTTTGGCCACGCTTTTGAACGGGAACTGGCCTACTTGTTTACCCATGGGGTGTTGCACCTGATGGGCTATGATCATCTTGACGCTCAAGATAAACAACGCATGCGCGAAAAGGAAGAGATTATTATGTCTGAAAAACACCATACCAACCAAACCCTGCTGAGCAAAGCCCGGGAAGCCCGGGAGTATGCTTACACGCCCTATTCCAAATTTAAGGTGGGGGCGGCGCTTTTGGCAAAGTCTGGAAAAATCTACACCGGCTGCAATATTGAAAACGCTTCGTTTGGTCTGACCAACTGTGCTGAGCGCACAGCGATGTTTAAGGCGGTCAGCGAAGGCGAAAAAGAATTTGAAGCCATTGCTATCGCTGCAGGCTCCACAGAGCCCTGGCCTTGCGGCGCCTGCCGCCAGGTGCTGAGCGAATTCGCCCCGAAAATGAAGGTGTTGATCACCTGGGATGATGGCAATAGATTCGATGAAACAACCCTTGATCAGTTGCTCCCCCATAGCTTTCTGACATTTGAGGAGGATGGACAATGAGCGAACAAATTACACCAGCGCATTTTCGCTCTGGCTTTATCAGCATTGTGGGTCGTCCCAATGTAGGCAAATCAACCCTGCTCAATGCTTTGGTGGGGGAAAAAGTAGCCATTGTCACCCCCAAGCCTCAAACCACCCGCAATCGCATCATTGGGATCCTGAACCAACCCGATGCCCAGATGGTTTTTGTCGATACTCCCGGCATTCACAAACCCCGCACAAAGCTGGGTGAATTCATGGATCAGAGCATCCAGGAAGCGGTGAAGGGGATTGATGCCCTGCTGGTTGTGTTGGATGCAGGGAAAATCACCCAACAGGATCATAAAGTGGTTGCTGATATGCGCGCCATGAAAGTACCCAAAATCCTGGTACTCAATAAAATTGACACCGTGCATCCCCAGGATCTTCTTAAGCCTATGGCTGATTTCGCCGAGGCTGGCTATGACGCTATTTTGCCCATCAGCGCACGGAAAGGTGATGGGGTGGATATTTTGAAGAATGAAATCATCGCTAGGTTACCTGAGGGCCCTGCTTATTTCCCAAGCACCATGTGGACCGATCAAACAGAACGGCAGTTTGTAGCTGAACTGATTCGCGAACAAGCGCTCTTTGCCCTTCAGGAAGAAATTCCCCATGGAATCGGAGTAGAAGTGCTTTCCATGAAAGACATAAGCGATTCCATGGTCGAAATCTATGCCAATATCTTCTGTGAGCGGGAAGCCCACAAGCGCATCATCATCGGGAAACAAGGGGCCATGCTGGGCACAATTGGTAAAAAGGCCAGAGAAGGCATAGAAAAATTGCTTGATAAGAAAGTCAACCTGCAATTATGGGTCAAGGTGCGCTCTGACTGGCGAAACGCGCCGGGTGACTTAAAATCGCTGGGTTATTCGGAGTAAAAATCATGAAGAAAGCATTCATCATGCTCCTTTCCCTTTTGCTTGCCTGCTCTTCGGTTGCTCTAGCAGTTCAAGAGCCTGCCCATCAAAAGTTTTCCTATGTTTTCTTCGACACCTTTGACACAGTGATCACCATCCTGGGATATGCCACTGATAAAGCTGTGTTTGACCGTGCGGTTGCGGAAGCGGAAGCGGCTTTTAAGCATTATCATCAGGTATTTGATCAGTATCATGCCTATGAAGGAATCAACAATGTTTATACGCTAAACCAAAAAGCAGCAGATCAACCTGTGGAAGTGCCCCAGGAGTTGTTTGGTTTTCTTCTTTATTGTAAAGACATGCAGCCACAAATGAATGGTACAGTGAACGTCGCCATGGGAGCCGTTCTTGCGCTCTGGCATGACGCCAGGGAATTGGCAGAAGCCGATCCTGATAATGCCAAACTGCCTGATTGGGATAGGCTAAAAGAAGCGGCCAACCACACAAACATGGACGATGTCATCCTTGATCAGGAAAATCGCACCGTTTTCTTTGCTGATCCAAAACTACAGCTGGATGTGGGGGCTGTTGCAAAAGGATATGCCACAGAACTGGCCGCACAGCAGATGCTGAAGGGAGCGCTTTCTCACTTTATCATTAACGCCGGCGGCAATGTGCGCACCGGGAACCCACCCCTTGACGGGCGCAGCAACTGGGGGGTGGGCATTCAGAACCCAGACACAGCTATCCTATCCCCTACCGATGGTAATGTGATTGATGTGTTATACATGCACAACTTATCCTCTGTCACCAGCGGGGATTATCAGCGCTATTTCATGGTGGACGGTGACAGATACCACCATATCATTGATCCTGACACCCTGATGCCTGCCAAGTATATGCGCGCTGTCACCGTGCTCACGGAGGATTCTGGCTTGGCCGACATGCTGTCAACCGCCCTGTTCCTCATGCCACAGGAGGAAGGTGAAGCCTTTCTCAAAAACCTGGGGATGCCGGTTGACGCTTTGTGGGTGCTTAATGATGGCAGGGTGATTATGACAGATGGCGCGAAAAAAATGGCCCACTCTCAGGGAGCGGGCAACTAATCGCGAAACCATTTCATCAACTGGGAAACCGCTGCATCAAACTGCCTGCCAGCTCAATCTGCTCACCAATTAGCGCTGCAATCTGATCGTCGCCAGCACTTTCGCCTATGATATCCATGTCCCTGGCACGCCAGCCAGAGGCAAGCACATTATCAACAGAAGCCTGCAGACAGCCGGCTTCTTTTTTTAGTGACAGGCTGGTGTCCAGTGCATCGACTGTCATATAGAGCGCGTCAAACAGGCCCGGCATCATGCCAGGGACACCGCCTGCCAAATGTACGCTCATGTGCTCTTTTCCATAAACACCATGAGAAAGTCCCGCACCACTCAACCCTTTAAACAGGGCTAAAATTAAGCCGGCGGTTTTCTGATCAGCAAAAAAAACATGGTCCTTATCAGGGTGTTGAAGCGGTTTCCCAATCACTGCCTCCACAGGCAATGCTTCAGGCGAAGATAGTGCATAAGGGCCCGCCGCTCTGTTCATCGCTTCTGTAAAATCTCCCGTATTTACCGCGCTACTTACCGCCCAGACCATCGCATTATTATCACTAGCTATTCTAAGCGCGGCGCTGGCAGCCATGATGGCGCTATCCATCCCATCACGCATAGGGCTTATAAGGGTGATAACAGGGAAATGCGGAATCCTAAGAAGGGAAAAGTCAGCTAATCCGCTTGGCAATTTTAAAGTATTAATACGCCACATGGGATCAAATGTTTCAAGCAATGCTTTTTCAGACCCAACCGCCATCACAGCCTGGTATTCCCCCAGCTCAGGCAAGATAGTGTGCTGACTATCCATCTGTTGATCTTTCATAATAAAGCTGTGGCCAAAGGCCACAGCGATATCATTTAGCGCTTGTTGAACAACGCGCATGAGGGCTTTTGACTTAACGCTGTCTGTCAGCATTAGGATTTTTGCGCGCATTGTCCTTACTCCCAGTCCACCGGATAGAAATCTACGGCGTATTCCAGATTCCTGCCATTTGATTTTAGCATATTAACCACATTATCAATATGACGCTGGTCGGTAAAGGGCGTGGGCACAAAGTCGTTGTAGTCCGATTTTGAGGAAATTCTGCAGGGAATAATACGGAAAGCATCCGTCTTTGTCTGTCCGTCTTTCACATCAAAGCGCACTTGAAAAAGAAAGGTGCTCATGTCACTGGGTTTGGTATTACCTGCAAAGCTGAAATTGCCAAGTGAATACACGATATATTTGTCCTTATACCGTTCGATTGGATTAATGCGGTGACTGTGATGCCCCAAAACTAAATCAGCCCCGGCATCAATGGTTGCTCTTCCCAGGTTGATTTGATTTTGATTTGGCTTATAATCCAGTTCCTGGCCCCAGTGGAAGCTGACAATCACGATATCGTGAGCAGCTTTGGCACGGGCCACATCAAGGGGGACCTGCACCAGCAGTTCGCTAACCTTTTCACGGTATTGCTGATAGGTGAGCATGGCGATAGATACGCCTTTCACCTTATACACGCCCATGTTTTTGGAATCGCTCCACACAATGCCTGCTGCATCCAGGGTGGATTTGGTTTCTGCCAGCCCTGCTTCCCCATGGTCAAATACATGATTATTCTCAAGGGCCACGGCTTCAATGCTGCCATTGGTCAGCAATTCAACATACTCAGGCGGTGCCGAGAAAACAAACTGATTACTTGACTTATACACAGGTGCCGTCGTCAGGGTGCCTTCAAAATTAACGATGGTCATATCATCAGTTTCAAAGATTCCCTTCACATTTTGACAAATAAAATTGGGATGGTTGTCTTGCTTTTTGTATTCCTTGTCAAAAATGGAATCCCCACGCTTGCGGATATCACCGCCAATGGTCGTATCCCCTGCTGCGGTGACAATGATCTGTACAGTGCCATCAGGCAGCGTAGGAGGGGGCTCAGGCGCAGGGGTCATTGATGGGGTATGCCCTTCCACTAAACCAGCATCAGCCCCAGGATCTTGTACGGTAGCTGGGGCTGGCGTGAGAAAGTCAGATAACGACACCTCCTCGTCGGCTAAAGCCGATGGAAGAAGCGTGATGGTCATGCTTACTATCATGAGAATGGCAAGGATACGATGTTTTCCTAACATGAATGGTCTCCCTATTTGGTGTCTAAGAATGCCGCGATGCGATCAAAGGCCGCCATTAGTTTTTCAGTGCTGGTGGCATAACAGCATCGGATATGCCCTTCACCGCTGTCGCCAAAGGCGGACCCCGGAACGCAAATCACAGCCTTCTCCTTAAGCAGCGCTTCACAAAATGCTTCGCTGCTTAGCCCGGTTTTTTTAACCGATGGGAACATATAAAATGCCCCTCTTGGTTCAAAGCATTCAAGACCCATGTTTCTGAATGCCGTTAACATTAACCGCCTGCGTTGGTTGTAGCTCTCCCGCATGCGAAGAACATCCTCGTAGCCAGTTTCTCGCCCGCGTTTAAGCGCATAGTATGCTGCTACCTGGCTTTGTCGGCTAGCGCACATGATGGTGTACTGGTGGATTTTTGCCGCCGCAGAAACATAGGCTTTGGGGGCACACAGATAACCCAGGCGAAAGCCAGTCATGGCAAATGCTTTCGAGAAGCCACTGATGGTCATTGTCCGCTCCCACATACCAGGGAGAGAGGCCATGGAAGTCTGGGTGTATCCATCATAGACCAGCTCGCTGTATATCTCATCACAGATCACAAACAGATCATGCTGTATGGCCAGTTTTGCCACTGCCTCCATTTTTTCCCGGGGCAGCACTGCACCGGTGGGATTGCTGGGGTATGACAGAATCAGCACCTTGCTTTTGGGCGTAATGCTGGCCTCCAGATCAGCAGCCTCCAGTTCAAAATCATTGGCTGCATGGGTATGCACCTGAACGGGCACACCACCCGCAAAACGGGTGCAAGCCTGATAGCTGATATAGCAAGGCTCTGGTATCAGCACCTCGTCCCCAGGGCTCAGGATTGCGCGCAGGGCGATATCAATCGCTTCGCTGGCCCCTACCGTCACCAGCACCTCACTATG
>CAZSSU010000031.1:0-4111 GCA_964609415.1 uncultured Christensenella sp. | reverse complement strand
ACCCAAGCTGATAGCGTTCAGCCAGATACCGGCTGATCTCATCACGAAGGGGCAGGATACCATAGTTGGTAGTGTACTGGGTTTCCCCGTCAAGAAGACTGTCGATAGCGGAATTGCGAACCGGGAAAGGCGTGACAAAGTCAGGCTCGCCTACCCCCAGAGAGATAGCATCCTTCATGGTGCTTGCTGTATCGAAGAAACGCCTGATCGCGCTGGGCGCGACTGCGCTGACAGCAGGGTTAATGAAGCGCTCACTCACGGTGAAATCACCAGGCGCGCATCATCGCCTCCATCGTCAAAGACGACGCCATCCTGCTTATAGCGCTTTAACACGAAGCTGGTAGACGTGCCAGTCACCGTTTCAAGGGGGCTTAAGCGTTCAGAGACAAACTGGGCAAGTTCCTTTAGCGTGGGCGCTTCCACCAGAATGAGCAAATCATAGTTGCCGCTCATCAGGAAGAGGCTTTTTACTTCGCTAAAGCGATAAATGCGTTTTGCAACGGTATCAAACCCAAAATCCCGCTGGGGGGTGACCTTCACCTCGATCATCGCCTCCACCCGCTGGCGCTCTGCTTTGTCCCAGTTGATGACAGGTCGATAGCTGAGGATAACCTGCTCTTGCTCAAGTTCATCAATATGCTGGGCTACTTCTGTCATGTCCCGCCCAATCATGGTAGCGATCTGCTCCAGGGGCACACGACAGTCGTTGTTGAGAATCTCCAGAATCTGTTGTTTGATGCCGTTCATGTTTTCACCTCAGATAATCAGAATACACCGCTGATGACACCCTGGTCATCTACATCAATATTGTTGGCAGCGGGCACCTTGGGGAGGCCTGGCATGGCGATGATATCCCCTGCAAAAGCAACCACAAATCCAGCACCTGCTGAAAGTCGAACATCCCGGATAGTTAATTCAAAACCCTTGGGTGAGCCAAGAAGCTTGGGATTATCACTGAATGAATACTGTGTTTTTGCGATGCAAACGGGCATTTTGCCATAGCCTTCTTGCGTGAGGACATTCAAAATTTCCCCAGCTTGGGCAGAAAACGTCACAGAATCCGCATGGTATATCCGGGTTGCAACAGCCTTAATTTTATCTTTTAACGGCATATCGTCAGGATATGTAAACGCCAGGTTTGATTGCTGACTTTCATCCACAATGCGACAGACTTCACTGGCAAGCTCCTTTGTGCCTTCGCCACCCTTGGCCCATCCGTCACAGAACTTACAGGGCACCTTTTCCTTGGCCATGGCGTCTTCCAGTGCCTTAATTTCAGCCTCTGTATCACTGACAAAGTGGTTGATGGCCACCACCACTGGCAACTGCCATACTTCACGCACATTGCACACATGCTGCAGCAGGTTTTCAATGCCTGCTTCAAGGGCAGCCACATTTTCTTTGTTCAAGTCAGCTTTCACCACACCACCGTGATGCTTAAGCGCCCGAATCGTGGCCACAAGCACCACACAATCAGGTTTCAATCCGCTGGCGCGGCATTTAATGTCAATAAACTTCTCAGCTCCCAGATCAGCACCAAAACCAGCTTCAGTCACCACATAGTCAGCCAATTTCATCGCCAGCTTGGTCGCGGTCACTGAGTTACACCCATGGGCGATGTTGGCAAAGGGCCCCCCATGAATTAGGCAAGGGGTACCGTCAATGGTCTGCACAAGGTTTGGCATAAGGGCATCTCTGAGCAGCGCAGCCATTGCCCCCTGGGCGCCAATCTGCGCGCAGGTCACATTCTGCCCTTCATAGGTCTTGGCAACAACAATCTCACCCAGACGCTTTTTCAGGTCAGCAATGCCATTTGCCATGCAGAAAACAGCCATCACCTCACTGGCGGCGGTGATATCAAAGCCATCTTCCCTGGGCATGCCGCTTTTGGAGCCACCAAGCCCGCTCACAATATTCCGCAGTTGCCGGTCATTCATGTCCATGCAGCGGCGCCACCGCACCTGGCGGGGATCGATATTTAAATGGTTTCCTTGCTGGATATGATTGTCCACCATTGCGGCCAGCAGGTTATTGGCTGTGGTGATTGCATGGAGATCACCGGTAAAATGCAGGTTGATATTCTCCATGGGCAGTACCTGGGCATAGCCGCCGCCTGTCGCGCCGCCTTTCATGCCAAACACTGGGCCCAATGAAGGCTCCCGCAATGCCAGCATGGATTTCTTGCCATTTTTCGTCATGCCGTCAGCCAAGCTGATCGACACCGTCGTCTTGCCCTCACCCGCAGGCGTAGGCGTAATGGCCGTGACCAAAATGAGCTTTGCCTTTTGTGGCTCATTCTCCAGCGGAATGGGATCCACCTTAGCAATGTAGCGGCCATATGGCTGCAAAAGCTCCTGGCTGATGCCCGCTTTCTCTGCGATGTCAGCGATGGGGGTCAGTTTGATCGATTGCGCGATCTGGATATCGTTCATGTCATCCTCCTATATCAAAATAACTGCGTTCTCTATGACGCATTCCATTCGAAAGAATCAGAGGATGGATGTACCACCTATCAGCCAGGTTGACCTTCTCGGGCTTTCCTTACAACCGCCAGGCAGGTTTCCATGCTCTCTTTAATGTGTTTACGGGTCAAGTCTGAAAATGCCTTTTCATCCTTCTTGCGAAGCAAACGGATCATCTCATGATGTTCTTCATGGGCATTAGACCGACGCACAATGCTGTCAATGGACATCCTGGAAAAGCGCATGACAAACTCTTCCTGGCTTTCAATCACACGCAAAATGCGGCGCTTATCAGACACATGCTCAATGGTGCCGTGAAATTCCCTGTTGAGCAGGGCCAGCTTCTGCGCATCACAGGCTTCCTGAGCGACATCCATTTTGTCCAGAATCTTTTGGAGTTTTACCAACACTTCATCGCTTATGTGCTGAATGATTGAAGGCACTATCAGCATCATCAGCGCATTTCTGATGGTGTAGATCTCTTCGATGTCCTCAATTGTAAACGCACTTACCACCACACCGCGGCGGGCCACATATTCCACCAGCCCGTCCAACTCCAATTTCCGGAATGCTTCACGCAGGGGCGTGCGGCTAATGTGCATGCTTTCTGCATACGCCGTTTCTATCAGGCGGGAACCGGCGGGAATTTCACCCAAAATAATCGCGTGTTTCAGCGTCTCGTATGTTGATTCCCTAATCGGTTTATTTTGTTCCGGCTTTTCCATTCGCTGCTTTGCCAAACAAAATCCCTCCTTTTTCGCGTTGATATTACCTTTCCAGCGCATATCTGTCAAGAATGAAGACGTTATGGCTGATAGAGCATACATTTGGCGCGGAGCGTTCCCTCCGCTTTCTCGAATATGCCAACAAAGGCGTCGCCAGCATACATTCTAAATGGGCCATCTGGTATTTTCACCGACCCCAGCCGCTTATCATCCGCTGCAATACGCACACCGCCAGCCAGCAGATGCAACAGAGTGATTGGAACATTGAAACTGGGTAAAAAAGCAAGCGCCTGATCCACCGGCATCATCAGCTTTGATAAGTTTTCGCTTCCGGCTTCTCTCAATGCTTCCACTGTACAGGCTTTGTCAATGGACATATAACTGCTCTCCTCCCGGATGAGCAAACGCATATGCGCTGGGCATTGAAGAGCCTCCCCCATGTCATGACATAAGGTACGGATATAGGTTCCTTTTCCGCAGACTATGCGAAGCAGATAAGCATCCTGCGCAAGCTTCCTGATAATTGCAATGCTTTCAACAACAGTTTCTCTGGGTGACAAGTGAACCTCTTGTCCATCGCGGGCCAGCTTATATGCTGGCTTCCCCCCCAGTTTTAACGCTGAGTATTGAGGAGGCACTTGGCTGATGCATCCTGTGAACTGGGGAAGCACCGATATGAGCGTCTTTTCATCCGGGAAGTTATTATTCCGGTCCGTAACTTTCCCCTGGGCATCCTGGGTGTCAGTTGCGGTGCCAAAGGCAATCTCGGCCAGATAAACTTTGTTCCCCGTCATCAAATAATCAGCGATGCGGGTAGCCCGACCAAGCAAAACAGGAAGAACACCTGCCGCTTCAGGATCCAGCGTGCCCACATGTCCTGCCTTCAATCCGCTTAAACGCTTAATAAAAGCAACCGCCTGTGCG
>CAZSSU010000030.1:9120-14713 GCA_964609415.1 uncultured Christensenella sp. | reverse complement strand
GGGTTCACCAGGCGCAGGTGCTGCTCCCAGATGCTGGCTTCCTCTTTTTGCCGGTAGGCCTTGATTTCCTCCAGGCTGGGGTCGGTACCCAGGGGCATGCCCTCCCTGAACAGGGGCTGCAAGAGCTTCCGGGCGCTGTAGTGCTCCAGGTGCATTTTCTTCCAGGTGTCCTGGGGGTGGAAGATGGTGAGGGGCTGGGTGAAGTCAATCTCCTCATCCATCAGCGTGATGAGGTCAGCGATGGCCATGCCTTCCGGGTCATACAGCCGGTACACCTCATGGGCCCCGGGCAGGGTGATTTTCTCCGGGTTATCAGACAATTTCATCTTGGGCACCAGCTGGCCATGTTCCTCCAGCGCGCTCATCTTGTACACCCCGCCTAGCGCATAACGCCCGGCGCTGGTGATCAGCTTGGTTCCCACGCCCCACAGGTCGATGCGGGCGCCCTGCAGCTTCAGGTCCCGGATGATATGCTCGTCCAGATCGTTGGAGGCCACGATGATGGCATCGGGGAAGCCCGCCGCGTCCAGCATCTTGCGCGCTTCCTTGCTCAGGTAAGCCAGGTCGCCGGAATCCAGCCGGATCCCCAGGGGCTTGCCGCCCTTGGCGCGCACCTCCTCAAACACCTTGATGGCATTGGGCACGCCGGAGCCCAGGGTGTCAAAGGTGTCCACCAGCAGCAGGCAGCTGTCCGGGAAATCCTCAGCATAGGCCCGGAAAGCATCCAGCTCGCTTTCAAAACTCATCACCCAGCTGTGGGCATGCGTGCCGCTGACCGGGATGCCAAAACGCTGGCCGGCCATCACATTGCTGGTGGAGTGGCAGCCGCCAATCACCGCCGCCCGGGCGCCCAGCACCCCGGCATCAGGCCCCTGGGCACGCCTGAGACCAAACTCCATCACCTTGTCCCCCTGGGCAGCCCGGGCCACCCGGTTGCCTTTGGTGGCGATGAGGGTTTGATGCCCGATGAGGTTGAGCATGGTGGTTTCAATAAGCTGCGCCTGGGACAGGGGGGCATCCACCCGCACCATGGGCTCCCCAGGGAATATCAGGGTGCCCTCGGGTATGATGTCAATGTTGCCTTTAAATCGGAAATCCCTCAGGCTTTCAAGAAAGCCCTCTTCAAAGATGCCCAGGCTCCGCAGATAATCGATGTCCTCGCCTGTAAAGCGCAGGTTTTTCACATAGTCCTTAAACTGGGCGTTGCCCGCCATCACGGCGTAGGCCAGGTCCGTGCCGCCCCGGTAGAACATGTAGAACACCGCGCGCCTGTCCCCCATCTGGTGGCGGCGGTAGCCAGAGAGCATGGTCAGCTCGTACAGGTCCGTGAGCATGGTGAGGTTTCGCATGGTCATTCTCCTTTTTCTTGGTCGATGGCCGCCAGCCACACAGCAGCACTGGCGTCAGAGGGCATGTCCAGCCCGCCCCTGGGCGACAGGGAGGTTTCCAGCACCTGGGGCCCGTCCGCAAGGCAGCTGCGTTTAAATTGGCTGACAAAAAAGCGGCTGAAAAAGCCCCGCATGCGGCTGAGGATGTCCTGGCGGGAATAAGCCTCCCCAAAAGCGGCCTGCGCTTTTGCCAATAGCTGCGCCGGGCCAAGCCTTCCTGTCAGAAAGTGGTGCAGGAAAAAGTCATTGAGCAGATAAGGGCCGAGGATATCCTCGGTTTTTTGTTTGATCTTGCCCCCCTCCCCGGGAATCAGTTCCGGGCTGATGGGGGTGTCAAGGATGGCTTTTAGCACATGGGCCAGATCCTGATTGGCCGTGTCCCGGGCGGCTTGCGCCACGATCAGCCGGATGGCGGTTTTATACAGCCCTGCGTTCACCCCATACATGCTCATGTGGTCGCCCCCAAAGGTGGTGAAGCCAAGCGCCAGTTCACTCATGTCCCCCGGGCCAATCATGAGGCCGCCAATCTGGTTGGCCATGTCCATGAGCACCTGGGTGCGCTCCCGGGCCTGGGCGTTTTCAAAGACAGCGTCATGCTGACCTTCCGGGTGACCGATGTCACGCAGGTGCTGGGCCACGCTGGCGGTGATATCCAGCTCCCGACCGGGCAGCCCGCAGGCTGTCAAAAGCGCCTGGGCGTTGCCCCGGGTTCTGGCGCTTGTGCCAAAGGCGGGCAGGGAAACGGCATAAAGCCCCCTTTTATCAAGCCCGCATAATTCAAACGCCCTGAGCGCCACCAACAGCGCCATGGCGGAATCCAGCCCGCCTGAAAGCCCCAGAGAAACCCCTTTAGCCCCGATGCGGGCCATGCGGGTGGCCAGCCCCCGGGCGGCAATCTCCAGCGCCTCCCGGCACCAGGCCGCTCTGGCGGCTTCCTCAAGCGGCGCATAGGGCATGGCCGGGTCCTGCTGCCAGGGGTGGCGGTTCAAAGGCAACTGCGCTGTTTCAAACAACACCTGTCCCTGATTTATTACCAGCGCTTGCCCATCATACACCTGATCGGTGGTGGATTCGCTGCCGCCAGCGTTGGCCCAGCCGCACAGGCTGCCCGCCGCCTTGTGAGAGAGCATTTGTTTTCGGGCATATCCCCCACCCGCCCGGGCGGGCAAGGCCCCCATCAACGCCAGCACACTGGCGGATGAATCTACCGTTTTATCATCCAGAAAACAAAGGTGAAGCGTCTGGCCATCCGGCAGGCTAAAGAAACCCTGGTCACCAGCGAAGACCTGACAAGGCCAGCCAGCAGACAGCACCGCCTCCGACCCCGGCGTGAACACCCGGCGCTCCCGCCAGCTCAGCTTCTCTTTGAGCACCAGTCCCCGGACTTTACCATCAAAAGCCAGCAAGGCCGCGTTATAAACCTGATGATTTTGCATCACCGGCAGGCCTAAAACCAGGCTCATCCCCGCGGATGCCCTGGCGATGGTCTCCGCCGCTTCCCAGCAAGCCTCGAGCATCAGAGGCTGGGCCATCAAATCACCACAGGTCAGCCCGCACAGGCACAATTCCGGCAGCACCAAAAGCGCCGCTCCAGCTGCCCTGGCCTCCTCCACACAGCCCAGCACGGCCGGGACATTTGCCCCCACATCCCCTGGCCTGCCTTCTGCCAGGGCGGATGCCCTGATGCGCAGCTCCTCCATATAAGCCCCCTTTGCCGCCAAGCGTATAAGCCTGTGATGCTTGCATCATAAGCCCCCCGGCGGGATTTGACAAGCACATTCCCCACCGCGCAATTAATGGGGTATACTGTCATCAACATCGTTAACAGGAGGCCATCATGAAACTGGGCATCATGGGCGGCACCTTTGACCCCATCCACTTGGGGCATCTGCATGTGGGCCACGCGGCGCTTGAGGAAGGCGGACTTGACAGCGTGCTGTTTCTGCCAGACGGCGATCCACCCCACAAAAACCCCGACACCCCAGCGGAAAAGCGGCTGGACATGGTGCGCATCGCCATCCAGGACGAGCCCCGCTTCTTAGCGTCCGACATGGAAATCAAGCGCAAAGGCCGCACCTACACGGTGGATACCCTGCTGGCCTTAAAGCAGGACATGCCCGGGCGGGAGCTGGTTTACCTGATTGGCTCAGACACCCTCTTTCTTTTCCCCACCTGGCGGACCGCTGAAAAGGTGGCCCAGCTGTGCACCATGCTGGTGGTGATGCGGCAGGGGGATGAGGAAGCCGCTGTGCGGGCAGAACAAGCCCGGCTGTGGGGAATCTATGGCCTTGAGAGCCATCTGCTAACATCCAGAGGCCTGCCCATCTCTTCCAGCCAGGTCAGGGAAGCGCTGTTAAAAGGGGAGAGTATTGACGCACTCGTGCCTCCGGGAGTAGCCACGTACATCAAAAAACAGGGGCTGTACCAGCCCCTGTCATAAAAACCAGCATTAAAAAAAGGCCCGAAGGCCTTTTTGTGTCTTAGAAGCTCCTCTGGTTGTGCTTGCCATAGCAGTCATGGCAGTACACGGGGCGATCGCCGCGGGGCTGGAAAGGAACCTGGGTGGTGGCGCCGCACTCGTCGCAAATCACGGAATACATCTGGCGCTCGCCACGGTTCTGGCTGCGGCGGTTGGCACGGCAGCTGGGGCAGCGGCCGGGCTCATTCTGGAAGCCTTTTTCGGCGTAGAAAGCTTGTTCGGAAGCGGAGAAAACGAATTCGGCGCCGCACTCACGGCAGGCAAGGGTTTTGTCGGTGTACATGATATCATGTCCCTCCTCAAGTATTGTCCAAACCGATGCGACGAGTGTTTCCATGGCCACGCATCAGTCTCCTGATGGACAGTACCGGAAGGAACACCTAAATCCCTGGGCTTGGTCCGAAAGTGATATTAACACACAATTCACAATTTGTATAGTATATCCCGAAAATTAATTTTCTAAACGCATCGGTCAATGCTTTATTTATCTCGTTTTCCTAACGCTTCCCCGTTTTCCCCTGTCAGTTCGGGCATCCGCGCCAGAAGCTGTTCATTGGCCCTAAGCAACTGCTGCTGATACGCCTCATAGGCCGGGCTGATGCGGCGCAATAGGGGGAGCGCGGTATCATAAAAACCACTCCGGATGAAATAATCCCGGATCAGCCCATGGATTTTTGCCATGGGAGAAGCCTGATATTCAGGTGACGCTTTATAGGTCACATACTGTTGCAGGGCATCCGCATGGCTGGCCAGCCATTTGTCCACGTCCTCCACAGCCTCCGTTTTCGCCTGGTTGACCTTTTCCATCATCTCCAGGGGGATATCCTGCGCGACCTCCTCCAAATACTCCCCCAAGCCCTCTGGCAAATCGAAAGGGGGCATCTCATCCGTGAAGGCGATCAGCGCCTGGAAAGCTGCCTCCTGATCTGGCGTTTCACAGGGAGAGCGCAGATACGGCGCAAAGGATAGCACCATGACCTGGCCCAGATAGCCGGGCAGGGCCTGATTGAGGCGCTTGGAAAAACTCTCCTCCCTCAAGAGGGCTTCCACCTCCTGCATAAGCGCCGGACTTTCCCCCTGCTTGTGCAAACGCTCCAGCAAATCCGCCCGCCTGGCTTTAAACCGCGCATCCCATTGCTTCTGGCGCGCATAGCTGCCTAAAGTCGCCTTGTTTTCCAGCGTCTCCCTGGTTTCCTCCAGGGAAAGCCCCAGGCCCCGGTACAGGGCGATGCGCCTAAGCTTATCCACATCCTCAGCGCTGTAATCCCGGTAGCCATTGTCCAGCTTCCGGGGGTCAATCAGCCCCTTGCTTTCATAATAGTCCAGGGCTTTCCGGGTCAGCCCGCTTTGCTTCATGGCTTCTTTCAGCTGCATGTTCTCTCCTCCCTTGGCTGGATGATACTACCAGCATAACCCCGCCCCTTGGGGGCAGGTCAAGGGTTTTTATGTTCCTTTGTTTGACAGGCTTCTATCCTTGCCAGTGCGGGCCTTTTTATGTATAATTGAAGCAACAAGAAAGTGAGGAGAAATGCATGAAATTTATCGTTGAAACCTCAGCCCGCCACGGCCACCTGTCTGATAAAGACCTGGAAACCCTGTTTGGCAAAGGCGCCAAGCTGACCATGAAAAAAGAATTATCCCAGCCCGGGCAGTACGCCAGCAATGAGCGGGTCACCCTGGTTGGTCCCAAAGGCGAAATGAAAGTCACCATCCTGGGTCCCACCCG
>CAZSSU010000030.1:791-9110 GCA_964609415.1 uncultured Christensenella sp. | reverse complement strand
CGCAAAGGCACCCAGGTGGAAATCTCCCTGACGGATGCCCGCAGCCTGGGCCTCACCGCCCCAGTGCGCGAGTCTGGCGACACCGCCGGTTCCGCCCCCTGCAAGCTGATTGGCCCGGCGGGCGAGCTGGAACTGCCTGAAGGCGTCATCGTGGCCAAGCGCCACATCCACGCCACCCCTGAAGACGCCGAAAAGATGGGCGTGAAGGACAAGGACGTGGTCAACGTGAAAGTGGATACAGACGGCCGCTCCCTGATCTTTGGCGATACCATTGTGCGCGTACACCCCACCTATGCCCTGGCTATGCACATCGACACCGATGAGTCCAATGCCGCCGGCGCAAGCGGCCTTGTCCACGGCGAAATCGTTAAATAACAACACATATTCTACAAGTTTAAGGGGCTGTAGCAGACTGCTACAGCCCCTCAATATTTAACTGTGGCCGGGCGTTGCCAAGGCCGATGCGCAAACCTTAGCCGTAAGTGACTTTCACCAAAAAAGGATGCCCCCAGATGTAATAGGTCACATGCAGTTCCCGCACCGCGTGCATGCCCCGTTTGGTCAGCAGGTAGCCATGCAGGCGGGTTTCCTGGCCGGGGGCCAGGTTCAGGGGCTCGTTCACATCCTGTCCCTGGGCGTCCTGCTGAGAATAATACAGCACATCGCCTGCTACCGGCAGCACCTGGGCTTCCAGCACCTTTGCGGGTAGGAAGCCGTTGTTCCTAACCCTGAGCGTATAGCGCAAAATGGTGTAATCAGCGGGGTTTCCAGTGATGTTTTTGTCAAACACAGTGCCCCTGACCGCGTCATGACCCATGAGCCCCACCAGCCGCTCAAACTCAGCCGCCTGGCTGTCGGCAGGCACCACCAGCACATCCTCCGCCTCCACCTGGAGGCTGGCGTTGCTGATGCCCCACAGGGTAGCCCCCAATGTGATGAGGGCGATGAGGGCCAGCACCACGGCGATTTTCTTCATAGCTTATTTGGCTTTCAGGATGTCGTTCATCTTCTGGATCATCTCGCTGTCCTTCAAGCGGAACTGGATTTCCACGCGCCGGGAAGCATCCATGTTCTCCGTGCCATCGGCGTTGAGAATCCGGTCAGAGAAGCTGCGGCCCTTGGCCGTGATGATGTCCTGAAGTAGCGCCCGCTGTTCAGCGGAAAGCTGGGGCAATTGCAGGCAATAGGTGGCCACCTGCAGCGCCCGGTTTTGGGACAGCTCCAGGTTAAAGAGGTAACTGCCCTTGGAGTCCGTATGGCCCACCACCGTGACCTCCGCCACATAGGGCTTGTACTCCGGCCGCAGCAGCACGCTCAAATACACCGGGATAAGCTTGGACAGCTCCGCCTGCCCGGCGGCAGAAATGGTGTCGCTGCCGGTTTCAAACATCAGCTGGCTGTCCAGCACAATATCGCCAGTGGCGGCGTTCACCTTCACAGCAATCTGGTTGGCGGAAAAGCTCTGGCTGAGCTCCCGGATAATGTCTGTGCGCACACCCAGCAATTCGTCTATCTGCTGTTGCTGGCTATTGAGCAATATCTCCTGGCTGGCCAGGGCATCCTGCTGGGCCAGCAGTTGGATTTGAAGCGTTGCCTGCTCCTCCTCCTTGGTTTTAAGCGCGGTCTGCGCGGCGTGGAGGTCTTCCTCCTGCTTTTGAAGCTGGATCTGGATGGAAGCCACTTCCTCCTCCTTGCCCATGAGGGTCACCTGGGCGGTTTCCAGGTCCTTTTCCTTTTGTGCCAGCACAATCTGGGTGCGGTCCAGCTCCGCCTGCTGCTCATTCAGCTCCTTGGTTTTGATGTCAAGGAGGCTAAAATACTGATAGATGCTGAAAAAAACGGCCAGAATAAACACCAGCAGGAGGGAGGAGAGCATATCGGAAAAGGAAATCCAATAGCTGCCCACATCCGGCCGGGTGATCATGCGCCGTTTTCTTCGTTTCGCCTGCTGCATTTAGGCGCCCTCTGCCATGCGTTCAGCCGCCTTGGTGGCGCGGCCCAGGGCCTGGGTCATATCGGACAGGGCCTGCTGCACGCGGCCAAACTGCTTAAGGTCAATCGCGCCGGGGTCACCGCCCGCGGCTTCCGCTACTTTTTTGAGCTGATCCACCATCTCCTGGGTCATGTCGCGCATGTTCTCCTCAAAAAGGCCCATGGTGCGCGCCAGGCCTGTGGAGATGTTTTCCACAAAGCTGGTATAGCTGTCCTGAAGGAGTTTGCTGGATTTGGACATTTCATTGGCCACTTCATGGCTGCGCTCAGCGGCTTTGTCGCTTTGCTTCTCCACCGCCTCCAGCACCCGCCCCGACCAGGAAGCATACTGCTGCATCTGGTCCCCCAGCTCGCTTTGAGCAGCCTGGAGGGCTTTGTAGCGCTCATTTTGCGCCTTCAAATCATCGTGCATGCCGGAGAGCAGTTCCGCCGTCTGCCTGGACACCTCAGCGCTGCCGCTTTGGGCCTGGCTAAGTTCCTCAATATAGCCGTCAAATCGGTCGATGACCGTCTGGGTCACCAGGCTTGTGCGCTGGATGCTGTCCATGATGGTATCAGCGGCGCTCATGGCGTGGTTCACCGAGTCAATGCTCACCGTCTGGGCCTGGTTGAGCTGAGACATGGTTTTTGCCAGCTGCATGAACTGCCCATTGAGGGAATGGTTCAGGTGGGAGACAAACTCATTGACAATATGGTTGAGGCCATCCACCTGGGTCTGGGTTTCCGCCATGATAAAGGCGTTCATATTCTGACCGATGGGGGCAAATGCCCGGTCAATCGCCACCCCAATGCCGGTTTCCAGCTTGTGATTGATATCACCAAAGGCGCCGTTGAGGAACAGGGCCTGATCCTCCAGGTAGCAGGTGGTGCGCACCTGGTCATCCAGCGGCCGCTGCATCACAGCGTCGGCGAAGGCTTCGTTAAAATCGTCCAGGGCGCTGGTGGCGGCCCCCTGAGCTGCGCGGAAAAACACATTGAAAACGAGGGAGGCTGCCAGGCCTGCGATGGAGGTGCCATAGGCAAAGCGCATGCCGCCAATCATGGTGGTGATGGAAGACATGGTGCGCTCAGCACTGGTCAGGTCGAGTTCCCCCAGGCCCCGCATCAGGCCGATAAAGGTGCCCAGGATGCCCAGCGAGGTGAGCAGCCCCGGGATAACCTCTGAAAGCTGCAAATGGGCATACTCCGGGAAAATCTCCTGGTCGTTGATGTAGTCCTCCACATCACAGCTGAGGCCTCTCTGGTCCAGCTGCTCCGCGTTCACCAGAAACCGTGCCCACTGCCTGCGCATGGGCTTGCCCAGAAACAGGGCGTCCTGCCAGTCAGGCCTGCCGGATTCCTGGGGCTTGAACACCGCCAGGTTGTGGATGGCTTTGCGGAAACAGCGCGCCAGCCTGCGCAGGGGGATCACACACTTGGTAAACCCCAGCACCAGGCTGATGGCGATGGCGCCATAGATTAGCAGGCTGATCAGGCTGCCGCTTAAGTTTTGGAATAGCTCGGTCACTACGTTCACCGCCTTCTCACTGCCGATGTCGGCTTCGGGGTGTATTGTAACCTTTTATTATCATAATTGCAACAATTCTGTGATGAATCGAAATAAACAGCATATGAATAAGCGCCTGGACAGGCCAGGCGCTCAGGATTCCTTATGCGATTAGTACATCACCAGGTATTTATCCACTTCCCAGCTGGATACCCGGGTGGCGTACTCATGCCACTCCTTTTGCTTGCCCCTGAGGTAATGGGTCCACACATGCTCGCCCAGGGTGTCCAGCACCAGGGCATCCTCTTGCATGTACACCAGGGCGTCCTTGAGTGAGGCAGGCAGGCTCTTCACATTCTTGGCTGCCCGCTTCTCAGGGGGCATGGCAAAGATGTTTTCCGGAATCTCCGCCGGGGGCTTCATCCCCTTGGCGATGCCGTCAAGCCCGGCCCGAAGGCACAGCGCCAGCGTCAGATAGGGGTTGCAGGAAGGGTCAGGGCTGCGCAGCTCCAGCCTGGTCCGCGGGCCCCGGGCCGCCGGCACCCGCACCAGCACGCTGCGGTTGGTGACCGACCAGGAGAGGTAGCAGGGCGCTTCAAAGCCAGGCACCAGGCGCTTGTAGGAGTTGACCAGGGGGTTGGTGATGGCGGCCATGCCCTGCACATGCGCCAATAGCCCCGCGATAAAAGCATAGGCATCCTTTGACAGGGCCAGCCTGCCCTTGGGGTCGTGGAAGGCGTTTTCCCCGTTTTTGTTGAGGGAAATATTCACATGCATGCCTGAGCCCGCGATGCCAAAGATGGGCTTGGGCATGAAGGTGGCGTGCAGGTGATGGCGCTGGGCCAGTGTTTTCACGGCCAGCTTAAAGGTCATGATGCGGTCAGCGGTTTCCAGGGCACCGGCGTACTTGAAATCAATTTCATGCTGCCCGCCTGCCAGCTCATGGTGGGAGGCTTCAATCTCAAAGCCCATGTCCTCCAGCGCCAGGCAGATATCCTGCCGGGCGGTCTCCCCCCGGTCAAGGGGGCCCAGGTCAAAATAACCCGCCTCATCCCCGGTGTGGGTGGTGGGGCGGCCTTTTTCATCCAGGTGGAACAGGAAGAACTCCAGCTCAGGCCCGATATTGCAGGTATAGCCCATGTCAGCCGCTTCCTGGATGGCGCGTTTTAAGACATAGCGGGGATCCCCGGCGAAGGGGCTGCCATCGTGATTATGCACATCGCAGATGAGCCGGGCCACCTTGACCCCATCCTCATGCCAGGGCAACAGGGAAAAGCTGTCCAGGTCCGGGAAGAGGCGCATGTCGCTTTCCTCAATGCGCACAAAGCCCTCAATGGAGGAGCCGTCAATGGCCATCTCGTTGTCCAGCGCCTTTTCAATCTGGGAGGCGGTGATGGTCACATTTTTCATCTGGCCGAAGATATCTGTAAACTGCAGGCGGATAAACCGCACCCCTTCGTCTTTCACCCGGCGGATAATCGCCTCACGCTTTGCCTGATCCATGCCTATTCCTCCTCCCATAGAAAAAAGGGTTGCTTGCGGAAAATCAACCCTTTTCGCGGTCAAATTATAGGATTTAAGGGGCTTGCCTGTCAAGAAAAAACAGGGAAAATGCAAGGGCTACTGGCTTTGATATTGCTGGGCTTGGGCAGAGAACATCTGCTGGTAGAGGCCAGCTTGCGCCATAAGCTGGGGGTGGCTCCCCTCCTGAATGATCTGTCCCCCATCCATCACCAGGATGCGGCCGGCAAATCGGGTGCTGGAGAGGCGGTGGGAAATGTACAGCGCAGTCTGCCCCCGGGTGATGGCCAGCATCTGGCGGAAGACCTCTTCCTCACTCCGGGGGTCCAGGGCGGCGGTGGGCTCATCCATCATGAGGAGCTTGCCACCGCGATACACTGAGCGGGCCAGCGCCAGCTTCTGCTCCTGGCCGCCGGAGGGCACAATTCCATGGGCATCCAGGCTCTTGGTGAGGGGGCTATCCAGGCCCTGGGGCTGGGCTGCCAGCCAATCCCCCATGCCCACCTGATGAAGGGCCTGCTTCAGATTGGCCTTCTCCTCCTCTGAAAGTGTGCCCGCCGCCTGGCCGCTCATGGCTTCTGACAGTTTGAAGGGCAGCAGCTTAAAATCCTGAAAGGTGGGCGCCAGCAGGCGGTAGTATAACGGCAGGGGAAAGCGGGCAATGTCAACGCCGTTTAAGGTTATGCTGCCTGCGGTGGGCGCGTAAAGCCTGCACAGCAGCTTTACCAGGGTGGACTTGCCAGAGCCATTGCGCCCCACCAGGGCCAGGGTTTCCCCGGTTTTGATATCAAGGTTAAGGCTGTTTAAGACTGGCTTATCCCCGCTTGGGTACTGGAACACCAGGTCACGGATGGCTAAATCCACCTGCCCGGCATGGGCTTTGTTAAGCGCTTCTTCCACATCCAGAGGCAGCTGCTCATCAAGCCGCATATCCATTTCGGGCAGGGCCATCACCGCTTCCAGTGGCTTCAGGTTAACATCGATGGTGATCAGCTCCGTGCCTACGCGCAGGAGGGTATTCATCGCCTCGCCAAACTGGCGGCAGGCGCCATACAGCAGCGTGAACACCCCCGCCGTGACGCGGCCAGCCGCCAGTGCCAGGCCCAGCAGGATGAAAATCAGCGCAGTCTGCCCCTCAATGATGACCCTGACCAGCCCATTCCAAAAGCCGCTCTTGGTGAAAAAGCTGTGGTTGATGGCAAGGATCTTGTCCATCACCGCCTGGGCTTTGCTCAGCATCAAACCCTGGCCCTTGAACAGCCGCAAATCCTTGGCCCAGCGGTAGTCCCCCGCCACATTCAGGAAATAGCGGAAGGCCCGGTTCTCAGGCACGCCGCGCCTGGCGTTGTCCTCCTCCAATTTCTTGATCCGCCTGAAGCAAGGCAGGGCCAGCAGGTTGGGGATGAGCGCCAGAAAGAGGAAGCGCCAGTCATAAGCCAGGATCATGATGAGGCTGCCCATCAGGCTGATGATGGCACCGCCAGCCTGGGACAGGTGAATGTCCAGATCATACAGCGCATAGCTGCCATGGTCTGCCCGCTCCAGCAAATCCAGGGTGGATTTCTTTTCGCCTTCCGCGTAAGGCAGGTGCATGGCCTTTTGGTCCATGAGGTTACTCATCTGATGGAACATGCGCACCATGCCCAGCCCCAGGCGCTGGCGACAGACGCTGCGCAGCAGGCTGAACAGCAGGTTCAACCCCGCCATCACCCCCACATAAAGCATCAGGGCGGGCAGGCGGCGAAGGCCCAGCAATTCATCCAGAATCAACTTGGGGACATAGATATTCACCAGCGGCGAAAGCCCCGTGGCCAGCACCGACAGCATTTGCCACAATCCGTAGCCGGGGGCGGCGGGCATAGCAAGCCTTAGCATATAGCGCAGGGATTTAAGCATGGCCTTCCTCCTCGCGGTAGTATTTGGCCTGGATGTCAAACAGCGCCGCGTATTCCCCGCCCCGGGCGATCAGCGCCTCGTGGCTGCCCTCCTCCAGAATAGCGCCATCCTTTAAGAACAGCACAGTATCACAAAACCGGGTGCTGGCCAGGCGGTGGGAGACGAAAATGCTGGATTTGCCTTGTGCCATAGCGCCATAGCGCTCATACAAAGCCCGCTCCGCCAGGGAATCCAGGGCAGCGGTGGGCTCATCCAATATCAGCAGCGCCTCCGCGTTTTTATACAGCGCCCGGGCCAGGAACAGGCTTTGCTTCTGACCGCCGGAGAGGTCCACGCCCATGTCATCCAGCACCCTCATCAGGCTGCTTTCATCCCCCTGGGGCAACTCATCCGCGATTTTATCAAGGCCAGAAAGTGCCATCACCTGCTGGTAGCGCGCCTTATCCCAGGCTTCCCCCATCAACACGTTTTCTTTGAGGCTGAAAGGCAAAATCATCGCATCCTGAAACACCACCCCCAGGCGGCTGAAATAATCCCCTTCAGGGATATCCCAGATGTCCACCCCGTCCAGGGTGATGCGCCCGTTTGAAGGCCTGTAAAGCCGGCAAATCAGCTTGATGAGCGTGCTCTTCCCCGCGCCATTCTCCCCCACCAGGGCCAGCTTGTGCCCAGGCGGCAGGCTGAGGGAGATGTTCTTTAACGTATCTTCTGGCGCGCCGGGATAGCGGAAGGAGACGTTTTCCAGCACCAAGGCGCCCGTCCCGGTGGGGACTGGGGACTTTGCCATCGCTTCCTCTGCTTTCTTCCCGTCCACCAGGCGGATATAGGCGGCAAAGCGCTCCCCTTCACGCCGGATGGCGGAAATATCGGTCATGGCGGCCTGGGCCACGGTCATAAACCCGGCCAAGCCCGAGGAATACAGGAAAAAGCCGCCCGAATCAAGCGAACCTGCCAAAAAACGCTGGATGATAAAGGCAAACAGGCCGATGTCCCGCAGCAGGTTCAGCAGGCAGACCCAGGTTTCCAGGCGGAGGCGCTTTTTGCTGACCCCTTCCAT
This sequence comes from uncultured Christensenella sp., assembly GCA_964609415.1. GTDB lineage: Bacteria > Bacillota > Clostridia > Christensenellales > Aristaeellaceae > UBA6115. The sequence goes on along the minus strand of CAZSSU010000030.1, from coordinate 1,158 downwards.
GATGTCCATCATCTGGGCGCGGAAATGCTGCATATAGCGGATGATCAAAGGGCTTGTTTCATAAAGCAGAATGTCTTTTTTATAGGCAGCGTCCTGGGCCACGGTGTTTATCTGATACCATCGGCGCTCCGGCCCCTGGTATTCATCCCAGCTGTCAGCCTCTATCCGGTCTGCCTGGTGGCTCAGCATGAAGGTGAGCGCAAACAGCATAACCATCCCCAGCATAAACCAGGGGGACAGCGTGGCTATCAGCCCCGCGAAGCCCAGGCTTGCCAGCAGCCCGCCAAACAGCCGCAGCAGGGTCAGGATGATGCCGCCAGCCCCGCGCATGGGGTTGGACACCGTTTCATTGGCGAAGTTGATGTCG